>NZ_JBITRU010000013.1:0-202092 GCF_044540255.1 Streptomyces sp. NPDC086080
TCGGCGATCTGCTGGAGCGTCGCCCCCACATCGGACGTCCGCGTGGTCGTCATCGACTGCACCGACACCGGCGCGTCCCCGCCCACCGCCACGGAACCGACCTGGATCCGCCGCGACACGCGCCGCTCGGCGAGCCGCGGCGCGGGTACCTCGGGCATCCCGAGCGAAATGGCGGTCATGGCCTCACTCCCGGTTCCCGGAGACCGTCTCGCGCAGGGCGCGCAGCGACTCCTTCAGCGATCCCATGGTGGCGAGGACGGCGGTGGGCTCGTAGCCGCAGTGCGCCATGCAGTTGGCGCAGCGCGGGTCCTTGCCGCGGCCGTACCGGTCCCAGTCGGTGTCCTCGATCAGCTCCCGGTACGTCGGCACATAGCCGTCGCTCATCAGGTAGCAGGGGCGCTGCCAGCCGAAGAGGGAGTAGTTCGGGATCGCCCACGCGGTGCACGGGAAGTCGACCTTGCCCTCGAGGAAGTCCAGGAACAGCGGGGAATGGTTCAGCCGCCAGCGGCGGCGGTTGCCGCCCGCGAAGGCCTTCTTGAACAGCTCCCGGGTCTGCTCCACGCCCAGGAAGTGCTCCTGGTCGGGGGCCTTCTCGTAGGCGTAGGCGGGCGAGATCATCATCTCGTCGACCTTGAGGTCGTCGTTGAGGTAGTTGAGCACCTCGATGATGGTCTGCGGGGTGTCGGTGTTGAAGAACGTCGAGTTGGTGGTGACCCGGAAGCCGCGCCGCTTGGCCTCCTTGATGGCCTCCACGGCCTCGTCGAAGACGCCTTCCTTCGCCACGGACTCGTCGTGCCGCTCCCGCAGGCCGTCGATGTGCACGGCGAACGCGAAGTAGGGCGAGGGGGTGAACAGGTCCATCTTCTTGCGCATGAGCAGGGCGTTGGTGCACAGGAAGACGTACTTGCGCTTGGCCACCAGCTGGCGCGCGATCTCGTCGATCTGCGGGTGCATCAGGGGCTCGCCGCCGGCGATCGACACCATCGGTGCCCCGGACTCCAGGACCGCGCCCACGGCCTGCGCCACGGGCATCCGCTGTTTGAGCACCCCGGCCGGGTGCTGGATCTTGCCGCACCCCTCGCACTTGAGATTGCAGGCGAAGAGCGGTTCCAGTTCGACGATGAGCGGGAACTTGTCCCGCCTGCGGAGCTTCTGTTCGGCCAAATATGTAGCGACCTTGATGGACTGACGCAGCGGCATGGCCATCGGGCTCACCTCCTGGGGAGCAGCAAGGAACGGTGCCATTCATAGAAAGCCGGAAGTACGGAACGAAGGACACGGAAAGCCGATATTCCACCGCGGACCGTGCCGATGCGGACCAGTTCGTGCTCAGGAGCGTCCACGACCACCCGGACGGCCGCAACCGGGCGCTCGCCCGTACGGACGGCGCTCAGAAGCGTGGCCGCCGATTCCATGTCGACCGCGATCGCGCCGGTGGCGAGCAGACCGGACCGTTCCTGACCGCGGACGACGTGGTCGGAGCCGGTGAGCGGGCCGGTGTGGACGGTGCGCCCGGGCACCGCCCGCACCAGTTCCTTCACCAGCAGTTCGGTCCCGACGCAGGGGACGCTGCCGCGCGGGTCCCGGGTCTCCTCGGCGACGACCAGGTCGCCGGGGTGCATCCCGGTGGCGAGCCCGGCACAGAATCCGGTGGCCAGCACGGCCGCGCCGCTCAGGGCGGGGCCGGCGAGCACCCGCGTGACGGAGCGCTCGGCCGCCGCCGGGCCCATGCCCGTGCGCAGGACGGTGACCGGCCCGCCCGGAGTGCCCCGCCCACGCCTGCGCAGGGCGAGGTGCTCGATGCCGAGCGCACAGGCGATCAGCAGCGGGGCCGGGGCGGGCCGGTGGCTCATCAGCTTCCCTTCGCCTCGGCGAGCGGCTGCGGCCCGGGACCGTCCGCTGGCTCGGGACCGTCCGCCGGCTCGCGTGCGTCCGCCGGCCCGGGGGCGGACCTCGCGGCGGGTCTCGCCGCGGACTGCTTCCTGCCGAGTGGCTCCCCGTGCACGTACCGGCCGAGCGCGGTGAGCGGGAAGACCTGCCGGTAGAGGTGGTAGTTGATGGAGAAGTCCCAGGGGAAGCCGGTTCCGGTGAAGTACGGCTCGTCCCAGGAGCCGTCCTCGCACTGGGTGGCCGCCAGCCACGTGATGCCGCGTTCCACGGCCCTGGACTCCCGCTCCCCCGCCGCCAGCAGCGCCATCAGCGCCCAGGCGGTCTGCGAGGGGGTGGAGGCGCCCCGGCCGCTCCACTCACGGACGTACCGGTAGGAGCGCAGGTCCTCGCCCCAGCCGCCGTCCTCGTTCTGCACCTTCTCCAGCCAGGCCACGGCCCGTCTGATCGCCGGGTGCGAGCCGGGGAACCCGGCCGCGGTCAGGGCGGGGACCACGGAGCCCGTGCCGTAGAGGTAGTTGACGCCCCAGCGCCCGAACCAGGAGCCGTCGAGCTCCTGTTCGGCCAGGAGCCACCGGATGCCGCGCCGGGTGCGCGGGTCGTGGGCCAGGCCCTCGGCGGCCAGCATCTCCACGACGTGCGCGGTGACATCGGCCGACGGCGGGTCGATGACCTCACCGAAGTCGCAGAACGGCAGCCGGTTGGGGAACGGACTGGTGTTGTCGACGTCGAAGGCGCCCCACGCACCGTTCCTCGACTGCATGCCGAGGTTCCAGCGCACCCCGCGCCCGATCGCGTTGTCCATCCGCTCCGGGTCGTGATGCTTGACCCGGCGCAGCGCGAGGACCACCTCCGCGGTGTCGTCGATGTCGGGGTAGTTGTCGTTGTGGAACTCGAACGCCCAGCCGCCGGGCGGCAGCTGGGGCCGGCGCACGGACCAGTCACCGGGCCGCACGATCTGTTCGCCCAGCATCCAGTCGGCGGCCTTGACCAGTTGGGGGTGGTCGGCGGGCAGACCCGCGTCGGCCAGCGCGATGGTGGCCAGGCAGGTGTCCCACACCGGGGACTGGCAGGCCTCGATCATCCGGGCCCCGTCCTCGCGCCACACGGCGAACCGGTCCAGCGACTCCAGGCCCGCGCGCATCACCGGATGGTTCAGGTCGTAGCCGAGCAGGTGCAGCGCGATGACGGAATACACGGCCGGGGGCTGGATGCCTCCCCAGCAGCCGTCGTTCTCCTGCCGCTCGATGATCCAGCGGGCGGCGGCGTTCATGGCCGCCGCGCGCAGCCGGCGCGGGACGGCCCGGCGCAGGGCGTGCAGACCCTTGTCCAGCCGCTGGAAGGCGCCGTCCCAGCTCCTCACCGGGGCGAACGGCCGGGGAGGGTTGGGGCGGTGCGGGTCGGTGTGCAGTTCGTCCAGCGGGAACGGGGCGGGACGCACCGGGCGTCGGGCGGAGACGATCGTCAGCGGCACGATGGTCTGCCGGGCCCAGCAGCCGAAGTCATAGATGTTGAGCGGCACCCAGGAGGGGAACCAGATCAGCTCGGGCGGGAGTTCGGGCAGGTCCTCCCACTTCCACCAGCCGAACAGCGCCAGCCAGATGCGGGTGAAGACCCGGGCGGCGGCGATACCGCCCCGCTCGCGGATCCAGGCGGAGGCCCGCGCCATGTGCGGGGCGTCCGGCGGGTCACCGGCCAGCCGCAGGGCGACGTACGCCTCGATGGTGGTGGAGAGTTCGCCGGGGCCGCCGTAGAAGGAGGCCCAGGTGCCGTCGTCGCGCTGCTCGCCGCGGATGAACAGGGCGGCCGCGCGGGTGGTGTCCTCGTCGCCGATGCCGAGGAACTGACGCAGCAGCAGGTCCTCGGCGTCCATCGTGACGTTGGTCTGGAGGTCCCCCTTCCACCAGCCCTGGTCGTCCTGCCGGGACAGCAGGAAGTCGGTGGCGCGCCGCATGGCGTGGGCGGCGATGTCGGGAACCCCGGCCGCCTCGGGGATGTCGGTGTCGTGTTCGCTGGCCGCGGTCACGCGGGACGGCCATGCCGCCCCGGTGCTTCCGTCGGTCGTCGCTGTCATGGCTTCCCCTTCGTGCAGTCCTGCGAGTGGTGTCTGCTGTGGGTCCGCCGTCGGCCGGTGCCGTTCTCCCCTGGGCGCCGGCCGGCGACTACGCGAGGGCTATTCGACCGATAGTGATCATCTCTTTCGTACGACGACGAAGTCCGCGAGCGCCGTGAACCGCTCCCGCACCCGGTCGGGCATGTCCACGGTGTCCAGGGCCTCGATGGCGATGGTGTGCTGACGGCGCGCCTCGCCGGCGGTCCACTCGCGGCCGCCCGCCTCCTCGATGAGGGCGGCACGTGCCGCGAACTCCTCCTCGGAGAAGTTCGCGACGTCGCTGCTCCTGGCGTCGGCCGCGAGGATCTCGCCGAGCCGCCGGGAGGCGGGTCCTTCGGCCGCGAGCGCGGCCACGACCGGGAGGGACTTCTTGCGCTGGCGCAAGTCGCTCCAGGTCTGCTTGCCGGTGGCGTCCGGGTCGCCCCAGATGCCGAGGAGGTCGTCGACGGCCTGGAAGGCGAGGCCGAGGTGGTAGCCGTACGTCTCCAGCGCGTCGGCGGTGCGGTCGTCGGCGCCGCCGAGCACCGCGCCGATGGAGCTGGCGCAGGCGAGCAGGGCACCGGTCTTGTTGCCCTCCATCTCCAGGCACTCCTCGACGCTGACGCGGTCGCGGTGCTCGTAGGAGATGTCCTGGGCCTGGCCGTCGATGAGCGCGCGGCTCGCCGTGGTCAGCCGGCGGGCCGCGCGGCCCGCCTCGACCGTGCCGAGTTCCAGCAGCACCTCGCCCGCCAGGGCGAACAGGGCGTCGCCGACCAGGATGGCCTGGGCGGGGCCGTGCACCTTCCAGACGGTGTCGCGGTGCCGCCGCTGTTCGTCACCGTCCATCAGGTCGTCGTGCAGCAGCGAGAAGTTGTGGACCAGTTCGACGGCGACCGCGCCGGGGACACCGGTCTCCGGCGTGGCCCCGGTGACCTCGGCCGACAGCACGGCGAGCGCGGGGCGCACGGCCTTGCCGCCGTCGCCGTCCGCGGGCCGGCCCTGGGCGTCGATCCAGCCGAAGTGGTAGGCGGCGACCGTGTCCATGGGAGGGGCCAGGCGGTCGACGGCCGCCCGCAGTACCGGCGTGGCCAGGGTCCGCCCGCGCTCCAGGAGCGCGGCCACGTCCACCGCCGTCCTTCGAGCGGCCTGCGGGGCCGGGGTCACAGGGGGCACAGTCTCTCCTCTTGTCGCGGTACCGGGGGCACGGAAGCCTGCCGCACCGCTCCGTTGCAGCATCAGGCCGCCTCCTCGATCGCGAAGAGGTGGCGGGGGCGGGGCCGGCCGAGGGCGTGCAGCGCGGCGTCCGCCGCGCCGACACCGCTGCGGACCGCGCCCTCCATGGTCGCGGGCCACCCGGTGGCGGTCCACGCTCCGGCCAGGTACAGGCCGGGGGCCTTGGTGCGGGCGCCGGGCCTGAGGCGTCCGACGCCGGGTGCGGGGGCGAAGGTGGCGGTGCGCTCCCGGGTGACGAAGAAGTCCTCGATCCGGGCGTCCCGGGTGCGCGGCAGCAGCCGCCGGAGTTCGGGCAGATAGCGCTCACGCAGAGCGGCCACCGGCTCGTCGATGTCGGCCTGGGCGACGGACTGGGACAGCGCCAGGTACTGGCCCCGGTCGAGTCCGGCGGCGTCGGTCCGGTCGAAGACCCACTGCACGGGGGTGCCGAGGGCGGCGAAGAAGGGCCGTGACAGCACCTGGCGGTCGTAGATCACGTGGACGTTGAGGATCGGGGCGGTGCCGATACCGAGGAGCCGCTCGGGGTGGTCGAGCGCGCCCTCGGGCAGCAGGTCGTACGTCTCGCGCTGCGGCACGGCGAGCACCACCGCGTCGGCCCGGATCGTGTCGCCGGGAACCGAGACGTTCCACCCTCCGCCCGCGTCGGCGCGGACGGAGGAGACCCTGGTACGGACCTCGGTGCGCACGCCCGCCGAGTCGAGCGCCTCGCGGGCGAGCCGGTCATGCAGTTCGCCCAGGGGCACCCGGGCCCAGCCGATGTCGGCGGCCGAAGGGTCGGACAGCAGACCGGTCTTGAACACCATCGCGGCGAGCGACAGGGACGTGTCGCCCGCGACCGCGTTGAGGGTGGCGACCCCGACCAGGTCCCACAGCGCCTCGATGGCGCGCGCCGACTGGCCGTGGGCGGTCAGCCAGCTGCCGAAGTCCTGGGTGTCCAGAGCCGGATCGGCGGGGTCGAGCCCCTTCAGCGCGAGCGCGGCCCGGACCGCCCTGGCCCGGTCGGCGAGCGACAGATGCGGATACGTGGCGAGGCTGCGCCCCAGGTGCAGGGGCACCGGCAGCGCGTCGCGCCGCAGTCTGCCGAGCCGCCGCCCCTCGGGGCGCGCGAGGTCCACGACGGGCACGTCGAGGCGGTCCTGCAGCGGTGCCAGCGCCGCTCCGCCGATCCGGTCGAGGAACCAGCGGTAGGCGGTGCAGCAGCGCAGGTACACATGCTGGCCGTTGTCGACGGTCAGGTCGCCGCGCCGGAAGGAGAAGGCGAGCCCGCCCAGGCGCGGCCGGCCCTCGATCAGGGTGACGCCCACGCCGGCGTCGGCGAGTGCGAGCGCGGTGGTGACCCCGGCGAGCCCGCCGCCGACCACGACGGCATGCCGTCCTGCCGGGACCGGGGCGTCCGTGCGCGGCCCCCCGGTGCGTGTGCCGTGGCTCATGCGCCCTCCCCTGCCCGGCCGGGCCGCCGCAGCGGTGCAGGACCGGTCGTCTCAGTCTGGGACGCGGCGCCGCGGCGGAGGGTTGCCCGCCGCTTCCGGGCCGGTGGCGGGGTGTCCATCAGGCACGCCTCCTGACGCTCCGCCGGGTCACGTGCCGGGTGTCCAGGCCGGACAGACCGCGCATCGCGACATACGCCTTCTCGCGTCCGGGCAGGGAGACCCGGCCGCGCAGCACGGCCTCGGGCTCGCGCTCGATGCGGTCCAGGAGACGGCGGTAGATGCCGGCCATGGCGGCGACGCACGCGCCGCTGCGCCGGTCGAGCAGGGGGAGCAGCCGGTAGCCCTCGGCGAAGAGGGCACGGGCCCTGCGCACCTCGAAGTGCACCAGGCCGGGGAAGTCGGAGCCCTCGGGCGGCGTCGGCCCGCCGAACCCGGCCGAGCAGCCGAACTTGGCGAGGTCGTCCGCGGGCAGATAGGTGCGCCCGCCCTCGGCGTCCTCCCGGACGTCCCTGAGGATGTTGGTCAGCTGGAGGGCGAGCCCCAGCGTGTCGGCGTACTCGGGGGCGCGCTCGACGCCTCGCGCGCCGGGTTCGGTGCCGAACACGCCGAGCGAGAGCCGCCCGATGGCGCCCGCGACACAGCGGCAGTAGACCTTCAGGTCGTCCCAGGTCTCGTAGGTCTCGCCGCGTACGTCCATCCGGACGCCGTCGATGAGCTCGTCCAGGCCGCCGAGCGGGATCGGGAAGCGGGCGGCGGCGTGCGCGAGGGCGACCGCGACCGGGTCGGTGTCGTCCTCGTCGACCGCGCCGTCGCGGATCCGGGAGAGCAGGGCCCGGGTGTCCTCGAGCCGGGCGATCTTGACGTCGTCCGCCAGCGCGCCGTCGCCGATGTCGTCGACCCGCCGGGAGAACGCGTACAGCGCCGACATGGCGCGCCGCTCCGGTGTGGGCAGCAGCCGGATGCCGTAGGCGAAGTTACGTGCCTGCTGTCCGGTGACGGTCTCGCAGTAGCTGTAGGCGGCGAGTACCGGTGCGGACGCGGGTTGCGACTCCACGGTCCGGATCACCCCTTTCCTCGCAGAGTCACGCCCGCCTCGCGCAGCAACTGGATCGTGCCGGGCTTGGGCGGGCCGGGAAGTACGTCGTACGCGGCGGCGGCGATCGCCTGGACGGTCGCCCTTCCTCCCGCCACGAACCCCGCGAGCAGCAGTCTGAGCCTGCCGTGGACGCTGCGCACCAGGGGGTCGCCCTCGTCCAGCAGGTCCCGGGCGCGTTGCGCCTGGTACGCGACCAGTGCGCGCACCGATGCGCCGGCGGTGGGCGCGGCGAGGTCCGCCTCCCGGACATGAAAACGCTTCATGTCCACGGCGGGCAGGTAGATGCGGTCGCGGCCGAGGTCCTCGGCGACGTCCTGGAGGTGTTCGACGATCTGCAGCGCTGTGCAGATCGCGTCGGAACGGCGGATCCGCTCCGGGGTGGCGGTCCCGGTGACGGCGAGGACGAGGCGGCCGACGGGGTTGGCCGACAGCTCGCAGTAGGCGAGCAGGTCGTCGTAGGTCTCGTAGCGCTTGACGAGCTGGTCCTGACGGTTCGCGGCGATCAGCCCGAGGAAGGGCTCGGGGGTCAGCGCGTGGCGGCGGACCGTCGGCAGCAGCCGGCGCAGCAGCGGGTGACCGGGCTGCGGGCCGGAGGGATCGAACACCCGGCGGAGATCGGCTTCGAAGGCGTCCAGCAGGGCGAGCCGGTCCGCCGCCTCCTCCGCCGGCACGCCCAGCAGGCGGGCGTCGGCGCCGCCGGGGGCCAGATCGCCGTCGCCGATGTCATCGACCAGACGGGCGAAGCCGTACACGGCCATGAGGTCGTCGCGCCAGGACCGGGGCAGGAAGAAGGGGGCCACGGGGAAGTTCTCGGCGGCGGCCTTGTCGAGGGTGGCACGCTCGACGTCGACGGCGGACGCCGCGGCGGTGGGCGTCATCGTGGACTGCCCGGGGCGAGGACGGCACGCGCTGCGTTCACCCGGGGAGTTTCCGTAGCCATTGCCGTCACATCTCCCGTTCTACACTGCTGACCCAATGCACACTATTTCGGACACGCCGCCCAGGTTTCCGCCCGGCGGTATCACTGGATGGTGTCGGGCATTATGGCCCTGATTGCCGTCTTTCGGGACCGGTACAGCTTACGTTGTACAACGCGGCGCGCATCGTCGGGGGTCACGCGGACACCACGGCAACACGCGCATCGGCGTCAGGATTCCTCGCGGGGGCAGGAGTTGACGCTGCCTTCCCAGACGCCGGACCCTCACCGGACAGTTCCGGCGAGGGCCCGGGACCCGTCCCTCCGCCAACCGGGCTACTTCCCCGAGAACTTCTCGTACTCCTTGAGCACCTCGTCGGTCGGCCCGTCCATGCGCAGCTCGCCGCGCTCCAGCCAGAGCACGCGGTCGCAGGTGTCGCGGATCGACTTGTTGTTGTGACTGACCAGGAAGACGGTGCCGGCCTCCTTGCGCAACTCCCGGATCCGGGCCTCGGAGCGTTTCTGGAACTTGCGGTCGCCGGTGGCCAGGGCCTCGTCGATCATCAGGACGTCGTGGTCCTTGGCGGCGGCGATGGAGAAGCGCAGCCGGGCCGCCATGCCGGAGGAGTAGGTGCGCATCGGCAGGGTGATGAAGTCGCCCTTCTCGTTGATGCCCGAGAAGTCGACGATCTCCTGGTAACGGTCCCTGATCTCCTCGCGGGACATCCCCATGGCGAGTCCGCCCAGCATGACGTTCCGCTCGCCCGTCAGATCGTTCATCAGGGCGGCGTTGACGCCCAGCAGGGAGGGCTGGCCGTCGGTGTAGACCTTGCCCTTCTCGGCGGGCAGCAGTCCGGCGATGGCCCGCAGCAGGGTGGACTTGCCGGAGCCGTTGGAGCCGATCAGGCCGATGGCCTCGCCCCGGTAGGAGACGAAGGAGACCCCGCGCACGGCGTGCACCTTGCGCACCCCCCGCTCCTCGCCCCGCCTCAGGATGCGGCTCAGCGCCGAGGTGGCGCTGCCCCGGCCCGTCCTGGCACCGTTGACGCGGTAGACGATGTGCAGGTCGTCCGCGATGACGGTGGGGACGCGCGCACCCGTCGTGTCGTCAGCCACGGCCGTACCTCTCCTCGGACTTCCAGAAGTAGACGAAACCGGCCGCGCCGACCAGCAGGGCCCAGCCCAGGGCGAACGCCCACACGTGCGGGGGCAGGTACGAGGAGCCGTAGTCGTCGATCAAGGCGAAGCGGACCAGGTCCATGTAGACCGCGGCCGGGTTCCACTGCAGCACGTCGGCGAGCCAGCCCGGGACGTCCTTGTCCGCCAGCATCGCCGGGATGCTGAACATCACGCCCGAGGCGTACAACCAGGTGCGCAGCACGAACGGCATCAGCTGCGCCAGGTCCGGGGTCCTGCTGCCCATCCGCGCGAAGATCAGCGCGAGACCGGTGTTGAACACGAACTGCAGCGCCAGCGCCGGCACCACCAGCAGCCACGAAAGGCCCGGGACGTTCCCGAACGCCAGCATGATCACCACGAGCACGATCATCGAGAACAGCAGCTGCTGCAGCTGCTGGAGCGCGAACGAGATCGGCAGCGAGGCCCGCGGAAAGTGCAGCGCCCGCACCAGCCCCAGATTGCCCGAGATGGCACGCACCCCGGCCAGCACCGAGCTCTGGGTGAAGGTGAACACGAACACGCCCGTCACCAGGAACGGCACGTAGACGTCCTTCGGGATGCCCCGGTTGGCGCCGAGCAGCAGGCCGAAGATGAAGAAGTACACCGCCGCGTTCAGCAGCGGGGTCGCCACCTGCCACAGCTGGCCCAGCTTGGCCTGGCTGTACTGGGCGGTGAGCTTCGCCTGCGAGAAGGCGACGATGAAGTGCCGCCGCCCCCAGAGCTGACGGACGTACGCGCCCAGGGACGGCCGGGCGCCACTGACCGTGAGGCCGTACTTGGCGGCCAGCTCGGCCGCCGTGAGGCCCTCGTCGGGCGATGCGGCCGCAGTGACCGCGACCGTGCCGTCGTGCCTTGTCTCACTCACTGGTGGAAAAACTTTCGTCCTCGAGGTGCGTGGCCCGAGCGGGCCTGGCATGAGCCGGGGAGCCTCGGTACGGCCCCGGTGTTCCGGACACGAGCTTGTCAGATCACGGGGGGCCGGCCCAGTCGGGTCAGCCGCCACACCGTACGCCACTTCATGGGCCTGCGGGGTCCGCAGGGGGCGGTCAGGCCCTCCCGGAAGCCGCCGAACCAGGCCTTCAGGGCCGCGCGTGAGGGACGGCGCAGCAGGGTGAGGAGGAGCCAGGTGCCCAGGTAGACGGGGACGAGGAGGGCGGGGAGGTTGCGGCGGGCGAGCCAGACCCGGTTGCGGGCGACCATGCGGTGGTAGACCGCGTGCCGTGAGGGGGCGGTCGCCGGGTGGTACAGCACCATGTCGGACCGGTAGTCGATCATCCAGCCGGCGTCGAGGGCCCGCCAGGCGAGATCGGTCTCCTCATGCGCGTAGAAGAACGCGTCCGGCAGTCCGCCGACCTCGGCGAGAACCTTGGTGCGTACGGCGTTGGCGCCACCGAGGAAGGTGGTCACGCGGGAGGAGCGCATCGGATCGGCCGCGCGCAGCCGCGGCACGTGGCGGCGCTGGGTGACGCCGGTCTCCGGGTCGGCGATGCGGAAGCTGATGATGCCGAGCGTCGGGTCGTCCGCGAAGGCCTCGCGGCACAGCTCGGCGGTGTCGCGGCGGGCGAGCAGACCGTCGTCGTCGAGGAACAGCAGGATGTCGACGTCCCGGCCGCCCGGACCGAAGGCCTCGATGCCGACGTTGCGGCCGCCGGGTATGCCGAGGTTCTCCGGCAGCTCGACGGTGCGCACCCCCTCGGGGACCTCGGGGACGGGCGAGCCGTTGCCGACGACCACGACCCGCACCGGGTCGCCGTCCTGGGCCGCGACCGAGTCCAGCAGGGCCCGCAGTTCCGCGGGGCGGTTGCCCATGGTGATGATCACCGCCCCGACCGTCGTTCCGGTGCTCACTTCAGCCTGCTCGACGCGAGGACGGACACCAGGTGCAGCACGGTCTGCAGCAGCGCGATGCCGGCGAGTACGGCGGTGCCGAGCCGGGTGAAGAAGAGGTCGCCCCGGGCCGCGTCCAGGATCGCGAGCAGCAGGATCAGCAGGGACGCCTCGATGCCGAGGATGAGCCGGTGGAACCTGACCGCGCCGGCGGCCCGGCGGGCCAGTGCCATGCCGGAGGAGCGCGGCTCGGACGCGGCCTCCTTCACCGGGGGCAGCCCGCCCTGGTGGCGGGCGACGCCGACCAGGTCGGTCTCGGCCTTGACCAGGATCGCGCCGAGCGCCGCCAGGGTGCCGAGGAAGGCCCACAGCCAGTCGACGCGCCCGGAGCCCCAGAGGTCGGCGGCGCGCAGGCCGAGTCCGGTCAGGACGGCGGCGTCGCACAGATAGGCGCCGACCCGGTCCAGATAGACACCGCTGAGCGAGTACTGCTTCTTCCAGCGCGCGACCTCGCCGTCGACGCAGTCCAGCAGCAGGTACAGCTGGACCATGACCACGCCGAGGACGGCTCCCGTGATCCCGGGCACCAGCAGGGCCGGGGCCGCGAGGACGCCGAAGACGGTCATCAGGTAGGTGAGCTGGTTGGGCGTGACCCTGGTGTTCACCAGATAGCGGTCCACCCGCAGGGAGACCTCACGCATGTAGAGGCGCCCCATCCAGTGCTCACCGCTGCGCCGGTCCTTGACCCCGGCGGGGTGCACGACCGGACGGAGTTCAGCTACCGATGGCCTTGACATAGTCGGCGTAGACGTCCTTGATCTGTTCGGTTTTCAGGTCGAGATGTTCGAGGATGGTGAAGCGGCCGGGGCGGGTCTCGGGAGCGAACTCGACGACCCGGACGAACTCGTCCACCGTGAATCCGATCTCCTCCGGCAGCACCGGCAGCCCGTGCCGGCGCAGCACCTCTGCCATGGCCGCCGACTCCTCGTGCGCTCCGCGCAGATACATCGCGAAGGCGGCCCCCAGTCCGCACTGCTCGCCGTGGGCGGCGGCCCTCCTGGGGTGGAGCAGGTCGAAGCCGTGGTTGATCTCGTGGCAGGCGCCGGAGGAGGGGCGGGAGTCGCCGGACACCGACATGGCGATGCCGGTGAGGACGAGGGCCTCGGCCAGCACCTGCAGGAAACCGTCGTCGCCGACGCCTCCGGGGTGGCGCAGTACGGCCTCGCCCGCCTGCCGGGCCATGGCGGCGGCGAGTCCGTCGATCTTCTCGCCGTTGACGCGGTGGGAGAGCTCCCAGTCCGCGACGGCGGAGACATTGGAGATGACGTCGCCGATGCCGGAGCGCACGAACCGGACGGGGGCCTCACGGATGACGTTGAGGTCGATGACGACCGCGATCGGGTTCGGCACCCCGTACGAGCCGCGGCCCGCGTCGTTGTCCAGGGTCGCGACCGGCGAGCACAGGCCGTCGTGCGCCAGGTTGGTGGCGACCGCGACCAGGGGCAGGCCGACACGCGCCGCGGCGAACTTGGCGCAGTCGATGATCTTCCCGCCGCCGAGCCCGACGACCGCGTCGTAGTGACCGCCCTGCATGTCGCCCGCCAGCCGGACCGCGTCGTCGAGGGTGCCGCCGCCGACCTCGAACCAGGTGGCGCCGGGCAGCGAGGGCGCGATCCGCTCGCGCAGCCGGGCGCCGGAGCCGCCGCTGACGGCGATGGCGAGCCGGCCCGACTGCGAGATCCGCTCGTCGGCGAGGACATTCGCCAGGTCGTCGAGGGCACCCGGGCGGATGTCGACGACGACCGGCGAGGGGATGAGCCGGGTCAGTACTGGCACGCGATCTCCCGTCCGCGGGCGAGGTCGTCGTGGTTGTCGATCTCGACCCACGCGACGTCACCGATCGGCGCCACGTCGATCCGGAAGCCGCGGTTCACCAGCTCCTGGTAGCCGTCCTCGTAGTACAGCTGCGGATCCCGCTCGAAGGTCGCCTTCAGCGCGTCCGCCAGCTCCCCGGCCGCCTCGCCCTCGATGAGCGTGACCCCGATGTACTCACCGGTCGCCTCGGCCGGGTCCATCAGCTTGGTGATCCGCGTCATCCCCTTCGCCGGGTCGACGACGACCTTCATCTCCTCGTCCGCGAGCTTCTTCACCGTGTCCAGCGCGAGGATGATCCTCTTGCCGTCGCCGCGCGCGGCCAGGAGCGTCTTCTCCACCGAGACCGGGTGCACGGTGTCGCCGTTGGCGAGGATCACCCCGTCCCTGAGGGCGTCACGGCCGCACCACAGGGAGTAGGCGTTGTTCCACTCCTCGGCCTTGTCGTTGTCGATCAGCGTCAGCCGGACGCCGTACTTCTTCTCCAGGGCCGCCTGACGCTCGTACACGGCCTCCTTGCGGTAGCCGACGATGACCCCGACCTCGGTCAGCCCGATCTCGGCGAAGTTGGCGAGGGTCAGGTCCAGCACCGTCACCGCGTCCGGGTCTCCCTCCGCTCCCACCGGTACCAGCGCCTTGGGCAGGGTGTCGGTGTAGGGGCGCAGACGGCGTCCGGCGCCGGCCGCGAGCACGAGGCCGATCATGCGGGTTCTCCTTCGTCGTGTACGGCGGGCGCCCCTGCGGACGCCCAGAAACGGATGCTCTCGGCGAGCACCACCAGCGCCGCGGCCACGGCGAGGACCGTGAGCGCGACAGTGAACCGGGAAGCGGTGAGCACGGCCGCCAGCACCGCGACCAGCAGGGTGCGGACCTCGTGCCCGCCGATCGCCCACACCAGCCGGCGCGGGGGCGCGCCCGCCTGGCCGCGGATGCGGTAAACGGTGTCGTAGTGATGGTAGGCGATCACGGCCACCAGTCCGTAGGCCGCCGGCAGGGCTCCGTTCACCTCCGCCCGGGCCGCCAGTGCCAGGACGGTACCGTACTCGGCGGCGCGGAAGAACGGGGGGACCATCCAGTCGAGGGCGCCCGTGAGGGGACGGGCCACGGCGAGGGCGGAGGTCAGGACGTAGCCGCAGGCGGCCAGGACCGTCCAGGCGCTGCCGAAGCCGGTGGACGCGGCCGTGGCGACGACGGCCGCGCCACCGAGCAGGGCGACGGCGGGGGTGGCGAGGCCGGGGAGCCGGCGCGCGGCGTTCGTCAGCGGGCCGGTCAGGGCCTGGGCGAGCGGACCGGAGTCGGCGAGGTCGGCAAGCGCCCGCGCCGCCCGGTCGCTGCGGCGGACCCCCGGGGTCAGCGAGCGCAGGACGCGGCCCGCCGCGGTGTACGTGGCCGCGAGGGCGCAGCCGACGAGCAGCGCGTAGAAGGTGATCCGGGGGGTGGTGACGGCCGTGAGCACGGCGATCATCGCCCAGCGTTCACCGATCGGCAGGACGATCATGCGGCGCGCCCAGACCGTCCAGCCGACGCTGTCGAGCCGGTCGGAGAGGGCGGCGGTGGGGCTGGTGCCGGCGGCGTCCTGGCCCGCCTCGCTGAAGGAGAAGTCGACGACGTGCCGGCAGGTCTGCAGGATTATGGCGCCGAGGGCGAGGGCCCATACGTCGTCGCCGCCGCGCGCGGCCCCGAGGGCGAGGCCGGCGTAGTAGGCGTACTCCTTGGCGCGGTCGAAGGTGGCGTCGAGCCAGGCGCCGAGGGTGGAGTACCGCAGGGTGTAGCGGGCGAGCTGGCCGTCGGCGCAGTCCAGCACGAAGGACGCGATGAGCAGGACGCCGGCGGCGACGAAGCCGGGGCGGGTGCCGGTCGCGGCGCAGGCGGCGGCGATCAGCGCGGTGAGCAGCGAGGCGGTGGTGACCTGGTTGGGGGTCAGTCCACGGCGGGCGCACCAGCGGGCCAGGTAGCGGGAGTAGGGGCTGATGAAGTGGGTGGTGAAGAACCCGTCGCGGGCCTTGACCGCGGACTTCAGGCGCAGGGCCTCGTCGTCGACGGCGGCAACGGCCTGGCGGGCCTCGTTGCGGGTCTGGGGGTCGGCGGGGACGGTGGCGACGAGGCTGCCGAGCTCGGGACGGTGCACCTCGGCGCCGTCGGTGTCGAGAGCGGTGACGACGCGGTCGGCGAGGCCGTCGACGAGGGTGGTGCCACTCCCCCGCGTCTCGCCGGCCGCGTACTCGCGGGCCATCGCACGGGTCAGGGCGCGGCGGCCTTCCCGCTGGGCGGTGACGGCGCCCGGGATCGCGGAGATCGGGAAGCGGGGGTCGGTGAGACCGAGGCGCAGCGCGTGCACATGGCCCACGAAGCGGGCGTCGACCACGGCGACCCGCTGCCCGGCGGGCACCCCGGCGAGCAGGGTCTCGGCCTCGGCGGTGCCGGACGCTATCCGTACGTCGAAGCCGAGGGAGCGCAGGTCGGCCTCGAGTGACGAACCGGGGACCGGGTGGCCGGTGAGGATGGCGATCGACAAGCGAATCTCGCTCCCTGGGTGCCGGCGCGTCCACGCCGGTGACGTACTGGTGCGCCCGTGCCGGGCCTCAGGGCGGCATGCCGGCAGAGGCTATCGGATGGACGTCGAGCCCGCGTTCACCGGCCGTTCCACGGCTGGATCGACGTGGTTCGCCCGCGCCGCCGCCCGTCATCATCGGGGATGCGGGGCCCGTCCCACAAACCGCACCCCAGAAGGGATATAGCGGGTCACTTCGTGAAATGACTTCGCATACCCGACTGTTCGGCGCGCGGCGGCACGGCTCGGAGCGACGGGGCACGGCTCGGCATAGGGTGGGCGACCATGACTTGGCTGATCACCGGCGGAGCCGGTTACATCGGGGCACATGTGGTGCGGGCCATGGCCGGCGCCGGGGAGCGGGTCGTCGCGCTGGACGACCTCTCGGCCGGCGTGCCGGAGCGTCTCCCCGCCGATGTCCCGCTGGTCAGGGGCTCGTCACTGGACGGCGAGCTGCTGAAGCGTGCGCTCGCGGAGCACGAGGTGACGGGCGTGCTGCATCTCGCCGCGCGCAAGCAGGTCGCCGAGTCCGTGGCCCAGCCGGCCCGGTACTACCGGGAGAACGTGGGCGGTCTCGCGACGCTCCTGGAGGCCGTCGCGGAGGCGGGGGTCCGGCGCTTCGTCTTCTCCTCGTCCGCGGCCGTGTACGGCGATCCCCGGGTGGATCTCATCACGGAGGAGACGCCCTGTGCCCCGGTGAACCCCTACGGCGAGACCAAGCTCGCCGGGGAATGGCTCGTGCGGGCGGCCGGCCGGGCTCACGGCATGTCCACGGTGTGCCTGCGCTACTTCAACGTGGCGGGGGCCGCGGCGCCGGAGCTGGCCGACACGGGTGTGTTCAACATCGTGCCGATGGTCTTCGACCGGCTCACCCGCGGCGAGGCCCCGCGGATCTTCGGCGACGACTATCCGACGCCGGACGGCACGTGTGTCCGTGACTACATCCACGTGACCGATCTGGCGGAGGCGCACCTGGCGGCGGCCCGCAGGCTGTCGGACGGGGACCTGACCGGAGACCTGACGCTGAACATCGGGCGCGGCGAGGGTGTCTCGGTACGCGAGTTGATCACGGCCATCGGCGAGGTCACCGGGGACACCCGGGCCCCGCTCGTGGAGCCCCGCCGCCCGGGTGACGCCCCCCGCGCGGTGGCCTCGTCCGTCCTCGCGGGCGAGCGGCTCGGCTGGTCCGCCCATCGTTCCGTGCGCGAGATGGTGGACTCGGCCTGGCAGGGCTGGCGACTCCACCACGCCGCTGCGGCAGGCCATTTGAGCCGGCCCTGACCTGCGGATCGTTTCCGCAGGTCAGGGCACATGACAACGGTGTTCAGTGCCGCGTTGCCCCATACCCCCCGCCCGTAGTTCACTGTGGTCCGACGGACCGGAACGGAAAGGGCGGCGGCACCCATGGGGGCTGGGCACGATCACGGGCACACGCACGGCGCGCCGGCCGGCGGTACGGCCAGTGCGGCGTACCGCGGCAGACTGCGGGCGGCGCTGGCGATCACGCTCGGCGTCATGGCGGTCCAGATCGTGGGCGGGGTGCTGGCCGACTCGCTCGCCCTGGTCACGGACGCGGCGCACATGGCGACGGACGCCCTGGGACTGGGCATGGCGCTGCTCGCGATCCACTTCGCGAGCCGCCCGCCGAGCGAGCGCCGCACCTTCGGGCTCGCCCGCGCGGAGATTCTCGCGGCCCTGGCCAACTGTCTGCTGCTGCTCGGCGTCGGCGGCTATGTGCTGTACGAGGTGGTCGAACGGTTCATCATCCCGGCAGACACCAAGGGCGGCCTGACGATGGTGTTCGGCGCGATCGGCCTGGTCGCCAACCTGGTGTCGCTGACCCTCCTGATGCGCGGGCAGAAGGAGAGCCTGAACGTGCGCGGCGCCTTCCTGGAGGTGGCGGCCGACGCGCTCGGCTCGGTCGCGGTCATCGTCTCCGCGCTGGTGATCGTGACCACCGGCTGGACGGCCGCCGACCCGATCGCCTCTCTGGTGATCGCGCTGATGATCGTGCCCCGCAGCGTGAAGCTGCTGCGCGAGACCCTGGACGTCCTGCTGGAGGCGGCGCCCAAGGGTGTCGACATGACCGAGGTGCGGGCGCACATACTGGCCACGCCGGGGGTCGTGGACGTGCACGATCTGCACGCCTGGACGATCACCTCGGGCATGCCCGTTCTCTCCGCACACGTGGTCGTCAGCTCCGACACCCTGAACGCCATCGGGCACGAGAAGATGCTGCACGAGCTGCAGAGCTGTCTGGGCGACCACTTCGACGTGGAGCACTGCACCTTCCAGCTGGAGCCCGTCGGGCACGCCGAGCACGAGGCGCGTCTGTGCCACTGAGGCCGGTTCGAAGGCGCCCGGGTGCCCCCGTGCGCCGGGGAACGCGGCCCTCCGCCCCCCGTCCCGGCGTCCCTGCGCCCAAGGCTCCTTTCGGGGGAGGTTCCCGGCCGCCCGACGTGGGCACGATGAGCTCCGGGTCCGGTTCCGCCCCCTGATGGCGGAGGCCGCCTCCGGCAGCGCCGTGGGACATGCGGGCGGAGACCGGAGTGCCGGGAGTGCCGGATTCGTGCGGCAGACTTGGGGCGCGAAGACCGAGTGAAGGATGGGTATGCCGATCACACCTGCCACCGCGACGAACAGCCCGTCGAGCGGCACCGCCGAGCCGATTTTGCTGGAACTGGTCGACGAGGACGGCGTGACGATCGGCACCGCGGAGAAACTCGCCGCGCATCAGCCGCCGGGGCAGCTGCACCGGGCGTTCTCGGTGTTCCTGTTCGACGAGCGCGGGCGGCTGCTGCTCCAGCGGCGGGCGCTGGGCAAGTACCACTCCCCCGGTGTGTGGTCCAACACCTGCTGCGGTCACCCCTACCCCGGTGAGGCGCCGTTCGCGGCGGCGGCCCGGCGGACCTCCGAGGAGCTCGGGGTGTCCCCGTCACTGCTCGCCGCGGCCGGCACGGTCCGCTACAACCATCCGGACCCGGCCTCGGGCCTGGTGGAGCAGGAGTACAACCACCTCTTCGTCGGCATGGTGCAGTCGCCGCCGCGGCCGGACCCGGAGGAGGTGGTGGCCACGGCGTTCGTGACCCCGGACGAGCTGGCGGAGCGGCATGCGCGGGACCCCTACTCGGCCTGGTTCATGACCGTCCTGGACGCGGCCCGCCCGGCGGTCCGGGAACTGACCGGGCCGTCGGCGGGCTGGTGACCCGACCCCCCGGACACTCCTAGAGGATCCGCGTGGGCTTGAGCGGCAGGGCGGCCCAGATCACCTTGCCGCCGATCGCGGTGTGCTCGACATCGCACCCCCCGCCCGCCTCACGGGCGATCTCGCGCACCAGGAGCAGTCCGCGGCCACCGGTGCGGGCGTGGTCGGTCTCCAGGGCGGTGGGACGGTAGGGGTGGTTGTCCTCCACGGAGACCCGGACCCAGTCGGCGCCCACGGCGACCTCGACGGCGAGCGTCGGGGACAGCAGCGCCGCGTGCCGTACGGCGTTGGTGACCAGCTCCGAGACGATCAGCAGCAGCCCCTGCACCACGTCGTCGGAGACCGGCACCCCCTGCCGCGTCAGCAGGTCACGCACAGCGTGGCGGGCCTGTGGGACCGAGGCGTCCACGGCCGGGGCGGTGAACCGCCAGACACCTTCGTACGGCAGCGGATCGCCACCTTCACGCTCGATTGTCACCACACGTCGAGTGTTGGTACCGAGCGGCCCCGCACCGCGAGACTGAACAGAAGTCAGCACGTATCGAGCGATTGCGACCGTTGACGCATGATCCGGTCGATCCCGGGACCGCTTCTGTGCGCCTGGTGCCCTCTCGGCGGACTATTCGGGTGGGACGGGTTTGGCTCCGGGCGTTTCCCCCGCCCTTCCCGCCTCCCGCGTCCGTCCCTCCTCCTCACCGGCCAGCCGCTCGGAGACCATGCCGACGATCCGGCGCCCTCCGTAGCCGGTGGCGATCAGACCGAGCCCGTCGAAGAGCAGGGAGAGCGAGAAGAACGTTCCGATGACGTACTGGCTGCTGCTGGGCCAGGTGGCCAGGACGAGGATGCCGAGCAGCAGGCCGAAGGCGCCCTGGACCAGCGTCCAGCCGAACTGCGGCCCGCGCACCACCAGGCTGCCGACCAGCCGGAACAGCCCGCCGGTGAGGAAGAGCAGCGCGGCGAACATGGTCAGCGCCTCGGCCGCCGCCTCCGGTGTCCTCAGCACCACCACACCGGCCGCGATGTTCAGGGCCGCGACGACCACGCCGAGCCAGAAGAAGTTGGTGTGCCGGGCCTGGACGGCGTGCAGCAGCCCGATCACACCGCCGATCAGCAGCAGCCAGCCGAAGAGCAGCATCGAGGTCAGGGTGGCCACGCCCGTGTACACCAGGCCGACCAGGCCGGCGACGACGAGGATCACCCCGAGTACGGCGAGCCAGCTGAAGCCCCGGCTCAGTTTCGCGACCTCGCCCTGCGGCTTGGCGGTCCCGGCGGTCTTGGCGGTCCTGGCCATCAATGCCTCCTCGCTCCCGTCCCCCGCTCCCAGTCTCCGCCGTCCCCCCGCCCCGCGCCGGGCGGCGGGATCCTGCCGCCCGGCGCGCCGACCGGGGCGGATAGCATCCGGCGCATGGAGCCGCAGCTGCTGCACAACGTCATCGACTCGGTCGCCACGGTCGTCATCCGCCACCCGGCCAAGCGCAACGCCATGACGGCCGCGATGTGGGGTTCCCTGCCGCCCCTGCTGGAAACACTGGCGGCCGACCCGGAGGTGAGGGCCCTGGTGCTCACCGGCGCGGGCGCGACGTTCTGCGCCGGGGCGGACATCTCCACGCTCCGGGAGTCGCCTTCGACGGCCCAGCGACTGGCCGTGGCGGCGGAGGAGGCGCTCGCCGCCTTCCCCAAACCGACGCTGGCCGCGGTCCGCGGGCACTGTGTGGGCGGCGGGGCCCAGCTGGCGGCGGCCTGTGATCTGCGGTTCGCCGAGGAGGGTGCGCGCTTCGGGGTGACCCCGGCGAAGCTCGGCATCGTCTACCCGGCCTCCGCCACCCGGCGGCTGGTGTCGCTGGTGGGGCCGGCGACCGCCAAGTACCTGCTGTTCTCGGGTGAACTGATCGACACCCCGCGGGCACTGCGCACGGGTCTGGTGGACGAGGTGCTGCCCGAGGGCCAACTGGACAAGCGGGTCGCGGAGTTCACCCGGATCCTGACGTCCCGCTCCCAGCTGACGCAGGCCGCGGCCAAGGAGTTCGCGAACGGCCGCGCCGACCGGGAGGCGCACTGGGGCGAACGGGCGCGGGAGAGCGGCGACGCCGCCGAGGGCGTCGCCGCGTTCCTGGAGCGCCGGGCGCCGCACTTCACCTGGAGCGTGTCTACGTCAGGATGAAGCGGCTCTTCGACCGGAACTCCTCCACGAGCTGCGCGGGCGCCTTCTCCGGCGATCCGGCGTCGTAGGGCGGCTGCGGGTCGTACTCAGTGAGCAACTGGACGGCCTGGGCGTGCTCGTCGCCGGCGATGCGGCCGAGCAGGGTGAGCCCCATGTCGATACCGGAGGACACCCCGGCCGCGGTGACGTACTTGCCGTCGCTCACCACCCGCTCCCCGGTCGGCTCGGCGCCGTAACGCTCCAGATGGCCGAGCGCCAGCCAGTGGGAGGTGGCCCGGCGGCCCCGGAGGAGACCGGCCGCGGCCAGCAGCAGGGAACCGGTGCACACGGACGTCGTCCACGTGCTGGAGGCGTCGGCGGCGCGCAGCCAGTCCAGCAGGGTCCCGTTCTCCATCTGGGGCGTCTGGCCGGGGCCGCCGGGAACCACCACGATGTCCGGACGGGGCACGTCGGCCAGGGTCCTGTCGGCCATGAGTGCGAGCGAGCCGGAGTCGTTGCGCACGGGTCCGGTGCGCTCGGCGACGAAGACGGTCTCCGCGTCGGGGAGCCGGCCGAGGGTCTCGTAGGGCCCCACCGCGTCGAGGGCGGTGAAGCGGTCGAAGAGGACGACGGCGATCTGCATCGGGGGCCTTTCGGGGTGGGTGAGGCAGGTCGGGTGGGGTCAGGCGGGTGAGGACGGGCGGATGAAGAGAGGTCCGGTCCGATCAGGCCGACGAGGTCAGGCGGGTACGGCAGGTCCGGTCCGATCAGGCCGACGAGGGGGCGGGTACGGCAGGTCCGGTCCGATCAGGCCGACGAGGTCAGGCGGGTACGGCAGGTCCGGTCCGATCAGGCCGACGAGGTCGCGGGCTGGAAGCGACGGCGGTATTCCGCCGGGGACGCTCCGAGGGTCCGGACGAAGGCGCGCCGCATCGCCTCGGGGGTGCCGTAACCGCTGGCGCGGGAGATCTCCTCCACACCGTCGTCGGTGTCCTCCAGCAGCCTGCGTGCGTGTTCGAGCCGTACCCGGTCGACGTAGCGGCCCGGCGTCATACCGGTCTCGGTGTGGAAGGCGCGGGCGAAGTGGCGCGGCGAGAGGGCCGCGCGGGCGGCGAGCGCCTCGACGCACAGATCGGCGTCCGGATGCTCGGTGATCCAGTGCTGCACCTCCCGCAACGGCTCGCGCCTGGCGGTCTGGGCGGCGAGCTGGGCACTGAACTGCGCCTGGTTTCCCGGTCTGCGCAGGAACACCACCAGGTGCCGGGCGACGGTGAGGGCGACGCTTCGGCCGAGGTCCTCCTCGACCAGGGCGAGCGCCAGGTCGATGCCGGAGGTGACACCGGCGGACGTGGAGACGCGGCCGTCCCGGATGTAGATGGGGTCCGGGTCCACCTCGACGGCCGGGTGCTCGCGAGCGAGTTGGTCGCTGTAGGCCCAGTGGGTGGTGGCGCGGCGGCCGTCCAGCAGCCCGGCCGCGGCGAGCAGGGCGGCTCCGGTGCAGACGGAGACCAGCCGTTCGGCGCGCGGGCCGTGCCGGCGCAGCCAGTCGGTCAGCCGCGGGTCGGGCCGGCGGGTGCCCTGTCCACCGGGCACCAGCAGCGTATGCGCCTCGGGGACGTCGGTGAGCGCCCGGTCCGGTACGACGGTCAGGCCGCTGGTCGTCCGGACGGGAGCACCGTCGAGGGAGGCGGTGCACAGCCGGTACGTCCCCGGGGTGTGCTTCTCGGCTCCCGCGAAGACCTCCACGGGACCGGTGACATCGAGGCTCTGCACGTCGTCGAAGAGGACGACGAGAACGGTTCGCTGCGCCATGCGGTCGATTCTTGGCGCTGTCCGTGACGGCGGCAATGACGGATTCCCCACCTTTCCTGCCATGCATGGCCGGCGCCTCGACGAGGTACCCGCGGTACGTCCGGCCGGACAGGCCGGGAAGCGAAAGGGGAGACACGTGTTCCGTGCCATCGCAGATGTTCTGCGCCAGATCGGCGGCGCCGTCGCCACCGTCGTGACGCTGCCGTTCCGGGCGCTCGCCCGGCTGTTCGGCGGGGCTTCCTCCGCCGGCCGCGGCCGTCGCGCCTGAGCCCGCCCGTGCGGTGTCCGGGCGAGTCGCCGCCCTGATCCCCGATTGTCGGCGTCACCTGCCACAATTGCCGCGCAACCTCAGTGGAGAAGGCGGTACGGGAACGTGACGACACCCCTCGCAGGGTCCATCGAAGGCAGGATCGCCGAGGAGCTCGGCGTACGGGAGCGGCAGGTCAAGGCCGCCGTCGAACTGCTCGACGGCGGTTCGACGGTGCCCTTCATCGCCCGCTACCGCAAGGAAGCGACCGAGATGCTCGACGACGCGCAGCTGCGCACGCTCGAGGAGCGGCTGCGCTATCTGCGGGAGCTGGAGGAGCGTCGTACGGCGATCCTGGAGTCAGTGCGCGAGCAGGGCAAGCTGACGGACGAGCTCGAGGCGCGGATCCGGGGCGCGGAGACCAAGGCGCGCCTGGAGGACATCTATCTGCCGTTCAAGCCGAAGCGGCGCACCAAGGCACAGATCGCCCGCGAGGCGGGGCTCGAACCGCTGGCGGAGGGGCTGCTCGGCGATCCGGGCGTCGAGCCCCTCGCCGCGGCCGCCGCGTTCGTGGACGCCGACAGGGGTGTCGCCGATCCGCAGGCCGCCCTGGACGGCGCGCGGGCGATCCTCACCGAGCGGTTCTCCGAGGACGCGGACCTGATCGGTGAGCTGCGTGAGCGGATGTGGGTGCGCGGGCGGCTGGCCGCGAAGGTGCGCGAGGGCAAGGAGGAGGCGGGCGCGAAGTTCTCGGACTACTTCGACTTCGCCGAGCCGTTCACCGAGCTGCCCTCCCACCGGATCCTGGCGATGCTGCGCGGTGAGAAGGAGGAGGTCCTCGACCTCGTCCTGGAGCCGGAGGAGCCCACGGACGGGCCGTCGTCGTACGAGGGGATCATCGCGCACCGGTTCGGGATCGCCGACCGGGGGCGCCCTGGTGACAAGTGGCTGGGCGACACGGTCCGCTGGGCCTGGCGGACTCGCGTCCTGGTGCACCTCGGCATCGACATGCGGCTGCGGCTGCGCACCGCCGCCGAGGACGAGGCGGTGCGGGTCTTCGCGGCCAACCTGCGCGACCTGCTGCTCGCCGCCCCGGCCGGCACGCGCGCGACCCTGGGCCTCGACCCGGGTTTCCGTACGGGCGTGAAGGTCGCCGTGGTCGACGCGACCGGCAAGGTCGTGGCCACGGACGTGATCCATCCGCATGTTCCGGCGAACCGGTGGGACGAGGCGATCGCGAAGCTGGCGCGGCTGGCGAAGGAGCACGCGGTCGAGCTGATCGCGATCGGCAACGGCACGGCGTCCCGCGAGACCGACAAGCTCGCCGGTGAGCTGATCACCAAGCACCCCGAGCTGAAGCTGACCAAGGTCATGGTGTCGGAGGCGGGCGCCTCCGTGTACTCGGCCTCCGCGTTCGCCTCCCAGGAACTGCCGGACATGGACGTGTCGCTGCGCGGCGCGGTGTCGATCGCACGCCGGCTCCAGGACCCGCTGGCCGAGCTGGTGAAGATCGACCCGAAGTCGATCGGTGTCGGCCAGTACCAGCACGACCTGTCCGAGGTGAAGCTGTCGCGTTCGCTGGACGCGGTGGTGGAGGACTGTGTGAACGGTGTGGGGGTGGACGTCAACACCGCGTCGGCGCCGCTGCTGGCCCGGGTCTCCGGCATCACCTCGGGGCTCGCCGAGAACATCGTGGCGCACCGCGACTCCAACGGACCGTTCCGCTCGCGCGGTGAGCTGAAGAAGGTGGCGCGGCTCGGCCCGAAGGCGTACGAGCAGTGCGCGGGCTTCCTGCGGATCCGCGGCGGGGACGACCCGCTGGACGCGTCCAGTGTGCACCCGGAGGCCTATCCGGTGGTGCGGCGCATGGTGAAGCAGTCGGGCGCGGAGGTCGCCGCGCTGATCGGCAACACGGCGGTGCTGCGGTCGCTGCGGCCGCAGGAGTTCGTGGACGAGACGTTCGGTCTGCCGACGGTGAGCGACATCCTGAAGGAGCTGGAGAAGCCGGGGCGCGACCCGCGGCCCGCGTTCAGGACGGCGGTCTTCAAGGAGGGCGTGGAGAAGATCTCCGACCTGTCCTCCGGGATGGTGCTGGAGGGGGTCGTCACGAACGTCGCCGCGTTCGGCGCCTTCGTCGACGTCGGTGTCCACCAGGACGGTCTTGTGCATGTCTCCGCCATGTCGAAGACGTTCGTCAAGGACCCTCGGGACGTCGTGAAGCCGGGGGACATCGTCAAGGTGAAGGTCCTCGACGTGGACATCCCGCGCAAGCGGATCTCGCTGACGCTGCGGCTGGACGACGAGGCGGCGCCGAAGGAGCAGGGGTCCGGCGGTGAGCGCCGGCAGCGTGGCGGCCGTCCGCCGCAGCAGCGCCAGGGCCGCGGTGGCGGCGCGGGCGGCCAGGGCGCGCGGCAGGCGCCCGCGCCGGCGAACAGCGCGATGGCCGACGCGCTGCGCCGTGCGGGTCTCGTCGACCCGAAGAGCGGCAGGCGCTGAGCCTCCCGGGCCCGTTTCCGCGCCGTGGCGGCGGGGAAACGGGCCCCCCTGGCCTGGAGCGCCGACGGTGAGCGGCTGCCCGGTCCGGGCGGCGCGGCCTCGTCGCCGGCTGTCCACGGCCGGCCCGGCGGCTCGGCCGACGTCCCGTCAGCGCTCGGTGACCTTGCCGTCGGCGACCTCCAGGCGGCGGTTCACCCGGACCGCGTCGAGCATGCGGCGGTCGTGGGTGATCAGCAGGAGGGTGCCCTCGTAGGAGTCCAGGGCCGATTCGAGCTGTTCGATGGCCGGCAGGTCCAGGTGGTTGGTGGGCTCGTCGAGGACCAGGAGGTTGACGCCTCTGCCCTGGAGGAGGGCCAGCGCCGCCCGGGTGCGTTCGCCCGGGGACAGGGTGGCCGCCGGGCGCGTCACATGGTCCGCCTTGAGACCGAACTTGGCCAGCAGGGTGCGGATGTCGGCCGGTTCCAGGCCGGGTACCGCCGGGCGGAAGGCGTCGAGCAGGGCCTCGGGTCCATGGAAGAGCGCGCGGGCCTGGTCGACCTCGCCCAGCAGGACGCCCGAGCCCAGGGCGGCGTGGCCGGCGTCCAGCGGCACCCGGCCCAGCAGGGCGCCGAGCAGGGTGGACTTGCCGGCGCCGTTCGCACCCGTGACGGCCACCCGGTCGGCCCAGTCGATCTGCAGGGAGACCGGGCCGAGGGTGAAGCCGTCGCGGCGCACCTCGGCGTCCCGGAGGGTGGCGACGACCGCGCCCGAGCGGGCGGCCGAGGCGATCTCCATGCGCAGTTCCCATTCCTTGCGCGGCTCGTCGACCACCTCCAGGCGTTCGATCATGCGCTGGGTATGGCGTGCCTTGGCTGCCTGCTTCTCGCTGGCCTCGCTGCGGAACTTGCGGCCGATCTTGTCGTTGTCGCCGGCGGCCTTCCGGCGGGCGTTCTTGACGCCCTTGTCCATCCAGGAGCGCTGTGTCTGCGCCCGGTCCTGGAGCGCGGCCCGCTTGTCGGCGTACTCCTCGTAGTCGTCCCGGGCGTGCCGACGGGCCACCTCCCGCTCCTCCAGATAGGCCTGGTAGCCGCCGCCGTAGAGGTTGATCCGCCGCTGGGCGAGGTCGAGTTCGAGGACCTTGGTGACGGTGCGGGTGAGGAACTCGCGGTCGTGGCTGACGACGACGGTGCCGGCCCGCAGTCCGGTCACGAAGCGTTCGAGGCGCTCCAGGCCGTCCAGGTCGAGGTCGTTGGTCGGCTCGTCGAGGAGGAAGACGTCGTAGCGGGAGAGGAGCAGGGAGGCGAGGCCCGCGCGGGCCGCCTGGCCGCCGGACAGCGCGGTCATCGGCTGGTCCAGGTCGACGGCCAGGCCGAGGGTGGCGGCGACCTCGTCGGCGCGCTCGTCCAGGTCGGCGCCGCCCAGGGACAGCCAGCGCTCCAGGCCGGTGGCGTAGGCGTCGTCCGCGCCCGGTGCGCCGTCGACCAGGGCCTGGGTGGCCTCGTCCATCGCCCGCTGGGCCTCGGCGACACCGGTACGGCGGGCCAGGAACTCCCGCACGGTCTCGCCGGGCCGGCGCTCCGGCTCCTGCGGGAGGTGCCCGACGGCTGCGGTGGGCGGGGAGAGGCGCAGCTCGCCCTGTTCCGGCGCGGTGAGTCCGGCGAGCAGGCGCAGCAGGGTGGACTTGCCCGCGCCGTTGGCACCGACCAGGCCGATCACGTCGCCGGGGGCGACGACGAGGTCGAGACCGGTGAACAGGGAGCGGTCACCGTGCCCGGCGGCGAGGTTCTTGGCGACGAGGGTGGCAGTCATCAGACCGCCGATCCTAATGGCCCCGCACGGCCGCTCACGCGCCGGTCCTCGTCACCGCTCCACGGCCGTCACCAGCACGGTCCCCGCGGTGCGCGCCACGACGGGGGCCTCGCCCCGCACCGCCGCCGGGTCCGGCGGAACACGGTGCGGCCGGCGGCCGGGTTCCTCGCCGGTGCCGGGCCGGAGGTCGCGTACCCGGCAGAGATGCTGTGAGTGTTCGCACCGCGGAACCGGCCCGCGCACGGCCTGACGTGTTCCGCTAACGTCCGGTCGATGGAAACCGAACTGGACGGCGAGGTCCTGGTGGTCGGCGGTGGTGTCATCGGGCTGACCACGGCCGTGGTCCTCGCCGAGCGCGGCACACGGGTGCGGCTGTGGGCGCGGGACCCGGTCGAGCGGACCACCTCGGCGGTCGCGGGCGCGCTGTGGTGGCCGTACCGGATCGAGCCGGTGGCGTCGGCGCGGGCGTGGGCGCTGCGGTCGCTGGAGGTGTACCAGGAGCTGGCGGCGCGGCCGGAGACCACCGGCGTACGGATGGTCGAAGGGGTACTGGGCGAAACCGCGCCGGACGAGGTCGACGCGTGGGCCGCCGCGCGGCTGCCGGGGCTGCGGGCCGCCACGGCGCAGGAGTATCCCGCCGGGCCGGGGCTGTGGGCCCGGCTGCCGCTCATCGACATGCCGGCTCATCTGCCGTGGCTGCGGGAGCGGTTGCTGGCGGCGGGGGGCACGGTCGAGGCGCGTACGGTGGCGAACCTGGCGGAGACGGACGCTCCGGTCGTGGTCAACTGCACGGGACTGGCGGCGCGCGAGCTGGTGCCGGATCCGTCGGTGCGTCCGGTGCGGGGGCAGCTGGTCGTCGTGGAGAACCCGGGGATCGACACATGGATGGTCTCCACGGGGGCGGATGGTGCGATGGCGTACTTCTTCCCGCAGCCGGGGCGGCTGGTGCTCGGCGGCACGGCGGAGGAGGACGTCTGGTCCGCGGAGCCGGACGCGGCGGTGGCCGAGGCGATCGTGCGGCGGTGTGCGGCGCTGCGCCCCGAGATCGCCGGTGCCCGCGTCCTGGAGCACCGGGTGGGCCTGCGCCCCGCCCGTGACACGGTCCGGCTGGAACGCACCACGCTGCCCGACGGCCGGGTCCTGGTCCACCACTACGGCCACGGCGGCGCGGGCGTCACCGTGGCCTGGGGCTGCGCGGAGGAGGCGGCGACGCTGGCCGCCGGGTGAACCGGCCGCCCGCTGATCGGCTGGGGTGTGTCACAGCGCGGGTGGTACAGCGATACTGCTGCGCATGACGAACGGGACCGAGGGCCTGACGATCGACGAGCTGGCGGCCCGGTGCGGGGTCACCGTGCGCACGGTCCGTTTCTACGGCACCAAGGGCCTGCTGCCGCCGCCGGTGATCGGTCCCCGGCGGGTCGGCCGTTACGGGCGGGAGCATCTGGCCCGGCTGGAGCTCATCGAGGAGCTGCAGAGCCGGGGCATGACGCTGGCGGCGATCGAACGGTACCTGGGGCAGCTGCCGCCGGACCTGAGTGTGCGGGATCTGGCCATCCAGCGGGCGGTGGTGGCGTCCTGGGCGCCCAGCACGGTGGAGACGGTCTCGCGCGGGGAACTGGAGCGCCGGGCGGGGCGGGCGCTGGGTGAGGAGGACCTGAAGCGGCTGGCGGCGATGGACGTCGTGGAGCGGGACGGTGAGGCCCCCGGGTCCTTCCTCGTGGACACGGGGCTGCTGCGGCTCGGTGTGGAACTGCTGGACGTACCGCTGTCGCACGAGACGATCCTCGCCGCCCGTACGGCGCTCACCGAGCACTCCCGCACGGCGGCCCACGAGTTGTCGCGGCTGCTGCGCGACGCGGTCGCGGACAAGGACACGCGGGATGTGCGGTCCTTGTCCGCCCGGATGCAGCCGCTCGTGGTGCAGGCGCTCCTCACGACCTTCCAGCGGTCGCTGAAGGAGGAGCTGCGGGAGTGGCTCGACGAGGAGGGGTGAGCCCCGGGAAGGACGTCAGCGGGCGTCCGTGAAGACTTCCCCCTTCTCCGCCTTCTCCACCAGCAGGGCCGGCGGGTCGAAGCGCTCGCCGTAGCGCTCGGCGAGTTCGCGCGCGCGGGCCACGAATCCGGGCAGGCCGCCCTCGTAGCCGTTGATGTACTGCAGGACGCCACCGGTCCAGCCGGGGAAGCCGATGCCGAGGATCGAGCCGATGTTGGCGTCGGCGACGGACGTCAGCACGCCCTCCTCCAGCAGCCGGACGGTGTCCAGCGCCTCGGAGAACAGCATGCGTTCCCGCATGTCGCGGAACGGGATCTCGCGGCCGGGCTCGGTGAAGTGCTCGCGCAGGCCCGGCCACAGGGCGCCGCGCTTGCCGTCCTCGCCGTACTCGTAGAAGCCGGCGCCGCCGCTGCGGCCGGGGCGGCCGAACTCGTCGACCATGCGGTCGATGACGGCTTCGGCGGGGTGCGGGGTCCAGGTTCCGCCGGCCTCCTCGACGGCCCGCTTCGACTCGAGGCGGATCTTGCGGGGCAGGGTGAGGGTCAGCTCGTCCATCAGCGAGAGCACCTTGGCGGGGTAGCCCGCCTGGGCCGCCGCCTGCTCCACCGACGCCGGCTCGATGCCCTCGCCGACCATGGCGACGCCCTCGTTGATGAAGTGGCCGATGACGCGGGAGGTGAAGAAGCCGCGTGAGTCGTTGACGACGATCGGCGTCTTGTTGATCTGCCGTACGAGGTCGAAGGCGCGGGCCAGCGTCTCGTCGCCGGTGCGCTCGCCCTTGATGATCTCGACGAGCGGCATCTTGTCGACGGGCGAGAAGAAGTGCAGCCCGATGAAGTCGCCCTGGCGCTCGACGCCTTCGGCAAGGGCGGTGATGGGCAGGGTGGAGGTGTTGGAGCACAGCAGCGCGTCGGGGGCGACGACGTCCTGGATCTCCTGGAACACCTTGTGCTTGAGGGAGGTGTCCTCGAAGACGGCCTCGATGACCGCGTCGCAGCCGGCCAGGTCGGCGGCCTCGGCGGTGGGCGTGATCCGTGCGAGCAGCGCGTCGGCCTTCTCCTGGCTGGTACGGCCCTTGGCGACGGCCTTGGCGCACAGCTTCTCGGAGTAGCCCTTGCCCTTGGCGGCGGACTCCGGGGAGACGTCCTTGAGGACGACGTCGATGCCCGCGCGGGCGCACGCGTAGGCGATGCCGGCGCCCATCATCCCGGCGCCGAGTACGGCGACCCTGCGGACCGTGCGGGGCTCGATGCCCTGGGGACGGTTGGCGCCGGAGTTGACGGCCTGGAGGTCGAAGAAGAACGCCTGGATCATGTTCTTCGACGTCTGTCCGGCGGCCAGTTCCACGAAGTAGCGGGCCTCGATGACCTGGGCGGTCTCGAAGTCGACCTGGGCGCCCTCGACGGCGGCGGCCATGATGTTGCGCGGCGCCGGGTAGGGGGCGCCGCCCGTCTGCTTGCGCAGGGTGGCCGGGAAGGCGGGCAGGTTCGCGGCGAACTTGGGGTGCGCGGGGGTGCCGCCGGGGATGCGGTAGCCGGGCCGGTCCCAGGGCTGGGCGGACTCGGGGTGGGCATCGATGAAGGCGCGGGCCTTGGCGAGCATGTCCTCGTGGCTGTCGGCGATCTCGTCGACCAGGCCGTTGTCCAGGGCGCGGCGCGGGCTGTACTGGGTGCCCTGGAGGAGCACCTTCAGCAGCGCGTCGGTGATGCCGAGCATCCGCACGGTGCGGACCACACCGCCGCCTCCGGGCAGCAGACCGAGGGTGACCTCGGGGCAGCCGATCTTGGAGCGGGGGGCGTCGAGGGCGATGCGGTGGTGGCAGGCCAGGGCGAGTTCGTAGCCGCCACCGAGGGCCGCGCCGTTGATCGCGGCGACGACGGGCTTGCCGAGGGTCTCGATGCGGCGCAGCTGGCGCTTGAGCGCCATACCGCCGTCGAACAGCTGCTGGGCGGTCTCGGGCGTGACCCGGATCAGGTCGCGCAGGTCCCCGCCGGCGAAGAAGGTCTTCTTGGCGGAGGTGATGACGACACCGCGGATCGTGTCCTTCTCCGCCTCCAGGCGGTCGGTGATCGCGGCGAGGGAGTCGCGGAACGCCTGGTTCATGGTGTTCGCGGACTGGTGGGGATCGTCGATGACGAGGGTGACGACGCCGGTGCGGTCCTGTTCCCAGCGGATGGTGGTGCTCGCGGTCATGAGGGAGTCTCCGTGAATAGGGTGGCGGGTCGCTGGGGTTTCAGAGGCGTTCGACGACGGTGGCGATGCCCATGCCGCCGCCCACGCACAGGGTGGCCAGGCCGTAGCGCTTGTCCTGGCGCTCCAGTTCGTCGACGAGGGTGCCGAGGATCATCGCGCCGGTCGCGCCGAGGGGATGGCCGAGCGCGATGGCGCCGCCGTTGACGTTGACCTTGTCCAGCGGCAGGCCCATGTCCCGCGCGAAGCGCAGGACGACCGCGGCGAACGCCTCGTTGATCTCGACCAGGTCGATGTCGTCGATGGTCAGCCCGGCCTTGGCGAGGGCCTTGCGGGTGGCGGGGGCGGGGCCGGTGAGCATGATGGTGGGCTCGGAGCCGGAGACGGCGGCGGAGACGATCCGTGCGCGGGGCGTGAGTCCGTAGCGTTCCCCGATCTCGCGGGAGCCGATGGCGACCAGGGCGGCGCCGTCGACGATGCCGGAGGAGTTGCCCGCGTGGTGGACGTGGTCGATCCTCTCCACCCAGTGGTACTTCTGCAGCGCGACGGCGTCGAACCCGCCCAGCTCACCGATGTCCGCGAACGACGGCTTCAGCCTGGCCAGCGAGTCGGCGGTGGTACCCGGGCGCGGGTGCTCGTCCCGGTCGAGGACGACCAGGCCACTGCGGTCCCGCACCGGGACGACCGACCGCTCGAAGCGGTTCTCCTTCCAGGCGGCGGCCGCCCGCTCCTGCGACAGGGCCGCGTACTCGTCGACATCGCGCCGGGAGAAGCCCTCGATGGTGGCGATCAGGTCCGCGCCGATGCCCTGCGGCACGAAGTCGACGGCGAGGTTGGTCATCGGGTCGTTGAACCAGGCCCCGCCGTCGCTGCCCATGGGCACCCGGGACATGGACTCCACTCCCCCGGCCAGGATCAGGTCCTCCCAGCCGGAGCGGACCTTGGCGGCGGCCAGGTTGACGGCCTCCAGACCGGAGGCGCAGAAGCGGTTCTCCTGCACACCGGCCACGGTGTCCGGCAGTCCGGCCGCGATGGCGGCGATACGGGCGATGTCGGAGCCCTGGTCGCCGACGGGACCGACCACGCCGAGGACGATGTCGTCCACGGCAGCCGGGTCGAGGTCCGGGAAGCGGGCGCGGATCTCGTGGATCAGCCCGACCACCAGGTCGATGGGCTTGGTGCCGTGCAGGGCTCCGTCGGCCTTGCCACGCCCGCGCGGGGTGCGGATCGCGTCGTACACGTACGCTTCGGTGCTCACGAGGAGGCCTTTCGCTGAGGGTTCGAGGGCTCGGAGGAGTTCGAGGGGGCCGGGTCCGCGGGGCGGGGCAGGTCCCAGTCGCGGGCCACGTCGTCGGTGTCGGCGCCGGGCCGGACGGGTCCGGTGCGGATGCGGGCGGGGGTCGCGGAGAACCGTGGGGCCGGGGCGGGCTGGCGGATGCCGCCGTGATCGGTGAAGGTGCCGCGGGCGGCGAGGTGCGGATGGTGCGGGGCCTCGCGGAGGGACAGCACGGGCGCCACGCACGCGTCGCTGCCCTCGAAGACGGCCGTCCACTCGTCACGGGTGCGGGCCTCGAAGCGGGCGGCGACCCGCTCGCGCAGCTCCGGCCAGCAGGTGACGTCCCCGTGGGCCTCCGTCAGGTCGTCGAGGCCGAGCAGGCGCAGGAACTCCGCGTAGAACCGCGGTTCGAGCGCACCGACCGCCATGTGCCTGCCGTCGGCGGTGCGGTAGGTGCCGTAGTAGGGGCAGCCGCCGTCGAGGAGGTTGGCGCCGCGCCGGTCCTGCCAGGCTCCGGCGGCGAGCATGCCGTGGATCATCGCGGAGAGGTGGGCGGTGCCGTCCACGATGGCGGCGTCGACGATCTGTCCCGTGCCGGTCGCGCGCGCGTGGTGCAGGGCGGCGAGGACGCCGACGACGAGGTAGAGGGAGCCGCCCGCGTAGTCACCGAGCAGGTTGGCCGGGACGGCCGGGGGCCGGTCCGGGTCGCCGATCATGCCGAGGGTGCCGGTGAGGGCGATATAGGCGATGTCGTGTCCCGCTCGGTCGGCGAGTGGGCCTTCCTGCCCCCAGCCGGTCATCCGGCCGTAGACCAGGCGCGGGTTGCGGGCGTGGCAGTCGGCGGGGCCGACGCCGAGACGCTCGGCGACGCCGGGGCGGTAGCCCTCGATGAGGACGTCGGCCCGTTCGGCGAGGTCCAGGACGCGGGCGGGTCCTTCGGGTGCCTTCAGGTCCACGATCACGGAGCGCTTGTTGCGGTGGGTGATGTCGCGGGCCGGGTCGATGCCCAGGCCGGGGCCGCCCGGCCGGTCCACGCGGACGACATCGGCACCCAGGTCGGCCAGCAGCATGGCGGCGAACGGGCCCGGCCCGATCCCGGCCAGTTCGACCACCCGCACGCCGGCGAGCGGACCGCCCTGCGGCGTCTGCGCCTTCGTCATCGAGCCCCCATCGCCTGTGACACTCCTGGTGTAACACCCGTGATGTTAAGAACACGTTCCACCCGGCACAAGACCGGGCGAGCAAGCGCTTAGCCACTGTACGGGGCGGTGTCTCCGCGCGCCCCGTCGGCGTGCGCCGGTTCGCGCCGCGAACCGTCCCGCGTTCGAGGGCACGGTCATCGCTTTCCTCCGGGGCTCGTCGTCGGGCTCCGCATCCCTCACGCTAGCCTCGGCCACCGACAGCGGCGCGGCTGCACGATCAAGGGGTGTCATGAGCAGGCTGAACAGGACGGACCGTCCGTACGACATCGTGCTTTTCGGAGCGACCGGCTTCGTCGGGACGCTGACCGCGGAGTACCTCGCCGCCCATGCCCCCGCCGGGCTGCGCTGGGCCGTCGCCGGCCGCAGCACCGAGAAGCTGGAACGGCTGCGGGAGCGGCTGCCCGGCGGCGCGGGGATCGGACTGCTGCGGGCGGACGTGTCCGACCCGGCCTCGCTGCGCGCCCTTGCCGAGCACGCCCGCGTGGTCGCCACGACCGTGGGCCCGTACGCGCTGTACGGCGAGGAACTGGTCGCCGCCTGTGCGGACACCGGGACGGACTATGTCGACCTCACGGGTGAGCCCGAGTTCGTGGACCTGATGTACATCCGGCACGACGCACGCGCGCGGGAGACCGGGGCGCGGCTGGTGCACGCCTGCGGCTTCGACTCGGTACCGCACGACCTGGGCGCGTACTTCACCGTGCGGCACCTGCCGGAGGGGGTGCCGCTGACCGTGGACGGGTTCGTCACCACCGACGCGGTCTTCTCGGGCGGGACCTTCGCCTCGGCGCTGAACCAGTTCGCCGCGCACCGCCGGATCCGCGCGGCCGCCCGCGAGCGCGGACACCACGAACCGCGGCTGGTGGACCGCCGGACCTCGGCCCCGCTGGGCGCGCCGCGCTACGCGCCGGAGGTCGGTGCCTGGGCCCTGCCGCTGCCGACGATCGACGGGCAGATCGTGCACCGGTCGGCGAAGGCGCTCGACCGGTACGGCCCCGACTTCCGCTATCGGCACTACGCCGCCGTGCGTCGTCTCCCGGTGGCGGTGGGCGGGGTGGCGGCCGTGGGCGCGCTGGTCACGGCGGCCCAGCTGCCGCCGCTGCGGCGCCGGCTCTCCGACCGGCTCAAGCCCGGCGAAGGACCGGGCCCCGAGAGGCGCGCCCGGAGCTGGTTCACCGTCCGCTTCGTCGGCGAGGGCGGCGGACAGCGGGTGTACACGGAGGTGGCGGGCGGCGACCCCGGTTACGACGAGACGGCGAAGATGCTGGCCGAGGGCGCCCTCTGCCTCGCCTTCGACGACCTCCCGCCGACGGCGGGGCAGGTCACGACGGCGGTGGCGATGGGTGACGCGCTGATCGACCGCCTGCGCACGGCGGGCCTCCGCTTCCGCGTCGCCGCGACCCGCTGACCGCGCGGCCGGACAGGTGTACGCGTACCCCGTACGTCTCCGGCCGCCGCACCCTCAGAACACGTGGTCCGACCAGCCGTCCGGGTCCTGGATCACCTTGAACAGGAGCATGCCGAAGGTCGCGCCGTCGTACAGGGTTCCGCTGTATTCCGGCGGGATCCGCTTCCCGTTGATGACGACCGTCGGGGTGCCGGGGCCCTCGGGTTCCGCCGCTCCCCCGGCCCGCTCGTACGCCTTCTCCGACGCGGTGACGAAAGCGCGGTACTTCATGGACCTGACGGCCTTGTCGAACGACGGGCCGCGCAGCCCCGGGACCTCGGAGGCCAGTTCCAGCAGGCGGTCGTCGGTGTAGCCGTCGTCGGTCTCCTCGGGCTGGTTGGCGTAGAGCACCCGGTGGTACTCCACGAACCTGTCCTCCTCCAGCGCGGCACGCAGCGCGTTGACCGCCTTCTTCGAACCGCTGCCGCCGACGCGGTCGTCCAGGAAGGAGGCGAGGGTGTACTCGGCCCTCACCTGACGACCGCGCAGCGCCTCATCGACCAGGGAGCCTCCCCCGTCGACCTCGAAGTCGCGGCAGTACGGACAGCGCGGATCCTCGTACAGGTGGACGACCGTCTTCGCCTTCGGGTCGCCCGCCTGGATGGTGGTGCCGTCCGCGCCCAGTCGCTCCGGCACGTCCTCCGCGCTCTTGTACGGCTCCGCCGGTGCCGCGGCGGCGCTCGTGGGCGTGCTGTCGGGCTGTCTCCCGCGCTCGCCGCAGCCCACCAGTACGAGCGCCGCGATGGCGAGCGCCATGGCTCTTCGTCCCCCACGCCTCACAATGGTCCCCTCCCCTTGATCGGCGTGTCATTAGATCATCCCGGGGCCTGGGAAGGCTGGGCGGTGGTCTCCGCGAGTGCCCGGCGGCACAGGGTGTCCGCCCTGCGGGTGGTCTCGGGGAGGCGGTAGGCGGGGGTCAGGGCGAGGGTGTGGGCGCAGGCGTTGTCCAGGCTCACCCGGTGGCCGACCGAGACGAAGACCGGCTTGACGGCGTCCCTGGTGCGCAGGGCACGGCCGACCTCCTCGCTGCCGTCGAGCAGCGGGGAGGTGCTGCCGCGCGAGGTGCCGGGTACGGCGTGGGTGAAGGTGAAGGGATTCTTGGCGACACCGATCGTCGGCAGGCCGGTGAGCACGCCGAGGTGGCTCGCCAGGCCGAAGCGGCGGGGGTGGGCGAGGCCGTAGCCGTCGCAGATCACCAGGCCGGGCGGGCACGGCAGGGCTTCCAGGGCGGCGAGCACGGTGGGGATCTCGCGGAAGGCGAGCAGTCCGGGGACGTACGGGAAGGAGATCCGGCCGACGGCCGTGGTCTCGGCGACGACGTCCAGGGTCGCCGCGTCCAGGACGACGGCCGCGGCGGCGACGACGTCCCGTTCGTCGTCGTACGCCACGTCCACGCCGGTGACCCGGCCCGACCCGGGCGGCGGGCCCGGTTCGTCGAGCACCACCCGCGCGCGGAGTCCGTCCTGGACCGCGCGGGCCTCTTCCTCGGTCACGGGCCAGCCGGCGGGTGTGGGTACGGTCGTCATGGTGCCCCTGAGCCTACGGGGCGGGGGTGCTCCGCGCGGAAGGCGGTCCCCGGCCGGGGGCCTGCGCGCGGCGGCGGCTCACTTGCCGAGCGCGCGCTGGAGCTGGCTCTTGTTCATGTTCGAACGGCCCTCGACGTTCCGCTTCTTGGCCTCTTCGTACAACTGGTCGCGGGTGGGCCCCTGGGAGCCCTTGCCGGAACGCTGCCCGCCGCGCCTGCCGGACGACATGTCCTGCGTCGACGTGCGGCTGGCCGTCTTCGACTCGCCGGAGCGGGCGCGCTCCTTGTTCACCGTCCGGGCGGCGATCTCCTTGGCGCGTTCGGTGCTCTCGCCCCGGTCCTCCGCGCCCTCCTTGATGTGCTCGTACTGACGCTCCCGCTTGGGGCTGGATCCGCGTGGCATGTCCGCTCACTTCCTCTCGCGTACGACGAACGGGTACCCACGCCGACGGCGTTCAGGGCACCCCGCACGCGTCAGTGCTCCAGACGGGCCACCCGTCCCTTCTCCCCCGCCGCCCAGCAGCCGTGGTCGGGCGTGCAGTCGACCGTGTCGAACGAGCCGCTGTCCACGGTCCGCCAGGTGCGGCCGGCGTCGGTGGTCAGGTCGGTTCCGGTGGGGCCGACCGCGAGGGCGGCGGTGCGGCTGTGCGGGAGCCAGGTGACGCCCGAGCGGTAGGCCGGTGGCGGGGCCGCAGCCGGGCGCCAGGTGCGGCCGCCGTCCGCGGTGCGCGCGGCGGCGTCGGGCGAGACCTGGTCGGGGCGGAAGTCACCGCCGACGGCGAGGCCGTGGGCGCGGTCGCGGAAGGCGAGGGCGAAGACGCCGCGCGCCGGGTCCCCGCCGGGGATCGAGGTGCCGGTGACCGTCCAGGTGCGGCCGCGGTCGGCGGAGTGCAGCACCCGCGCGCGTGCCGCTCCTCCGGTGGCCAGCCAGACGTCCTTCGGTCCGGAGGACACCAGGCACTGGCCGCTCGCCGCGAACCCGGCCTCGCCCTCCAGCGCGGCCGGCATCCCCTCGTCGGGCAGCACCGTCCACGAACGGCCGCCGTCGCGGGTCGACAGGATGCGGAACTTCCCGTCCACCGGGTCGCTCATCGCGAGGCCGTGGCGGTGGTCGAAGAAGGTGAGGCAGTCGTAGAAGGCGCGGGCGTCGGTGTTGCGGAAGGACTCCGTCCAGGTCGTTCCGCCGTCGTCCGTGCGGTACACCCGGGACGCCTCACCCTCGCCGATGGCCAGCACCACGGCCCGCCGCGCGTCGAACGCCTCGATGTCCCGGAACTGCAATTCCCCCGCGCCCGGCGGCGAGACGTTCCGCCAGCTCCGGCCGCCGTCGGTGGTGCGCAGGACGGTGCCCCGGGTTCCGGCCACCCAGGCGGTGCCGCGGCTGACGGCGGCCAGGCCGCGGAACCTGACCTCCGGGGTGCCGGTGTCCTTGACCGACCACCGCGGTGACGTCTGCCGGTCCGGGCCGTGCGCCTGTGCGGGTACGGCCGTCCACGCGGCCAGGGCCGCCGCGCACACGGCCACCGCGGTCATCCGCCGCCGCATCCGCCCCGTCCGTGTCGTCGGAGTCGTCCGCCTCGTCCGTCGCGTGCTCCCCGAGCGCCTCATGGCGGGCGAAGCTAGTCCACCGCCGGGATGCCGTCCAGAGGGCCTTCCGCCGGAGCGTTCGCCCCGAGGGGCGAGCGGGGAGAGCCGTGTCACCCGAGTGCATGAACGCGGTGACAGAGGTCACTCGCAGTTCGTGTGCACGGATTGGCTGCTTCCGTCGTCTCTTCCGGTAGCCGACCCGATCCGCCCGGAAGCCCGTCCAGCCGTCACGAGGGAGCAAGGCGTTGTCCACCGTCATTGAGCAGCCCGTAGAGGCCCGTCTGGTCGCCGCCGCGCCGCGGATGCCGAACATCCCCGCCACGTTGCACTACGACCGTGACGACCCGTTCGCCGTCCGCATGACCTTTCCGGCGCCCGCCACCCTCGAGGGCGTCGAGGTCTGCTGGACCTTCGCGCGGGAGCTCCTCGCCGCGGGCCTGGAAGGGCCCGAGGGTCATGGCGACGTACGGGTCCGTCCGTACGGCTACGACCGCACCGTGCTGGAGTTCCACGCCCCCGAGGGGACCGCTGTCGTGCATGTCCGCTCGGGCGAGGTCCGCCGGTTCCTGGACGCCACGGGCGAGTTGGTGCCGGCCGGACTGGAACACCTCCGGCTCGATCTCGACCACCGCCTCGCGGAGCTGATGCGCGACGCCTGAGGGCAGGGCGGCGTCACGGGCCCTCGTGCATCAGGGTGTTGAGCGTCGTGGACGCCAGTCCGCCGGCCTGTGCCTGGTACGTCCCGGTGTCGAGCAGCTCTCGCGCCGCGCGCTGGACCAGGGCGTACGCGGCCCGGGCGAGGCCGGAACCGACGCTGATCCGGGCCACCCCCAGCGCGGCCAGTTCCCCGGTCGGCGGGGCGCCGGGACCGGCCAGCACGTTCAGCGGCGCGTGGATCCGGCCGGCGAGCTCCCGCACGGTCCCCGGGTCGACGGTCCCGGGGACGAAGATCCCGTCGGCGCCCGCGGCGAGGTAGGCGTCGGCGCGCTCCACGGTCTCGTCCAGTCCCCCGGCGCCGCGCAGGAAGGTGTCGATTCGGGCGTTGACGAACAGCGGCACGCCGGTCGCGTCGGCGGCCGCACGGGCGGCGGCGATGCGTTCGGCCTGCTCGCCGGCCGGACGCAGGGTGTCCGGGCCGGTGCCGTGCAGGGTGTCCTCGATGTTCACCCCGACCGCGCCCGCCGCGAGCACGGCGCGCACGGTGTCACCGACTCCCGCCGGGTCCTTGGCATAGCCGCTCTCGATGTCGGCGGTGGTGGGCACGCGGACGGCCCCGGCGATCTCCGCGACGACGCGCAGGGCCCGCTCGCGGTCCAGTTGGTCCCCGTCCGCCGCCCCGAGGGCCCAGGCGACCCCGGCGCTACTGGTGGCCACGGCGCCGGCACCCGCGTCCTGGACCAGACGGGCACTGGCGATGTCCCAGGCGTTGGGCAGGATCAGCGGGCGCCCCGGGACGTGCAGGGAGCGGAAGGCGAGGGCGCGGTCACGGCGCTCTGCGGCGGAGTTCGTCATACCCGCCACTCAACCATCCGGGCAGGCGTCCTGGCCCGCGAGATTCCGACAGGAACGTGCGGGCCCGCATCGACCAGGGGTGTCCGGCGGATCGACCAGGGGTGTCCGGCGGGTGGGGCCGCAGGCAACCGACGGTATCCGGCCGGGTGGGGTCCCATGCGTTCAGATGCAAGGGCGGAGGAGGAGGCGGCGACGCGGAGCGTCGACCACCGGCGACAACGCCGCGGACGAGCGTACCGGACCCCACTCCCCCGGCATGATCCGCCGGACTTCCCGAGAAGCGTCGGAATCGCCGGACGCGGCAGGGACAGCCCCGGACGAGGGGTCAGCGGCCCCTGGTCAGCGAGGGCAGCGGCGACATGTCGGCCAGTGCCGCGCACAGTTCGTCCAGGACGGCGTCGACCGCGGGGGTGGACGCCCCGGCACGGCGGGTCGGGGCCGCGGCGCGGCGGTCGTGGAAGGAGTCGTCCCGCGCCGGCGGCAGACCCGCCGCGGTGACGAGGGCGAGAGCGGTCGCGGTCGGCTCGGTGACGCTCTCGGCCGGTGCGGACCCGGCCAGGATCAGGCGGGCCTCCCGGCGCAGGGCGTCCGCCCGGGCGGTGTCGGCCAGCACGTGGTCGACGGACGGGAAAACCCCGAGGACCCGGTGTTTCTCGGCCCGCAGCACGCCTTCGGCCACCAGCTGCTCCCGGACCGCCTCCAGGGTGTGCCGCGCGTGCAGCGTCACCCAGCCGCGCCAGCGGTGCGGGAAGGACTCGCTGACCAGCTCGAGGAGACCGTCCAGGACCGGGGCGCCGGTCCTGGTGTCCAGGTCGCGCGGGGTGACGATGCCGTCGTCGTCGGTCAGCAGACCGCGCCGGGCGAGCTCGGCGAGGGCACCGGCCCGCACCAGCGGGGCCAGCCGCCCCGGGTCGGTGTCCCAGGCCAGCAGGCAGAGACGGGCCGGCAGGGAGAGCGGGCCGTTGGGCATGTGGCCTCCTCGGGGGGTGGGGTCGTGGTCCGTAAATTGCGTTGACAGCCGATGGGGCGGTTCGTAGCGTGAGCAACGGTTCTGTTGCCGTCGAATGGAGAAGGACGTTGCTCGTCTGAGGTTCTGAGACACCGCGTCACACCGGTCAGGTGTGTACGCAGCGTGCGACCTCGTTGTGCGAGCCGTCCTTGCGGTCCCTTCGGAACAGGGCTCTTCTTCCGCCCACGGTTTCCCTCCCGGCTGCCGGTCGTCGTCCCGCGGTGTCTCGATACGCGTGTGCCCCTGATCGCCCCGAGCAACCGCGGAGGCCCGTATGTCACCTTCCCTCACCTGTACCTCCCTCGCCTTCACCTGGCCCGACGGCACCGCCGTCTTCGACGGCCTCGATGCCGCCTTCGGCCCCGGACGCACCGGGCTCGTCGGTGTCAACGGGTCGGGCAAATCCACCCTGTTGAAGCTGATCGCCGGTGAGCTCACCCCGGCCGACGGCACCGTGCGGGTCGCCGGGGAGGTGGGGTACCTGCCGCAGAACGTCACGCTCGACACCGCGCTCAGGGTCGACGAGGCACTCGGCATCGCCGCCCGGCGGGCCGCGCTGCACGCCATCGAGGCGGGCGACGCGGCCGAGGAGCACTTCGAGGCCGTCGGCGACGACTGGGACGTCGAGGAACGTGCCCTGGCCACGCTCGGCGAGCTGGGCCTCGGACACATCGGGCTCGACCGCACGGTCGGCGAGGTGTCGGGCGGCGAGTCGGTACTGCTGCGACTGGCGTCGCTGCTGCTGCGGCGCCCGGACGTACTGCTGCTGGACGAGCCCACCAACAACCTCGACCTGTACGCCCGCAGGCGGCTGTACGCGGCCGTCGCGAACTGGCCGGGCGTCATGGTCGTGGTCAGCCACGACCGTGAACTGCTGGAACTGGTCGACCAGATCGCCGATCTGCGCTCCGGCGGGATCACCTGGTACGGCGGCAACTACTCGGCCTACGAGGAGGCTCTGGCCGTCGAGCAGGAGGCCGCCGAACGCATGGTGCGCGTCGCCGAGGCGGACTTCCGCAAGCAGAAGCGCGAACTCGTGGACGCCCAGGTCAAGTTGGCACGTCGCAAGCGGTACGGGCAGAAGATGTTCGAGCAGAAGCGCGAGCCGAAGATCGTCATGGGGGCGCGCAAGCGCGCGGCGCAGGTGTCCGCGGGCAAGCACCGCATCATGCACGAGGAGAAGGTCGCCGAGGCCAGGGAGCGCCTCGACGACGCGGCGGAGGCCGTACGGGACGACGACGAGATCCGCGTCGATCTGCCGTACACGGCCGTACCGCCGGGGCGCGACGTGCTCACCCTCCGGGATCTGGGACTGGCGTACGGCGCCCGGGTGGACGGCGGTCTCGATCTGCGCGGCCCGGAGCGGGTGGCGCTGATCGGACGCAACGGGGCGGGCAAGACGACCCTGTTGCGCACGATGGCCGGGGAGCTGGAGCCGGTCTCCGGTGAGGCTCGGGCCCATGTGCCCCTGCGGTTCCTGCCGCAGCGGCTCGACGTCCTCGACGCGGAACTGACCGTCGCCGAGAACGTGGCCCGGTTCGCCCCGGGCGCCACCAACAACCGGATCCGGGCCCGCCTGGCCCGCTTCCTGTTCCGGGGCGCCCGCGCCGACCAGAAGGCGGACACGCTCTCCGGCGGCGAGCGGTTCCGCGCGGCGCTGGCCGCGCTGATGCTGGCGGAGCCCGCACCGCAACTGCTGATGCTGGACGAGCCGACCAACAACCTCGACATGGCGAGCGTCCGGCAGCTCACCACGGCGCTGGAGTCGTACGAGGGAGCCCTGATCGTGGCCAGTCACGATCTGCCGTTCCTGGCGTCGATCGGCATCACCCGATGGCTGCTGATGGAGGAGGGAGGGCTGAGACAGACCACGGCGGAGGCTGTCGGGGATCCCTCGTAGCGTCGGCGTACATCCAGCCCCTCCGGCGTTTGAGGAGTGGGGTCCGGGGCGGAGCCCCGGTTTCGCGGGGTCACCGGCCGGCCCGACGCTCGACGGCCCCGCCCGGACGGCAGACGGCAGACGGCAGACGGCAGACGGCAGACGGCAGGACGATGGCCGGAGCCGCGGCGGCGGGCCGGGCGGCGCCGGCCTTACCGGCGGTACGTGTCGTCGTCGGCGGGGGTGGCCCGGGCCGGATCCGCCCTGCATGATGGCAGCGCCGACGCCCGTGGGAGGCCGGCCGCCGCACGGGCTCCCCGGACCCGGCTGAGCCATGCCCGTCCCGTCCGAAAGGCGCTCCCGTGCCCAGCAAGAAGGCCCTCGTCCGCCGCCCCTCCCCCCGTCTGGCCGAAGGGCTGGTGACGCACATCGAACGGGAGGGCGTCGACGTCGACCGCGCGGTGGAGCAGTGGGAGGCGTACACGGAGACGCTGCGTACCCACGGCTGGGAGACGATCGAGGTGGACCCGGCCGACGACTGCCCGGACTCCGTGTTCGTGGAGGACACGGTGGTGATGTTCCGGAACGTGGCGCTGATCGCCCGCTCCGGTGCCGAGTCCCGGCGGGCGGAGACACCCGGGGTCGAGCAGGCCGTCGCGTCGCTGGGCTGCTCCGTGAACTGGATCTGGGAGCCGGGCACGCTGGACGGCGGCGATGTGCTGAAGATCGGCGACACGGTGTACGTGGGCCGCGGCGGGCGCACCAACGCGGCCGGCGTCCGGCAGCTACGGGCCGCGTTCGAGCCGCTGGGGGCGCGGGTGGTGGCGGTGCCGGTGGCCAAGGTGCTGCATCTGAAGTCGGCGGTCACGGCGCTGCCGGACGGCACGGTGGTCGGCCACATCCCGACCGTGGACGCGCCGTCCCTGTTCCCGCGGCTCCTTCCGGTGCCGGAGGAGTCCGGGGCGCACGTCGTGCTGCTCGGCGGGGACAGGCTGCTGATGGCGGCGAGCGCGCCGAAGACGGCGGAGCTGTTCGCGGATCTCGGATACGAGCCCGTCCTCGTGGACATCGGCGAGTTCGAGAAGCTCGAGGGGTGTGTGACGTGCCTCTCGGTACGGTTGCGGGAGCTGTACGCCTGACCGCCCCCCGCGTGCCGTACGGCGCGGCGACCTGCGGCTCCGGTGCATCCGCCGCGCCACACCCCCTTTTGGGGGACCCCCGCTGATCAGCGCTCTTTACGGCGGTCTTAACCTACGGCTACGTAACCTACGGCTTCGTAGCCTACGATTCCGTAGGTTCCGGCACCGCTCGCCGGACCTCCGAATGTCATCGTCCCCCTGGAGTCACCCGTGTCGCTCACTTCTCCCCACCTGGGCAGCCCTTCGGTCTGGACCGACGCCCGGCTGTTGTACGCACTGGAGGAAGTGGTCGAGAAGGAGCTCAACCGGCATCTGAAGGTCACCAAGGACTGGATGCCGCACGAGTACGTGCCGTGGAGCGACGGCCGCAACTTCCCGGGTTTCTTCGAGGACGGCGAGGCCTGGGACAAGGAGCAGTCGAAGGTCACCGAGGTCGGCAGGATCGCCCTGGTGGTCAACCTGCTGACCGAGGACAACCTCCCGAGCTACCACCACGAGATCGCCACGCTGTTCGGCCGGGAGGGCGCCTGGGGCACCTGGGTGCACCGCTGGACGGCCGAGGAGGGCCGGCACGGCATCGTGATGCGGGACTACCTGCTCGCCTCGCGGGCGGTGGACCCGGACAAGCTGGAGCAGTTCCGCATGTCGCACATGAGCGAGGGCTTCGAGTCGGACAACCGGCACTCGATGCTCCACTCGATCGCCTACGTCGCCTTCCAGGAGCTGGCGACCCGTATCTCGCACCGCAACACCGGCCACCAGTCCGGTGACCCGGTCTGCGACCGCATGCTGGCCCGCATCGCGACCGACGAGAACCTGCACATGGTCTTCTACCGCAACCTACTGAAGGCGGCGTTCGAACTCGCCCCGGATCTCACGATGCAGGCGGTGCGCGATGTCGTGGTGAACTTCCGGATGCCCGGCCACGGGATCCCCGGGTTCGAGCGGGCGGCCGCGCAGATGGCCATCGGTGAGGTGTACAACATGCGCATCCACCACGACGACGTGCTGCAGCCGGTGCTGCGCTACCTGAAGATCATGGAGATGGACGGGCTGAGCCCCGACGGCCTCAAGGCGCAGGAGGAACTGGGCCTGTTCCTGGGCGGCCTGGACGCGGAGGCCGCGAAGTTCGACGAGAAGCTGGCGGCCCGCAAGGCCCGGATGGCGGCCCGCGCCGCCGGCTGAGGAACGGATCCGACGGGGCGGGGCCGGGTCTCCGGGCCCCGCCCAGGCTCCGGCGACCCGGCACGCCTGCCCCCGCGCCACGGCCCCGCCCCCGGAACACGACACGAAGGCCCGCCACCGGGCCGCACCACCGGACTCCGACCCACGGGACCGCGTGAGCGAGGCGGTACGTCCGCCCCCGCACCACGGCCGCACCCCCGGAACACGACACGAAGGCCCGCCACCGGGCCGCACCACCGGACTCCGACCCACGAGACCGCGTGAGCGAGGCGGTACGTCCGCCTCTGCGACGCGTCCGGCCGCGGAACGGTCCTGGCCAGGGGGCCGGTGCCGGCCAAACCGGTCTTCCCGGCCGGTGGCCGCACGCGCCGGCGGCTACCGTCCGGCGCGCCGCAGTTCCAGGCGTTCCTTCTCCGACATCCCGCCCCAGACACCGAAGCGCATGTCGTGGGCGAGGGCGTACTCGAGGCAGCTGGGGCGGATCGGGCAGAGACCGCAGATGCGCTTGGCGTCGCGAACCGAACTGCCGGGCTCGGGGAAGAAGAAGTCTCCGCCCGTCTGCGCGCACAACGCCTCCTCCTGCCAGGCGAGGTCCGGCGACGTGAATGTGTCGGTGTGCATGGCGGGAAGCGTGCCGGACGGCGAAAAACGTTCGATCAACGCCGCATCAACGCGGGGGGCGACGCCGGATCGGCGCCGGGGTCCACCGGGGCATGCCCGCCCGTTCGCGACCGCATGATGATGACGTCCGGCGCGTCACCGCGCACGGCGGCGCGCCGGTGCTCACGTCTGGCGCGGATCACCTTTGAGGACCGCGAAGCGCGCTCCGTACGGGTCCTCCAGGCGGGCGAGCCGGCCGACGCCGGCGAGGGAGGTGGCGGGCATCCGCACCGTGCCGCCCAGCTCGACGGCCCGGTCGACGACGGCGTCCGTGTCGTCCACCCCGATGTAGGGCAGCCAGTAGGGCTGTCCGGTGCCCGCCTCGACGGGGTCGTCCGCCAGCGGGACCATCCCGCCGAACATCCCGTCCTCGCCCGTCCCGGCGGGGTTGACGGAGGTGTAGACACCGCCGGGGAAGGTCACCGCCGAGGTCTCCCAGCCGAGGGCCGCGTGGTAGAAGGCGGCGGCCCGCGCGATGTCCGGGGTGTAGAGCTCGGCCCAGCACAGCGCGCCGACCTCGCCGGCCGCCTCGATCCCCTTGCGCCGCGCGGGTTCCCAGATACCGAAGGGCACGCCCGCCTGATCGGCGAGGATCGCCGCTCTTCCCTGATCCATCACGTCCATGGGCGGCATGGGCACGCTGCCCCCGGCCTGCCGGGCGGCCTCCGCGGTGGCGCCGGCGTCGGGGCTCCGGAAGTAGACGGTCCAGGCGGGCGGGCCCTGCTCGGGCGTGGTCCGCATGCCGCCGGCGACGATCCGCCCGGCCAGCTCGAAGAAGCCGTACCCTCCTGCGTCGGGCCCCGCCGAGCGGAACTCCCAGCCGAACAGGCCGCCGTAGAAGGACTGGGCGCCCTCCATGTCGGACGTACCGACGTCGATCCAGTTCGGGGCTCCGTCGACAAAGCGGGTGGTGAGCATGGTGCCTCCTCCAAGAGCTCCCGTCACCTGCTCTGCGAGTCTCCCACCACCCACCGGCCCTCACCGCCGAAGCACCCGAACGGACGCGTCCCGAACACGGCCCGGCCAACGCGCACCCCGGCACCCGGAGCTCCGGCCCGAGGCGCGGCACCCGGAGCTCCGGCCCGAGGCGCGGCATCCGGGGCTCCGGCCCGAGGTGAGAGGTCCGGACGCCGGCCCCGTGCCCGGGCGGGGCACCGTGGGCTCCGGCCGAGGCCCAGGGGCTCCCGCCGAGGCCCGGGGGATCAGGCCGAGGCCCTGGGGATCAGGGTGGTCGGCAGGATCACCCCGGCGGGGTTGCCGCCCGTGTTCCCGTCGGGCGCTCCCGCGAGGTCGCGCAGCAGGAGGCGGGCCATCAGGCGGCCCATCTCCTCGATGTCCTGACGGACCGTGGTGAGCGGCGGTTCGGTCTGTTCCGCGATCGGCAGCATGTCGTCGAAGCCGACGACCGCCACGTCGTCCGGCACCCGCCGGCCGTGCTCGCGCAGCACCCGCAGGGCGCCCACCGCCATGAGGTCGTTGCCGGCGAACACCGCGTCCAGGTCGGGGCGGCGCCCCAGGAGTTCCCGCATCGCCCGCTCGCCGCTCGCGGGGGTGAAGTCGCCCTCTTCGACCAGCCGGGGGTCGACGTCGGTCATGACGTCGCGGTAGCCGTCGAGCCGGTCCACCGCCGAGGTCTGGTCCAGGGCTCCCGTGATGTGGGCGATACGGCTCCGGCCGAGGCCGATGAGATGGCGTACGGCGTCGCGGGCGCCGCCCCGGTTGTCGCTGTCGACGTAGGACACGCCGCCCCGGCCGCCGTTGAAGTCGGGCCGGCCGCCGAACACCGTCGGCAGTCCCGCGCGCTGGATCAGTTCGGGCAGCGGGTCGTCGATGTGGAGTGAGAAGACCAGCGCGCCGTCGACATGGCCGCCGGCGAGGTAGCGGCCGACGCGGACGTGGTCGTCGCGGTCCTCGGTGAGCAGGAGGACGAGCTGGTTGTCGTGCGCGGTCAGTTCCTTGCTGATCCCGCGCAGCTGCCGGGCGAAGAAGGGGTCGGCGAAGACCCGGGTCTCCGGTTCGGCGACGATGACGGCGATGGCGTCGTGCCGCCTGGTCACCAGGCTGCGGGCGGCCTGGTTCGGCACGTACCCGAGTTCTTCCACGGCCTGTCGGACCCGCTCGGCCAGGGGTTCGCGCACCCCGTCGGATCCGTTGACCACGCGGGAGACCGTGGCCCGGGAGACCCCGGCTCGCGCGGCGACCTCCTCCAGCGTGGGGCGCGGCACTGTTTCGGTCACTTGGGCGCTCCTCACCTGCGGCTGCGGGAAAGGATAGCCGCGGCGCGCCCGGGTGGGAGAGCGCTCTCGGATCACGTCCGGTACATCAGTGCTCGTGCGCCGGCTTCTTCGCGGGGGCCGGATCGTGGGCGTGCTCGTGCGGGTCGTACCCGGGGATCGTGCCGTCCGGCTTCTTCACCAGGAACAGCCCGACCATGCCCATGTCGGAGTGGCTCTGGACATGGCAGTGGTACATCCAGGCGCCCGCTCCGACGCCCTCCCCCGCGATGATCTGGAAGCCGAAGGAGTCGGCAGGGCCGCAGATCTTGTTGTCGATGACCTGGCTGGGGTCGTCGGGCCCGGTGAGCATGCCGGTGCGGTTGTCGGCCCAGCGGTGACCGTGCAGGTGGAACGTGTGGTAGTACTCGCCGTGGGTGATCATGACGATCTCGACGCGGTCACCCACGGTGGCCTCGAAGTTCGGGCCGGCGTGGGCTGGTCTGTTGTTGATCGACATGTCGTTGAAGACGATGGTGTGGGTCGCGTCGGGCAGGACGTCGCCCTTGCGGCGCACGACGACCGGCCCGTACAGGCCGTTGCGGATGCCGCCGGTGCCGTGCTCGGTGCCGACGACATGGTCGTGGTAGTGCCAGTAGCCCGCGCTGCCCGCCCGCCAGGTGCCGTCGGAGCGGCGGCCGGGCGCGTGGGTGCGCCAGGTGTAGGTGCGGGTGCCGCCGGGCTCGACGTGGCTCTTGTTCAGTGTGGTGCCGTCGCTGGAGATCTCGTAGTCCAGGCCGTGGACGTGCAGGCTCGCAGGTACGTCCATGGTGTTCTCGAACTCGATGTGCAGGGTGTCGCCCTCGTTGAGCTCGATCAGCGGTCCGGGGACCGACGCCTTGCCCTTCTCGAAGCCGTAGCCCATCTGTCCGCCGCCCAGCCGTTCGGCGTACATCTTGACGCGCCGTACCTCGCCCCCGGCGGGCGCGGTCTTCGCCGGGGCGGCCGTGCCCGCGGCCCCGGGCACGCTCACGGCCTCGGGTGCGACGGACAACGAGGTGGCGACGGCCGCGCCGCCCAGCAGTACCCGTCGGTTGAAACCACGTCTGTCCATGCCGAACTCCCAGGCTGGCTGTCATGAACCTGTGAAACCGTAGCGGCCCGGCCGCCGTTTATCCACGCTCGGGACAAAGTTTGATTCATTGCCGCGATAGGTATTGGCGTCTGACGCAAAGGGGTCTAGCTTCCTTGACGCTGTTGCTGCGACCGAGGAGGGGTGGGTGGCCACGTGCGGTCCACATCGCATCACGAACCCATGCGCTTACGAGGATTGAGCACGTCACGCGTCACGAGCGCACGAAGGACGAGAACGGGACGACGCCTCTGGGCGGCCGCCGTGACCGCCGGCGTCGTGACCGCCGGACTGCTGTCGGGTCCCGCCGCCAGCGCGCGGCCGGCCCCGGATCCGTCCCTGACAACGATGTCCATCAAGTCGCCCCCGGGCGGCGCGAACGTACGGGTGCTGCTGTTCTACGGTTCGGCGGCCGGCGGTGACGAGTCACCGCTGGTGAACGCGGGGATCGCGGCGATCGAGCGGATCGGTCTCTCCGGCCCGGAGGAACAGCGGTTCACGGTGACCGCCACCGACAACGCCTCGGTCTTCACCAACGCCAAGAGGCTGGGCCGCTTCAACACCATCGTGTTCCTGACCGGCGGCGGGGATGTCCTCGACCCGGAGCAGGAGGCGGGCCTGGAGGCGTACATGGAGGCCGGCGGCGGTTTCGTCGGTCTGCACGACGCGGCGCGCGCGGAGCCGTACTCGGACTGGTTCACCGGTCTGATCGGCGCCCGTCCGGCCGCGTCCGGTCCGGACACGGTGCAGCGGGCGACCGTCGAGGTCGGCGACCGGACGCATCCGGCGGCCAAGAGCCTGCCCATGCAGTGGAAGCGGCCCGACAAGTGGCTGAACTGGGTGAAGAACCCCTCCGGCGAGGTACACACCGTCGCCCGGGTGCGGGAATCGACGTACACGCCCGGCGCGGGCGCCAACGGCTGGGACCACCCGGTCAGCTGGTGCCGCGACTACGACGGTGGCCGGTCCTTCTACACCGGAATGGGCGGCACGGTGTCGTCGTACGACGAGACCGACTTCCGCGACCATCTGCGCGGCGCCCTGCTGTGGACCAACCGTCTCGCACAGGCCGACTGCAAGGCCACCATCACCGGGAACTACAAGGCGGAGCGGCTCACCCAGCCCAACCAGCCGGGGCAGAACGACCAGATCGGCGAGCCGCACGGCCTGGTCACCGCGCCCGACAGCCGTGTGTTCTACATCGGCCGGGGCGGCGCGGACTCCTCGCAGCCCGTCGTCACCGACTGGAACGACCCGGACATCGGCAAGGGCAGGGGCGAGATCCACGTCTACGACCCGAAGACCAAGAAGGTCACCCTCGCCGGGGCGCTCACCGTCTTCGGCAACAAGGGCGGCGGTGACGAGCTGCGGAAGGTGGAGGAAGGCCTGCTCGGCATCGAACTGGACCCGGGGTTCGAGCGGAACGGGTGGGTGTACCTGCACTACACACCGCACTCCGGGATCAACCGGGACACGCACATGGGCGAGCGGCGGGTCTCCCGGTTCACGCTCGACCATGCCACGAACAAGCTGGACCTGGGCAGCGAGAAGGTGCTGCTGAAGTGGCCGGTGCAGATCCACAGCTGCTGTCATGCGGGCGGCGGGATGGCCTGGGACTCCAAGGGCAACCTGTACATCGCGACCGGTGACACCAACTCCAGTGGCTTCACCGGTGGTTACTCGGGCAACAACCCGGAGCCCAACTTCAAGGGCGTGTCCTTCGCGGACGCGCGCCGCACCGCGGGCAACACCAACAACCTCAACGGCAAGATCCTGCGCATCCACCCGGAGCCGGACGGCACGTACACCCTCCCGGAGGGCAACCTGTTCACCGGCGAGGAGACCGCCGAGGGCGGCGGGAAGACACGCGGCGAGATCTATGTGATGGGGGTGCGCAACCCCGCGCGCATCTCCGTCGACAGGAAGACCGACGTGCTCTACGCGGGCTGGGTCGGCCCGGACGCCGGTTCCCCGTCGACCACCTGGGGTCCGGCGAAGTACGACACCTTCGCCGTCATCACCGAGGCGTCCAACCGCGGCTGGCCGTACTGCATGGGCAACAACCAGCCCTACCGCGACCGCAACCTGCCCGACCCGTCCGAGCCGCTGGGCTGGTACGACTGCGACGCCCCGAAGAACGAGTCGCCGAACAACGACGGTCTGGTCAATCTGCCGCCGGTGACCCCCAACAACATCTGGTACTCGCCGCAGGGCGGCGCTCCGGACTACCCGCGCGACGCGAACGGCGTTCCGTCGTACGTGCAGGACCAGGCCACCTACCGGCTGCCCTGGCTGAAGGGCGGCGGCCAGGCCGCGATGAACGGCCCGGTCTACCGGTACGACGCCGCCGGCGCCAGTGAGGTCGCGTGGCCGGCGTACTGGGACGGCAAGTGGTTCGTCGGTGACTTCTACGACGCCGACCAGCCGCGCAACGCGGTGCTGATGGACCCGAGGACGCAGGGCGACGGCGGTCTTCCGGTGCACTCGGAGTCCCTGAAGAAGATCGTGCCGATCGGCAACGACGGCATCAAGAACCTGATGGACTGGAAGTTCGGCCCGGACGGCGCGCTGTACGTCCTCGACTACGGCCGGGGCTTCTTCACCTCCGACACCAAGTCCGCGCTGTGGCGGGTCACCTACACGGGCGGCGGCCCGACCCCGGCCGCCGACCAGTTGGCGAGGAAGGCCGGATGAAACCAGTGACACGGCAACGAAGAGTGTGGGCCGGCCTGCTGGCCGCCCTGCTGATGACGCTCGGTCTGCAGACGACGACGTCGGCGGCCGGCGGATCCGGATCCCCGGCCGCCGAGGCGGCCGAGCAGGTCCTCACCTGGACCGCCGGTGACAGCATCACGCAGTACACGTCGGCGCCGACGACCGCGGAGGCCGGTCCGGTGACGATCGTCTTCGAGAACAGCGCGGCGACCGGCAACACCACCGGCATGCCGCACACGCTGACGTTCGTGACCTCCGACCCGGAGTTCAACAACGACGTCCAGCTGAACATCCTGGCCAATCCGGGCGATGCCCAGGGCGGCCGGCACACCGCGGAGGTGGTCCTCACCCCGGGCCGGTACTTCTACCACTGCACCATCCCCGGCCACAGCGAGATGCAGGGCATCCTGACGGTGACCGAGGGCAGTGGTGAGGACACCACCGCGCCCGAGGCCACGGCGAAGGTGACCGGCTCGCAGAACGACCGGGGTGAGTACGTCGGTTCGGCGAGCGTGAGCGTCGAGGCCACCGACGAGGGTTCCGGCGTGGACCGGATCGAGTACGCCGTGGGCGCCGACGGCGCCTGGCAGCCGTACACCGCCCCGGTCGTCGTCGACCAGGTCGGCACCCACACGGTGCGCTACCGCGCGCTGGACCGGGCGGGCAACGTCTCGGCCGAGCGGAGCGCGCAGTTCACGGTCGTCGCGCCACCGACGGACGACACCACGGCCCCGGAGACCTCGGCGACGGTGGACGGCGAGCGGAACGACGCCGGCGACTACATCGACATGGCGACGGTCACCGTCACCGCGTCGGACACCGGATCCGGCGTCAACACCATCGAGTACGCACTCGGGGCCGACGGCGCCTGGACCGCGTACACCGGCCCGGTGATGGTCCACCAGGTGGGTACGCACACCGTGCGCTACCGCGCCACCGACAAGGCGGGCAACACGGCGGCGGTCAGGAGCGTGGCGTTCACGGTCGTCGCCGCTCCCCCGCAGGACACCACCCCGCCGGCGACCGGCGTGAGTCTCGGGGGTGTCAGGAACTCCGACGGCGCGTACGTCGGTGACGCCACGGTGACGGTCAGTGCCGACGACGGGCACGGCGGTTCCGGGGTCGCCGGGATCGAGTACTCACTCGACGGCGGCCCGTATCTGGCGTACACCGCGCCCGTGGTCGTCGACCGGGCGGGCCGGCACACCGTGGCCTACCGGGCGAGCGACCGGGCCGGCAACACCTCCGCGCCGCTCACGGTGAGCTTCACGGTCGTGGCCGACGGCGGGGTGCCCGCACCCAACTGCCCCGAGTACGACGAGCGGTTGACGGTGATCGTCGGCACGGTCGACTCCGGTGTGCCGAACCGGGTCACCAACAACCGGTGCCGGATCGGCGAGCTGATCGAGGACGAGAAGCAGTGGACCTCACAGGCGCTGTTCCTGAAGCACGTGAAGAGCGTCCTGGACCGGCTCAAGGACGAAGGGGTCATCGACCAGCGGGAGCGGAAGGCGATCAACCAGGCGGCCAAGCAGTCCGGTGTCGGCACGCCGGGACAGACCGACGGCTACCGCACCATCCTGGACGGCACGCCGGAGTCGTTCGCCAAGTGGCAGCATGTGGGCGGCGGTTCGTTCGCGCTGAACCCGGACGGGTCGATCACCTCCGGCACCACCCGGGGCGGGCTCGGCATGCTCTGGTTCCCCGAGCGCACGTACGGCGACTTCTCGCTGAAGCTCCAGTGGCGTGACGACGCGCCGGACACCGGCAACGCCAACTCCGGTGTGTTCGTGCGGTTCCCGCAGATCCACGACCATCCGGAGGAGCCGCGGCCGGAGTGGGCCGCCATCAAGTACGGACACGAGGTGCAGGTGTTCGACTCGCCCAGCGGTGACATGTACAAGACGGGCTCGGTCTACGGCTTCGACCGGGTGGGCCTGGCCGGCGCGGGCGTGACACAGAAGGGCACCTGGAACGACTACGAGATCCGCGTGGTGGACCAGCACTACTCGGTCTACCGCAACGGTGTACTGATCAATGAGTTCGACAACACCGGCGGCCAGGACTTCACCCCGCCGCGCTCGGACGATCCGGGCACGGACGGGCGGCGGTTCGCCTCCGGCTACATCGGACTGCAGGTGCACGGCACGTCGGACGTCGTCTCCTACCGGGACGTCCGGATCAAGGACCTGTAGTCCCGCGCCGCTCCGGGTGACGCACCGGGTCAGGAAGCCGGGGGTTCCGGCTTCCTGGCCCGGCTCGGCTGCACCCGGCTGGGCTCTCCCGGCATCTTCGGATACTCGGGCGGGTACGGCAGATCGCCCAGGCCGTGGTCGTGCTCGTCGCGGCGGGCGAGTTCGAGCAGGGACTCCAGCGAGAACGCGTGATCGTCCATGTCCGCGTGCACGTCGCCGAGTTCGGCGAAGCGCGCGGGCATGGTCGTGAGGTCGAAGTCCCGCGGACGCGCGGCGCCCACCTCCTCCCAGCGCAAGGGCGCCGAGACGGGCGCGTGCGGGCGGGGGCGTACGGAGTAGGCGGAGGCGATGGTGCGGTCGCGGGCCGTCTGGTTGTAGTCGACGAAGATGCGCTCGCCGCGCTCCTCCTTCCACCACTTGGTGGTCACCCGCCGGGGCATCCGGCGTTCCAGCTCCCGTCCCACGGCGATGGCGGCACGGCGGACCTGGGTGAAGGTCCAGCGGGGCTCGATCGGCACGAAGATGTGCAGGCCGCGCCCGCCGGAGGTCTTGGGCCAGCCGCGTAGCCCGCCGAACTCATCCAGTACGGCCCGTAGTTCGTGGGCGGCGTGGACGGCGTCGTCGTAGTCGGTGCCGGGCTGGGGATCGAGGTCGAGGCGCAGTTCGTCGGGGTGCTCGACATCGGCGCGGCGCACCGGCCAGGGGTGGAAGACCAGCGTGCCGTACTGGGCGGCCCAGACGACGGCCGCCTCCTCGGTGGGGCACATCTCGTCGGCGCTGCGGCCGCTGGGGAAGGTGATGTGCGCGGTGGGGATCCAGTCGGGCATGCTCTTGGGCGCCCGCTTCTGGTAGAACCACTCGCCGGTGACGCCGTCCGGGTAGCGCTGCAGGGTGGTGGGCCGCTCGCGCAGGGCGCGCAGGATGCCGGGGGCGACCGCCTGGTAGTAGCGGGCGACGTCGAGCTTGGTGTAGCCGTGCTCCGGGAAGAAGACCTTGTCCGGGCTGGACAGGCGTACGGTCCGGCCGGCCACTTCCAGTTCCACCGCGTCACCCATGCGAGCCACGGTAGGGGGCGCGCACCTGCCGCGCACACCGGGCGGCACCGGGCGTGTGCGCGCAGAATCGGAGGCATGGAGCTGCCCGTCATGCCGCCCGTGAAGCCGATGCTCGCCAAGTCGGTGGCGAGGATCCCGCCGGACATGCAGTACGAGGCGAAGTGGGACGGTTTCCGGGCGATCGTGTTCCGTGACGGGGACGAGGTGGAGCTGGGCAGCCGTACCGGCAAGCCGCTGACCAGGTACTTCCCCGAGTTGGTGGCGGCGGTGCGGGAGCGGCTGCCGCGGCGGTGCGTGCTGGACGGGGAGATCGTCGTCGCGCGGGAGGGGCATCTCGACTTCGACGCGCTCAGCGAGCGGATCCATCCGGCGGACTCCCGGGTGCGGATGCTCGCCGAGCGGACCCCCGCGTCGTTCGTCGCCTTCGACGTGCTGGCGCTGGAGGACGAGTCGCTGCTGGACGTCCCGCTGTCCGACCGGCGGGAGCTGCTGGTCCGGGCGCTGGAGGGAGTCACCCCTCCGGTGCATGTGGCCCCGGCGACGCGGGACGTCGAGGTGGCGCGGGGGTGGTTCGAGCAGTACGAGGGGGCAGGTCTCGACGGGGTGATCGCCAAGCCGCTGAATCTGCGCTACCGGCCGGACGAGCGGGCCATGTTCAAGATCAAGCACGAGCGCACGGCCGATGTGGTGGTGGCCGGGTACCGGTTGCACAAGAGCGGCCCGGTGGTGGGCTCGCTGCTGCTGGGCCTGTACGACGAGGGCGGCACCCTCCAGCACGTGGGCGTGTCCGCGGCGTTCTCGATGAAGCGGCGCGCGGAGCTGGTCGAGGAGCTGGCCCCGCTGCGGATGGACGACGTGTCGGGCCATCCGTGGGCGGCGTGGGCCGAGGAGGCGGCGCACGAGACGGCGCGGCTGCCGGGCGCGCCGAGCCGCTGGTCGGGCAAGAAGGACCTGTCCTGGACGCCGCTGAGGCCGGAGCTGGTGGCCGAGGTGGCCTACGACCACATGGAGAACGGGCGGCGTTTCCGGCACACCGCCCGTTTCCGCCGCTGGCGCCCGGACCGGACTGCCGAGAGCTGCACCTACGCGCAGTTGGAGGAGCCGGTCCGCTACGACCTGGCCGAGATTCTCGGCGGCCCCTGAGCCGGGGCCCGCCCGGAGTCCCGGCGAGCCCTCCGGGTCAGGGCCGCAGCACCACCTTGACCGCGCCGTCCTGCTTCTTCTGGAACATGTCGTAGGCGTGCGGCGCCTCGCTGAGCGGCATGCGGTGGGTGGCGAAGTCGTCGACGCCCAGCGGGTCCTCGTCGGTGAGGTAGGGGATGATCTCGTCGCTCCAGCGGCGGACGTTCGCCTGGCCCATGCGCATCTGGACCTGCTTGTCGAACAGGGTGAGCAGGGGCAGCGGGTCGGCCATGCCGCCGTAGACGCCGCTGATCGAGATGGTGCCGCCGCGGCGCACCAGTTCGATGGCGGTGTGCAGGGCGGCCAGCCGGTCGACGCTGAAGCGCTCCGCCATCGGGCCGCTCAGCTTGCGGGGCAGCAGCGCGGAGGCGTTCTGCACCATGCGGGCCGCCGCGCTGCCGTGCGCCTCGGTGCCGACGGCGTCGATCACGGCGTCGGGGCCGCGGCCGTCGGTCTGGTCGCGGATGGCGGTGACGAGTTCCTTCTCGTCGTCGAAGGAGCGCAGGTCGAAGGTCTCGACGCCGCGTTCCCTCGCCCGGCGCAGCCGTTCGGGGACGAGGTCCACGCCGAACACCCTCCCCCAGCCTCCGGCCGGGGGGACCCCCATCTCGCTTCGCTCGGCGCCCTGGACCTGCGCGACCCGGCAGGCCATGTCGCCGATGGGGCCGAGCCCGAGCACGGCGACGCTACCGCCCTTGGGGACTCCGGCGTAGGCGACCGCCTGCCAGGCGGTGGGCAGCACGTCGGAGAGGTAGAGGAACCGCTCGTCGGCGGGCCCCTCGGGGACCTTGATCGGGCCGTACTGGGCCTGCGGGACACGCAGGTACTCGGCCTGGGCGCCCGGCACCGCGCCGTACAGCCTGGTGTAGCCGAACAGCGCCGCGCCCATGCCCTCGGCGCTGACCTGGGTGGTCTCGCACTGGGTGGGCAGTCCGGTGAGGCACATCCAGCAGTTGCCGCAGGCGATCTGGAAGGGCACCACGACCCGGTCGCCGGCCTGGAGGTCCGGCACCGCCGCGCCGACCTCCTCCACGATCCCCATCGGCTCGTGGCCGAGGATGTCGCCCGGTGTCATGAACGGGGTGAGCACCTCGTACAGATGCAGATCGGATCCGCACAGTCCGCTGGAGGTGACGCGGATGATCGCGTCCGTCGGCTCCTCGATACGGGGGTCGGGCACGGTCTCCACCCGTACGTCCCGCTTTCCCTGCCAGGTCAGTGCCCTCATTGCCGCCCGCTCCCTCCGTCGTACCGGTGTGTCGCTCGTGCGGTGGGCGACCGGGTACCCGAGGGGCCGCACACCGAACCCCGGGGCGCTGGGCCGATCGGCGGACGCCGCCGCGCGGGAGCGGCTCCGACCCGCGCTGGCCAGAGACCATCGGAAAAGCGCACAATCGAGAGTACGGATGATCTGAGGCGGGCGCGGTGACGACGGTGGGCACGGAACGAGGAGCGCGCCGACGGCGTGGCAGGGCGGCGGGGATAGCGCTCACCGTCGTGCTGACGGTCGGCCTGGCCGCGGGCTGCACGACATCGGACGGTCCGCGCGACGACGGGCGGGGTACGGCCGGCGAGTCGCCGGCCCGGCCCGGCGACGGCCCGCCGGTACTCACCGTGAAGATCGACAACGCCCCGGCCGCCCGGCCCCAGACCGGTCTGGACGCCGCGGACGTGGTGTACACCGAACAGGTCGAGGGCGGCAGCAGCAGACTGATCGCCGTGTACGCCACCGGGCTGCCGGAGTCCGTGGGGCCGGTGCGCAGTGCCCGGGAGTCGGATCTGGAGCTGCTGCGCCAGTTCGACCGGCCGCTGCTGGCCTACTCCGGGGCGCAGAGCAAGCTCAAGCCCCTGATCGAGCAGGCGCCGCTGGAGGCGGTGACACCCGAGTCGGAGCCCAACGCCTACACCCGGGACCCCAGCCGCGCCGCGCCGCACAACCTGTATCTGCGCCCGGGGCAACTCATGGACGAGCCGCCCGGCGAGGCGGCTCTGACCACCGGTTTCCGCTTCGGCCCGGCCCCCGCGGACGGCGAGCCGCGAAACGACCTCACCGTGCGCTACCCGGCGGCCCGCTTCACCTTCACCTGGTCCGGCGCCCAGGACCGCTGGCTGGTGTCGATGGACGGCTCCCCGGCGCTCACCGCGGAGGGCGAACGGCTGGCGCCCGCGACGGTCGTCGTGCAGTACGTGACCGTGCGCCCGTCCGGCTTCCGCGACTTCCTCGGCAACACCACCCCGTACACCGAGACGGTGGGCTCCGGGGAGGCCACCGTGCTGCGCGACGGACGCGCCTGGGAGGTGAACTGGAAGCGGACGGCGGCCGAGGACGGCACCTCATTCACCACCGACTCCGGCGAGCCGGTGAACTTCGCACGCGGCCAGGTATGGGTCGTGTACGCGAAGGCACCCTGAGGCGGTCCGGTCAGTGCGGGGCGGTCAGGTGCGGCGCGGGATCACGCAGGCTCTCGGCCGCGTCCGCGACCCGCCGCATCAGCTCGGTGAGGACCGCCCGCTCACCGGCGTCGAGCGGGGCCAGGAAGACCTGGTTCATCCGCGCGGTGCGCACCGTCAGCCCACGGTGGGTGCGCGTCCCGTCGTCGGTGAGGCGCAGCTGGAAGCGGCGGCCGTCCCGCGGATCGCGGACCTTGTCCAGCAGTCCGCGCCGGATGAGCCGGGCGATCACCTCGGCGACGGTGGACCGGTCCAGGCCCACCCGCTCCCCCACGGTGCGCTGGTCGAGGCCGGGTTCGGCGACGAGCGCGTTGAGTACGGCGAACTGCGGCGAGGTGACCTCCTCGGAGACCATCGTGTTCCACAGCAGGTGGTGCGCCTGCTGGAGCCGCCGGGCCAGATGCCCGGGATGAGTGGTGAGATCCACGGCGGCCATGCGCGCTCCCCATTCTTCCATCGGTCTACTGATTGTCGTTGGCATCTGAACAGTACTGGACATGGGGTTGATCTCCGGTTAATACTCAGTGCACTGACTAAATGGGATCACCGCAGACCACCGCCAAGACCGGAGCCGGACGCACGCCCGGGGAGGGCCCGTCATGACCGACACACTCACGCAAGCCGACATCGACAAGGAGATCGCGGCCGAGCGCGCCGCGTACGGGCGGCGGCTCGCCGACGGCGCTCCCGTCGAGCACCACCCGCGCCGCGACTACGCCCCCTACCGTTCCTCGGTGCTGCGCCACCCGAAGCAGCCGCCGGTCGTCATCGACGTCGCGAAGGACCCGGAACTGGTGGAGCTCTCCTCCCCCGCCTTCGGCGAGCGCGACATCGCCGAGACCGACAACGACCTCACCCGGCAGCACACCGGTGAGCCCCTCGGCGAGCGCATCACCGTCTCCGGCCGGCTGCTGGACCGGGACGGCCGGCCGGTGCGCGGCCAGCTGGTGGAGATCTGGCAGGCCAACTCGGCCGGACGATACGCCCATCGGCGCGAGCAGCACGACGCCCCGCTGGACCCGAACTTCACCGGCGCGGGCCGCACCCTCACCGACGACGACGGCCACTACCGCTTCACCAGCATCCAGCCGGGCCCGTACCCGTGGCGCAACCACCTCAACGCCTGGCGCCCGGCCCACATCCACTTCTCCGTCTTCGGCTCCGCGTTCACCCAGCGGCTGGTGACGCAGATGTACTTCCCGGGCGACCCGCTCTTCCCGTACGACCCGATCCTGCAGTCCGTGACCGACGACGCGGCGCGGCAGCGGCTGGTCGCCACCTACGACCACAGCCTGTCGGTGCCGGAGTTCTCCCTCGGCTACCACTGGGACATCGTGCTGGACGGGCCTCGGGCCACCTGGATGGAAGAAGGGCGCTGACCACCATGACGAGGATCGACACCGACCACCCGGACCGTGTGCTGCCCACCCCCTCGCACACCGTGGGCCCCTTCTACGGCTACGCGCTGCCCTTCCGGGGCGGCGAGGACATCGCGCCCGCCGGGCACCCGGACACGGTCACCGTGCACGGGTATGTGTACGACGGCGAGGGCCGTCCCCTGCCCGACGCGCTGCTGGAGCTGTGGGGGCCGGACCCCGAAGGCGTTCTTCCGGCAGTGGACGGCTCGATGCGGCGGGACCCGGCGAGCGGGGACCACCTGGGCCGCAACGGCGTGGAGTTCACCGGCTTCGGCCGGATCCAGACCGACGCGAACGGCCACTGGTACGCCCGTACGCTGCGCCCGGGAGCCCGTGGCGGGAACGCTCCCCATCTCAGTGTGTGCGTCTTCGCGCGGGGTCTGCTGGTGCACCTGTTCACCCGGATCTACCTGCCCGGCGACGAGGCCGCGCTGACGGCGGACCCGCTGCTGTCCCGGCTCGACGGCGAGCGCCGTGCCACGCTGGTCGCGGGGGAGGAGGGCGCGGGCACGTACCGTTTCGACATCCGCCTTCAGGGCGAGGACGAGACGGTCTTCCTGGAGTTCCGGTGACATCGGCCGATCGCGGCGACGGTCTGCTCGGCCCCGGGTGGGCCGGTTCCCCGGCCGCCGCGGAGACCGGTGACACGGCGTACCTGCGGGCGCTGCTCGACGCGGAGGCCGCGCTGACCCGGGCGCAGGCCGCGCTGGGGCTCTCCCCGGCCGAGTCGGCGGCCGCGGTGACCCGGGCGGCGGATCCGGACCGCTTCGACCTCGCTTCCCTCGCCGCGCAGGCCCGGGACGGCGGGAATCCGGTGATCCCGCTGGTCGCGGAGCTGACCCGGGCGGTCGGCGCGGAGCACGGCCCCGCCGTGCACCGGGGAGCGACCAGCCAGGACATCATGGACACGGCGGCGATGCTGGTCGCCCACCGCGCCCTGGGACCGGTCCTCGCCGATCTCGACCGCGTACAGCGGGCCCTGGCCCGCCTGTCCGCCGAACACCGTGACACCGTGCTGCCGGGCCGCACCCTGACCCAGCACGCCGTGCCGACGACCTTCGGGCTCAAGGCCGCCGGGTGGCGGTCACTGGTGCTGGACGCCCGGGACCGGGTGACCTCGGTACGCGGCACACTGCCCGCCCAGCTCGGCGGCGCGGCCGGCACCCTGGCCGCCTTCGCCGCGTACGGCGCCGAGGACCCGGCCGCGCTGCCGGCCGTGTACGCCCGTGAACTGGGCCTGTGCGAACCCCTGTTGCCCTGGCACACCCTGCGTACGCCCGTCGCCGACCTCGCCGGATGCCTGGCCCTGACGGCCGGGGCGCTCGGCAGGCTCGCGGCGGACGTCCTCACCCTCTCCCGCACCGAGATCGCGGAGGTCTCCGAGGGCGGCGGCGGCGGTTCCTCGGCCATGCCGCACAAGGCGAACCCGGTCCGCTCGACGCTGATCGCGGCCGCCGCCCGACGCGCGCCGCAGCTCGCGGCCACGCTCTACGGCTCGCTGGTGGCCGAGGACGAACGCCCCGCCGGGGCCTGGCACGCCGAGTGGGAACCGCTCAGGGACCTGCTCCGGCTGGTCGGCGGTGCGGCCCGGGACGCCGCCGAACTCACCGCGGGACTGCGGGTGCACTCGGCCGCGATGCGTGAACACCTCGGCCTCACCCATGGGTTGATCGTCTCCGAGCGGCTCTCCGCCGAGCTGTCGCCGGTGCTCGGCCGGGACCGGGCGAAGGAACTGCTGACGGAACTGGCCCGGCAGGCGTACCAGGAGGGGCGGGACTTCGGCGGACTGCTGTCCGAGCGACCGGAGTTGGTGGACGTCGACATCCCCTCGCTGATGGACCCCGCCCGTTACACCGGCTCCGCCGGCACGCTCACCGACCGCGCACTGGAGCGACCGTGACCGACACACTCCTCAACCACCGTGCCGAAGGCTCCGCTTCGGCTCCCCCGCTGCTGCTCGGCCCCTCACTCGGCACCTCGTACGCCCTGTGGGACACGGTGGCGCCCGAACTGTCGGCCGCACACCGGGTGGTCCGCTGGGACCTGCCGGGGCACGGCGGATCGGCGGCGGGGCTGATCGGCGCCGGGGCGACGGTGGGCGATCTGGCGGAGCTGGTGCTGGCGCTGGCCGACGCGCTCGGCATCGAGCGGTTCGCGTACGCGGGCGTCTCGCTGGGTGGTGCGGTGGGGCTGCATCTCGCCGTGCACCATCCGCGGCGGGTGTCGTCGCTGGCCGTGATCTGTTCCTCGGCACACTTCAACGGCGCGAAACCGTGGGAGGAGCGGGCGGCACTGGTGCGGCGCGAGGGGCTGGCCGGGCTCGCGGAGGGCGCCGACGCCCGCTGGTTCACGCCCGGGTTCACCGTTCCCCGGCTGGTCCGGGACCACCGGGAGGCCGACCCGGGCGCGTATGCCGCGTGCTGTGACGCGCTGGCCGCGTTCGATCTGCGGGAGCGGCTCGCGGACATCTCCCTGCCGACACTGGCGGTGGCCGGCCGGGAGGACCCGGCGACCCCGCCCGGGCATCTGCGGGAGATCGCGGACGCGGTGCCGGGTGCCGCGCTCGTGGAGATTCCGGGCGCCTCCCATCTGGCGCCGGCGCAGTGCCCGGAGGCGGTGCTGGCGGCTCTGCGGACGCACTTCGACGGGGCTGCCGGGCGCGGGACGGCAGTGCGCCGGGAGGTACTGGGCGATGCCCATGTGGACCGGGCCCAGGCGCGCCAGACACCGTTCACCGCCCGCTTCCAGGACTTCATCTCGCGCTACGCCTGGGGCGAGATCTGGACCGACCCGACGCTCAGCCGCCGCGAACGCAGCATGATCACGCTCACGGCGCTGGTGGCGCACGGCCACTACGACGAACTCGCGATGCACGTCCGGGCGGCCCGGCGGAACGGGCTCACGCCCGAGGAGATCGGCGCGGTGCTGCTGCAGACGGCCGTGTACTGCGGGGTCCCGGCGGCGAACTCGGCGTTCGCGACGGCACAGCGGGTGCTGGCGGAGGACGACGGGTGAACCGGCCACGGCGTGGCGCCGGCGGAGGAGGGACGGGGACCCGGGTCCGGCGTGACGCCGGCGGAGGTTCGGGGCGAAACCGGCCACGGCGTGGCGCCGGCGGAGGAGGGACGGGGACCCGGGTCCGGCGTGACGCCGGCGGAGGTTCGGGGCGAAACCGGGCACGGCGTGGCGCCGGCGGAGGAGGGACAGGGATCCGGGTCCGGCACGGCGCCGGCGGACGGTATGAACCGGCCCGGCACGGCGCCAACAGGAGGACGGGGTGACGGGCCACGGCGGGGCGCCGACAGCGACGGGGACACGAGGGTGGTGCCGGCCGGAGGAGGGCGGGGGGCGGGGTCCGGTGGAGGGCTAGCGGAGGCCCGCGCCCGTTTGCAGCTCCGCGCGGGCTCGCTTCACCAGGCCGTCCGCTCCGCAGGAGCGTGCCAGGGCCAGACCGCGTTCGAGGTCGGGGACGGAGCGGGCGAGGATGCCGTACTCGACCCGGGCCGCCGCGTGTTCGTACTGGCAGGGAGAGGACTCCAGGTAGGTGACCGCCTGGGCGGCGAGGCGGACCGCGCGCTGCCCCGTCTCCAGGGCCGCCGCGACACGCAGCGCCTCTCCTATCGCGGTGTCCGTGCCGAGGCGCTCGGCGTGCCGGCGCATGTCGACGGCCAGCCTCGCGGCGCGGGCGGGGTCCTCCGTGGCGAGGGCGCGGGCCAGGTCGCCGGCACCGAAGACGTGCACGGGGTTGTGGTGGCCGCGGGCGGCCGCCGCCTTCTCCGCCGCCTCCAGTTCGTTGATGCCGTCCTTGGTGCGGCCGACGGCCAGCAGCAGCCTGCCGCGCACGGAGCGCGGGTCGGGCAGCACGATGGTGGACGGGTAGGGCGGTGTGAAGCCGTGCCGTTCCGCCATGGCCCAGGCCTCGTCCACATGACCCCGGGCGAGCAGGGTGTCGACGAGATTGCAGGTGGCCGTCCAGTACAGAGGCAGTCCGCGGCCGACGCGCTCGGCGAGGCGCAGTGACTCACGCAGCGACGCCTCCGCCGCCTCCAGCCTCCCCCTCCTGCGGTGCGCGAGACCGACGTAGGCGTGCGCCAGGACCAGGTGGCCGCCGCCCCAGCCCGCCGTGTCGTAGGCGTGCAGCGCTTCGCTGAAGAGGCTTTCGGCGCGGTCGAGGCGGTCCGTGTAGGCGTAGGAACTCGCGAGCATCAGCAGGAGTTCTATGCTCCACTCGGAGTCGGTCCAGCCGAGGCCCGGTGCGAGGCGGCCGTTGACGAGGGCGCGGTCGCAGACCTCGGCGACCTCCTCCGCGTTCTCCCCGCGCATCATGGCGTCGAAGCCGCGCAGGATGAGCAGCGCCCGTTCGGAGTTGTCGCGTCCGGTACAGGTGGCGGCGAGCCGGACGAGCCGCTCGGAGCGGCCGGGGGTGATGGTTTCACCGGCGTGGATGCCCTCCCACATGAACTGCACCGCGTGCAGCCTCATTTGGGCAGGGCCGGAGGGGAGCCGGGCCGCCTCCGCCTCGACCGTGCGGACCGCCTCCTCCATCTGGTCGTTGTGGAGCAGCGCCTGGGAGAGCCGGATCACGGCGTCCACGCGCCGGTCGCCGTCGAGGCCGGGCATGCCGAGCGCGGTCCGCAGATGGCCGATGGTGCGGGCGGGTGCGGTGAGGAAGGCGGCGCTGCCCAGTTCGTACAGGACGTGCGCGTGGACCTCGGGGCGGGGCGGTTCCTCCAGCGCGCGCTCCAGGCAGCGGCGGGCGGCGTCCGGGGCGCCGACGGCGAGGTGTTCGCGGGCGGCCTCGCGCAGTTGCCAGACGAGTTCCTCGTCGTCGTCCGGGTGCACTTCGAGGAGGTGCCGGGAGGCCGCGGCGGCGCCGCGCCCGGAGTCGGTGACGATCCGGGCGGCTATGCCGTGCATGGCCCGGCGCAGGGCGTCGGGGATGGAGTTGTAGACGGCCGTGGCGATGAGGGGGTGGACGAACTCGAGTTCGGCGGGCCGGGGACCGCCCGTGGCGGCCGGGTCGGGAGCGGTGAGGATGCGGGCGCTGCGCAGACGTTCGGCGCAGCGGGCGGCGTCGTCGGGGGTGAGGGTGGCGAGCCGGGCCACCAGGCCGACGGTGATGTCGGTGCCGAGGATGGCGGCGGCCCAGGCGAACCGGGTGGCGTCTATGCCGAGTTCCTCCAGGCGGGCGACGAGGCCGCCGCCGCGGGCGGAGCGGTTGAGCTCGCGCAGTTCACCGGCGTGGGCCTCGACGGGTTCGAGTTCGCTGTCCTGGACCTTGGCGAGGAGTTCGACGGTCTCGTAGGGGTTGCCCGCGGTCACCGCCCACACCTCGCGGCAGAATGCCGCGTCGGCGTTCTCACCGAGGGTGGCGCGGGTGAGTCCTGCCGCGGCGTCGGGGGTGAGAGCGCTGAGGGTGGTGACGGGGCGGTCGGCCGCGGCGGCGACGCGGTCCAGGTACCGGGCGGCCGTCCCGGAGATCTCACCGGGGCGGCGGGCCACGACGACGAGCACGGACAGGTCGGCGAGGCGTTCGGCGAACACGGCGAGCCAGTAGAGCGTTTCCTGGTCGGCCCAGTGGGCGTCGTCGATCAGCAGGACCAGCGGCCAGTCCCGGCGGGCCAGCCGGCGCACGGCGGCCACCAGGCCCTCGCACACTCCCTGCGGGTCGGCGTGCCGGTCGCCGGGGTCGGCTATGCCGAGGGCGGGGCCGGCGATGTCGTACCAGTCGCCGAGGTACTCGCGGGCCTCCTCCGGCAGCATCGACACCAGAGCGGGCTGCAGGAGTTGGCGTACGACGTTGAAGGGGACGGAGCGCAGGGTCTCGCCGCCGCGGGCGGACCAGACGGTGCAGCCGCGCTGTTCGGCGATGCGCCGGGTCTCGGCCAGCAGCGCGGTCTTGCCCAGCCCCGCCTCGCCCCGGAGCACCAGCAGGCTGCCCGGCGAGGAGCGGTCGGCGCACAGGATGTCGACGGCCTCCGCTATGGCGGCGACTTCCTCGTCGCGCTCCCACAGGGAAGCCGAGGGAGCCGCCGGGGGCCGTACCTCCGTCATCCCGCTGCCTCCCAGAGTCGCCCGAATGACGTACCGCTCTCGAGCCTAGTCCCCCTCCCGCCCGAACGGTGGCCGCTCGGGACACGTGTTGCCGTGACGGGTGACACGGAGCACGACGAGTCGACGTGGACCACTCCTCACCAGGGGTCCTGATGGTCAACAGCTGTCAAGGGGGCGGGGGTTGAGAAGCACCGGAGGGGTGCGACACCGCCGCGGGAGTGACGGGTGCGCGGGGGCGGCCGGAGGTGCCGCGCGGGGCGGCCACGCGGACGGCCACGGGGACGGGGCCCGCGGCCGCGGGAAGGGGAAGGACCCCGTCCACGGACACCGTCCACGGATGCGGGGCAGGAGCGGGGCGCGTGGGCGGGGCAGGGGGCGGGGGGCGGCGGGGCAGGGCGCGGTGGGCGGGGCAGGGGGCGGGGCGCGTGGGGCGGGCCGGAGTGGGACTCTCTCATACGGCTTTCACCGTCGCCTCATACGGTGGGGGCATGACGCAGGTGACTCCTCCCGGGTGGTACCCCGACCCCGGGCAGACGAATGACGGACCGGCCACCGAACGCTGGTGGGACGGCGCGGCCTGGACGGACCAGGTCCGGCCGGCGGGGTCGGCCGCCGCATGGGGTCCGCCCGCGCCGGTCGCCGCGGCCGGTCCGGCGTACCCCGCCTACCCCGTGTACCCGGCTCCGCCGCCGCCCGGCCGGGGACACAAGGTGCGGAACGGGATAGCCGTCGCCGTGGCCGTGGCCGTACTGGCGAGCATCGGTGTGGGCGTGTACGCGCTGACGGACGACGGACCGGACCGGGCCGCCACGGCCTCGCAGGCACCGGAGGGCCGGGACGACGGCTCCGAGGGCGAGGAGCCGGGGCCGGACGGACCCGAGCCGCCGCGGATCGAGAGCGGGTCGGTGACCGACTCGCTGAGCGGCATCAGCCTGCCCGTCCTGGACGGCTGGTACGGGCAGGAGCTCCAGGTGGGCGCCTCGGTGACGTCGGAGGACTCGTACGACTGCCCCGGCAACACCGAGAAGAGCTGTACCAAGGGCGGTGCGTACTCGGCGCCCGCCCTGGCGCTCGGCAGCCGCGGCTCCACCGCCGAGGAGGTCGCCAAGGCGGACATCGCCGCCAACGCGGAGGAGAGCTACGGCGGGGACGCGTACGGGAAGATCACCTCGCACGACGTGCTCGCGTCGAAGGCCGTGACCGTCGCCGGACAGAAGGGCTATCTGGTGCGCTGGAAGGCGGTCACCAGCAAGGGCTCCGACGGGTTCGTGCAGTCGCTCGCCTTCCCGTCCCCGGCGCAGCCGAAGCAGATCGTCGTGGTGCGCGTCGGCGTGGACACCGACCAGACGCAGGCCGTCCTCGACGAGATCACCGAGGGCATCGAGGTGGCGTCGGGCGGCGGCGGCAACGGGCAGGACGTCTGAATCGTCAGGTCGCGGCCCGGATGGGCGGCGTGCGGGGCCCTGGACCGTGATCGGCCCCGCCACGGCGGGGAACGTGTCCTGATGCCGCGTGTCCGACGGCCGGGTGGGGCGTCGCTCCGCTCAGGAGTGCCCCACCCGGCCGGGCCCCGTGCCGCCCCGTCCCCACGGTGCGGCGCGGCCGGGCCGATGTGGCGATCCTGCCGGGACTCGGTCCGTCCGGGCGGCGCACCGGCTCACCCCCGCCAGGTTCCGTCGCGCAGGGCCGCCTCGGTACCGGCGAGGTAGACGGCGGTGGCGAGCCACTGGGCCGCGTACCGGTCGGGGCCACCGTCGTCGAGGCGGCCGAAGACGTCACGGGTGCGGTGCGCGGCCACCGCGCCGAGCGCGGCGACCAGCCGCGCGCCGTTGACGAAACCGCCGCGGTGCAGCGCGGCGACGTGCTCGCGGTGATCGTCGGTACGTGCGGGTTCCGCGGCGGCCCGGCGTCCGCCCGCAACCGCCAGTTCGACCAGTCGGCGCACGCGCCACAGCGGTGGGTCGCCCGCGGCGACGCCGGAGCCCACGAGGACGGGCCCGTCCGGGACGGGCAGGTCCGGCGGGAAGTGATCGTCCTGGAGACGGTCGTAGCCGAGATCGGCGCGGCCCTGCCAGTCGTGCGGCAGACGCAGGGTCGCCGCGGTGCCGGGCACCGGGGCGACGGCGAGTGGGTGGAGGGCTGCCGCGCGGCCCGCCGGGACGCGGCCGGCGACCCGGATCCGCAGCCCGGGACGGGCACCGAGTCGCCGCAGGTTGGCGGTGTGCGCGAGGCCGGGGTGGTGGTGGGCGGGGGTCAGCCGGACGAACGTCCCCTCGTGCTCGGGCAGTACCCGGGCCAGCAGGTCATCGCCGTCCATGGCGAGCACTTCCACATCGCGGACGGTCAGCGGTCCGGCGCGTCCGGCTCCGTCGGAGTCGGCCGTGGGGAACGCCGGGAACCGCTCACCGCCGGCCGGTGCCGTCCGTGCGCTCACGGTCCAGGGCCGTCCGGCGGCGAAGGTGGCACGGACGCCGGGTTCCGGCAGCAGCCGGCCGTCCGGGGCGACGGTCGCCCCGGTGAGGACGAGGCCGCCGCGGGAGAGCCGGAAGTGGTCACTGAGGAAGGTCCGGATCGCGACGTGGGCCCGGCCGGTGCGGCGGGCCCGGGCCGGTCCGCCGGGCTTGACGTCGGGGAGTGTGTACCCGTGGCCGTCGTCGTCGACGAGATGGGTGACCACCCCGCCGAGACCGCCGGGACCGATGACCGGTTCGCGGCAGACGCCGTACAGCCGCAGCGGCCCGTCGGGGCGGTGCAGCCGGCGGGCGGTGCCGATCAGTTCGGGGTCGGGGTCGGACGACTTCAACCGGTGGGTGACGAGGAGAAGTTCACCGAGTGCGGAGACCAGCGCGGCGAGGGCGCGCGGTCGGTGCGGATCGCGTACGTCCCGCAGGTGGCGCACCACGGCGAGGGCGGCGGTCTCCGAGCGGCGCAGCCCCGCGAGGCCGGCCGTGTGGGCTGCGCGGAGCAATTCGGCCTGAAGGACCGCTCCCGCGCCGCCCGTTCCGGCGGACAGCACGGTCGCGGCCGCCGCCCAGAGCCCGGAGGCGGCCCGGACCTGCTCGGCGGAGGGGCCGGTGGGTCCGGCGGCCGGGTTGAGGGTGGGGCCCGCCGCCGGGGTGGTGAGGGGGATGTCGTCGGTGGGGTGGGCCGGTGTCGGGGGGTGGTGGACGGTGCCGGCCACCGGACAGGCGGTCAGCAGGGCCGCGCGGTGCAGGCAGCGCGGGGCCAGCAGACAGGTGCAGTCGACCTGTCCGGCTTCCGTGAGTGTGCCGGACGGGCCGGGGGTGAGGGTCACCCAGGTGTCCTCGCCGCAGCGGACGCGCAGGGTCGCGGCCCCGGCGGTGACCGGTGCGCCGGCCAGAGCCTCGACGGCCGCGTCAAGACGGCCCCGCAGACGCGTGGTCAGGCTCTCCACCGCGGCGGCGACCACCTCCGGTGCGGCCGGTGGGAGGGGGACGGAAGGGGTCATCGGGTCGCTCCGCGGACGCGTTCGCCCACCCAGCGGGCGAGTGAGAGAGGGCTGAGGGCGGCCACCGGCATTCCGGCGGCGACGAGTTGCCGGGCGACCGGCACCGAGTAGCGGGGCACTCCCTCGTCGTTCAGGGCGGCGCAGCCCAGCAGCTGGACACCGGAACCGACCAGGGACTCGACCTCGGCCAGCAGGCCGTCGACCCCGAACCCTTCCTCGAAGTCGCTGACGACCACCATCAGCGTGCGGTTCGGCACCTTCACCAGCGTGCGGGCGTGCGCGAGACCCGCCGCGATGTGCGTACCGCCGCCGACCTTCACCTCCAATAGCAGGGAGAGCGGGTCGTCGACCCGGTCGGTGAGGTCGACGACCTGTGTGCTGAAGGTGAGGAAGTGCGTGGAGAGCATGGGGGTCCCGCCCAGTACGGCAGCGGTCAGCGCCGACCAGATGACCGCGGCCTGCATCGATGCCGACACATCGACGACCAGAATCAGCCGCCAGTCGTTCTGCCGGGCGGTGCGGGTCGTGAACACCGGCCGTTCGGGGATGACTTCCACTCTGCCGTCCTCCAGCCGGCGACTGTGGACGAGGTTCTCCCGCAGGGTACGGGCCAGATCGAGCCGGCCGCCGGGACGCCGGGTGGGACGCGGTGTGCTGAGTCCGGTCAGCGTGGGGCGCAGCCGGGTGGCGAGCTCGCGGGTGAGTTCCTCGACGAGCCGCGCGACCAGCGGACGGAGGTGCGCGATCCGCTGCTCGGGCATGCCGCGGGCCAGCGTGAGCACGGCGGAGAGCAGTTCCACGGACGGACGGACCGACGCCGGGTCGAGGTGGGCGATCACCTCCGTGCGGCCGTTCGCGGCGGCGCGTCCCAGGACCTCTTCCCGGATGTCCGCGCCGAAGAGAGCTTCCAGGTCCTCGGCCCAGTGGCGCACGCTCGGGTACCCGGGGTCGTCCTGGCCTCCGGTGAGCGCGTCCGTGTCGCTGCCGGGGGCCCCGGTCCCCGCCCTCCCCTCTCCCGCACCGCCGTCCGTATCCGCGTCCGCGTCCTCGACCGCGTCGCCCGCCTGTCCGTCCGGTCCGAACAGCTCGTCGAGGGCACGGGCGTAGGGCAGCAGGTCAGGGGGAAGTCTCGTGCGTTCGCGGCCGAGCAGCAGCCGCCAGCGGTCCGTGGGGCCGAGCCGTGGAGTCCCGTGTTCCGTACCGCCGGTGCCGGACGCCGGCGCCTCCGCCGTGTGCGGCGGCCCGTCCGCGACGACGGACACTCCGGAACGCACCGACCCCGTGTGCCCGGGACCGGCCGGATCCACGCCCGGGAAACCGGCGGGCCCCCTGTCCGGACGACCGGCAGAATCCGTATCCGGACAACCGGCCGAATCCACACCCGAGAGACCGGCAAGCCTCGCCCCCGGACAACCAGCCGAATCCACGCCCGGAAGACCAGCCGGATTCGCGCCCGGGAAACCGGTGGGCCCCCTCTCCGGACGACCGGCAGAATCCGTGTCCGGACAACCAGCCGAATCCACACCCGAGAGACCGGCAAGCCTCGCCCCCGGACAACCAGCCGAATCCGTGTCCCGGCAACCAGCCGAACCCACGCCCGGAAGACCAGCCGGATTCGCGCCCGGGAAACCGGCGGGCCCCCTCTCCGGACGACCGGCAGAATCCGTGTCCGGACAACCAGCCGAATCCGCGCCCGGGAGACCGGCGGGCCCCCTGTCCGGGCAACCGGCCGGATCCACGCCCGAAGGACCAGCCTGATCCGTGGGCGCGGGATTCTCCGGCTCCGCCAGTCCCCACTCGCTCAGCAGCGCGAACCCCGCGTGGTCGGCCTCGGCCCAGCGGCCGGCCTGCTCGGCGGGCGCGCCGAGCCGGAGGTCGGGCCGGTCGCCCAGGCGTTCGGTCACGGCCGTCAGCAGGCGGCCCCGGCCTTCCGGGGTCAGTGCCCGGAAGCCGCCGCGCAGGGCGGTGAGCCGGTCGAGGAAGTGCCGGTCGCTCATCGTCTCGACGCGTTCCAGCAGCGGTTCGAGGGCCGCGGGTGCGGACTCGATCAGTGGTCCGGCGGCGATGAGCACTCCGGTCAGCCGGCGTTCCAGCCGGTGCCGGCCGTCCGGTGCGGTCGCCGAGTCGACCCAGGCGGCCAGCCTGCTGCCCAGCAGGTCGGAGCTGTCGAGGTCGAGCAGCACCCGGGCGGCGAGGGACGCTCCCTGCACGAGTGGCGAACCGGTGCGGGAGAGCGCGTACAACTCGCCGTCCAGGCGCAGGCCGAGGCGGTCCTCGCCGCTTCTGACCGCCAGGGTCACGACGGCGACCGCGTCCTCCGTCTCGTCGCTGCCGGCCAATCCCGGCAAGGCGCGGACGGCGGCGTCCAGCAGGGTGCCGGAGAGCGCGGTCGCCCGGTCGCGTGTCCGCCGGGTGGTGCCGGGCAGGTGCTCGCGCCGTATCGACTCCAACAGGTCCAGGGCCTTGAGGAGTTCGGGCAGGGTGGCGGCGGTGGGCAGTATCCGTGCGGCCTCCGTGAGGCCTTGGCCGACCAGGGCCGGCAACGCGCACCGGGCCGCCGCGTCCAGGAGGCCGATGACCCGGGCGGGGGTGGTTCCGTCGGCCTCGCAGGCCCGGCGGTGGTTCTCGCGGAGGGTGCCGTCGGCCGCCTGGGCGGCGGTGACGCCTCTGGCACCCACCAGGTCGAGCCGGGCGGCGACCGACGGGGTCCAGGCGGCCTGCCAGCGTGTGGTGAGCGCGCTTCCCTCCCTCGCGGCGGCCACCCCGGCCGGCTCCGCGTAGCCCACCCCGCACGCCATGAGACGCTGGAGCAGGATCTCGCGCCGGGCGTCGAGGGAGGAGCGCAGCGGCGAGAGCCGGATCTCCCGGGGGTCGGGGCTGTGCGGCCCGGGCAGCCGCAGGGCGGCGAGTTCCGCCTCCACCCACGGTCCGAGGCCGGACCGGGGTGTGCCGGGCGCGAGCCGCCCGCGTCCGGTGCCGACCAGCACCGGTTCCAGGACCGGGTCGAGAGGCCGGCCCCGGCCCAGTACGGACGTCACCGCTTCCCGCAGTTCGCGCCGGCCGGGTGCGGGAAGGCCGCGCAGGCTGCCCAGGTCGCAGGCGAACCGCAGGGTCTCGATCGCCTCCCCGGTTCCCGCGGTGTGCCCCGACGCGCGGATCTCCCGGCAGATCTCGGTGACGAGACGGGCCGCGGTGTCACGTATCCGGGCGGGGTCTCCCCCGGCTTCGAGCACCGCCTGCTGCCAGCGGGGGTCGCGGACCCCGGCCGGGTAGCCGGAGCGTGAGTCCAGCAGGGCGGCGGCGTAGGGCACGAGCGAGGTGACCACCGCCCGGCCCGGCCCGTCGGCGACGGAAGCGACGGGCGCGGCGGGCGCGACGGCGACGTCCCGCTCCCCCTCGTGGGTCAGGGCGGGTGCGTGGAAGGCACCGGTGACCGCGGCCACCCGGCGCTTGCCGAAGGCGGTGACCACCTGGCGCATGTGTGCCTCGCGGGCGAGGTCGACGTCCGTGATCCCGCCCCGGGCCCGTAGGTCCTGGCGCAGTACCAGGCCGAAGCCGAGGGCGGCGCGGCGCACGGCCTCCGGGGTGCTGCCGGGGGCCAGCGCCTCGACCGCACGGTCCCACAGCGCGTCTGCATCGAGTCCGGTGCCGTCAGCGCCGGTGGCCGCACCGGATACCGCACCGGTGGCCGCCCCGGCCGCGGGGCCTGCCGCCGGGCCCGATGTCCACCCCGGGTCCGCGAGCGGCAGATCGCAGCAGATCACCTCCGCGCCTCGTTCCCGGGCCCAGCGGATCGCCGCGAGTTCCGGCGAGAAGTCGGCGAGGGGGTAGAAGCGCAGCTGTCCGTTCTCGTGGGCACCGGTCAGTGCCACGGGCGCGACGGTGCGCGGATCGGAGAGGTACGGCAGCCACGGCTGGAAGTCGGCCGGCAGCTCGACGCAGACGACCTCGGCGTCGGCGGCCTCCAGCAGCCGGGGTACGGCGACGGCCAGCGCGGGGCTGTGGTGCCGTACGCCGATCAGACGGGGCCGGGTGCGGGCGGCCAGTGCGGCGGTCTCGTCAGGTGCGCTCATGGGTCCCAGCAGGCGTTTCGGCGGGGACGGCCGTACGCGACCGGCCGTCCCCCTTCTTCTCGTGCTCCCGGTTCTTCTCGTGCTCCCGGCTCTTCTCGGTGCTCCCGGTGGAACCGGCGGAGCTCAGCGGCGGCGCTTCCGCGGCCGCGGCACCTCCAGTTCCTCCAGCCCGGGTCCGTCCCCGTTCTGGACCCGCTGCCATGCCTCGCGGTAGAGACGTGCGACGGGCCGGAGCGGCACGACGACGCCCAGGACGGGCTGCTCCCCCTCGATCAGGTCGTACAGCGGCAGCTTCCACCGCTCCAGCGGGAGGTGCGGGACGGCGAGCTGGGTCCAGCCCCCGGGCAGGAACAGGGAGCGTCCGGCCTTGGAGCGGTTGCCCTCGATGACGAGGTCGGTGGCGGCGAGTTCGGCGCGGGCGGCCCGGTGCCGGGCCGTGCCGCCGCGCTGCGCGCCCCAGCCGGTCCAGCGGGCGGTGTTGCGGTCGGTGGGGTCGGGCAGGACGAGCAGCATCAGGTAGAGGACGGCGGCGTCCGCACTGATGCCGTACCGCTCGGTCACCTCCGTGACCAGGTCGGGTACGGACCGGGCGGGGTCCTGCGGCCACCACAGGCCGTCCGCGTCACGCTCGCCCGCCACCGGGTTGCCGGGGTCGGCGAGGAGTTCGGCGAACAGCCGGTCGCGCACCAGGCGCAGTGCGGTCTCCTGGGCGTTCGGCCGTGTACCGGTGAACAGCGCCGTCAGGTGGGGGTCGTTCCCGGACGCGTCCAGCAGCGCGGGCCGGATGGCTGGCACGGGTTCGGACGCCTCGGTGCCCAGCACGATCGCGCCGTAGCGCACGTGGTCGTCGCCGGTCTCGGTGGGATCTCCGGCGGCCTGCCGGTACGCCTCCCAGTCGATCCGCCGGTCGAGATGGATCAGCAGGCCCGGGTGGGCGAGCCGGTCGCGCAGCGCGGTCAGGATGCCGGGCAGCACGGCACGGACCGGGTCGCCGGAGGGGAGACGGTGGGCGAGGTACGCGGCCAGGGCCACCGAACCCTTGAGGACACCGTTGTCGAAGCCTGGCCCCTGCCCGGTGGATTCGACGTAGTAGCGGTTGAACGTCCAGTCCCGGTCCTCGGTCAGCCGGGGCTCGCCGGCCATGTCGACGAATCCCCACAGCGCCGCGGCCGGTGCCCATCCCGGCGAGACCACGCTGCGGACCGCGTCGTGCAGCACCTCCTCGGGGACGGGGGTGCGCCGGCCCAGGCGGTCGTTCCAGACCGCGGCCGCGCGGGCGGCGTCGGGGCCGTGCGTCCACAGCCGGGACGGATCGTCGGGGAGCAGCGCCGCCACGACGGCCTGCCGGGCCCGTGCGTCCAGGGTCTTCAGCTCCTCCTTGGCCACGCGCGCGTCGGCCGTCCTCACCCCGATGGTCTTCAGCGTCGCGGCGGGTACCGGCTCGCGCCGGTGGTCGATCCTGGGCAGGCCCGCGACGACCAGTCGGGCCATGGTCGGGGTGATGCCGGTGAGCCGCGCGAACTCCTCGGCCGCCGCCGGGAACCAGGGTGCCGGGCCGCGTTCGGCGAGTTCGGCGCGGAACGCCGCGGCCCAGCCGGCCGGCCGGGTCGGCTGCGGTACGAACGGCTGTGCGGCGAGCAGGGTGTAGGGCGCGGGTACCTCGAACCGGCCGGAGGGGTCGTGGAAGAGCGCTCCGTAGTGCCGGCCCGTGGGCTCGTCCACGTTCGCGTCGTTGAGGAGGAGCCACGGCCGGTACGGGAGGAGCAGGAACGCGCCGCCTTCGAGGTTCAGCACGGTGGCCTCCGTGTGCCCCTTGATGGCGTCGGGCCCTTCGAACAGGCTCGGGTCCAGCCGCAGCCGGACCGCGCGCCAGTGGTCGGGGTCCAGTTCGGTGAGGCCCTGCGCGTCGAACTCCGCGAGGAACGCGTCGAGCGCCGCCCGGTCTTCCTCCACGGTGGCCGCCGAACCCGCCCGCAGCGCCAGTATCGCGGACAGCAGGGGAAGGGCCAGGGGGTCCAGCTTCTCGAACGCCTTCTGTGGGTCCAGTTCGACGTGGGTCCGGCCGGGGGGAACCGGCTGGACCAGGCCCCGCATCGACCGGCCGAGCAGGCCCGGCAGCTCGTACAGGAGGTGGTCGGAGTCGTAGTACGCGGTGTACCAGCCGTAACCGGTCAGGCCGAGGCCGTTCACGGCCGCCTCGAGCCGGGCGTCGCCCACCTTGGGCCGGGGGGCCTCGCGCGGAACGACTCCGGCGATCGCGGAGTCGAGCCGGGCGCGCGCCGCGTCGATCATGCGCTGCTGCTCGGCGGCGAACCGCACCACTCCGGTGATGCCCCGGCGCAGTGCCTCATGGCCGACCTGCGGCAGCAGGGTGCGCACCCGTGCGGGCACCAGGTCCGCACCGTGCCCGGCCGGTTCCGTTCCGGGTTCGTCCTCTCCCTCGGTGTCGCGCGGCCCCTCCTCCATGGCCGCGGCCAGCAGGGCCGCCGCCGTCTCCTCGCCGACCGCGCGGAGCGCCGCGGAGCCCCGCGGGTCGCGCGGCCGGAGCTGGTGCCAGTAGTGCATCGGCGGGAACAGCGCGGTGCCCGCGCTGAAGGAGCCGGTGCTGTGGTCTCCCGGGGTCCGGGCGACCACGCTGCCGTCCTGGTCGTACAGTTCGATTCCGCCGTACGTCCGGATCACCGCGAGGAACCGCTCGGTGCCCGGGAACCGCAGCGCGTGGCGCAGGGGGTGGTACGTCCCGGGCGGCACGACAACCGAGCGTCCGGACAGGTCCTCGCCCCGGCGTGAGCCGTCGGGCAGTTTCACCACGCGCCAGCCGAGCACTCCGTCCACCGGACCGCACACCGGGCCGTGAGCCGCGGACGGCTCGGGGCGCAACCAGGCGGTTTCCAGCACACTGCCCTCCGGCACGTCCGACAGGGCCGTGGCGAGCCATTCCGGTACTCCGGGTGCGCCCGCCGTGTCACTGACGGGGTCGTAGGCATGCCATGCCTCGGAGCCGGTCCCGCCGTCCCGGATCCACACCCAGTACGACGTGCCGTCGCTCAGGATGTTCCGCCGGTCCGGCATCACGGTGTCCCCCCGGCGCAGCACGCCGTGCCCGGTGGTGCGGCCACCGCCGGGCAGCGGGAGGGAGACGGGGTCCGGGTCGCTGCTGTATCCGCCCCGCCCCTCCGCCGTGGCGAGCCGGGAGCCGGGTGACGATGCGAGGGGGAGCGGCGGTGCGTCCGCGGTGTGGTGCCAGTAGCACTGCGAGCCGGTCCGGTACGTGTGCCACGAGACGAACAGCTCTCCGTCCACGTACTGGCAGCCCACGTCCCAGAGGCTGTTCGCCACATCCGCCGGAAGGCGCAGCTCATGGATGAGGGCCGTGCCCTCCGCGCCGATCACCCGGGCCTGTCCGCGGGCCACGACCACCAGGTGGGGCCAGGAGTCGGCGACACGCAGGTTTTTGGCCGGTGTCTCCGGCGCGAGGGCTTCGAGGGCCTCGTCCCAGGCGGGCCAGCCCAGCTCGTCGAGGATGCCGGTGCGCAGGGTGCGGGCGAGGGCCGGTACGACACCGGTGGCCAGTGCCTGGCGTACCTCGTCCTCGGCGACGGCCAGCACCTCTCCCGGCAGCCAGTCCGGAATCCGGAGTGTGTCGGAGAGTTCGGGCAGTTCACTGTTCCGGTACCGCCGGCAGGCCGCGCCCACCCAGACGGCGAGCATCGGCCGTCCGCCGGGGGACTCGGCCAGTGTGAGGAGGGTGTGCCTGCCGGTGCTCCCCTCGCTGTCGGGACAGCCGTTCCAGAACGCCGGGTGGAAACGGGGGTCGGCCGCCAGCGCGAGGAGGTCACGCCGTCGGCCGCGGGCCGCCCAGGCGTCCAGGGCGAGCCGCGGACGGCGGCCCCGCGGCTCCGCCACCGGTACGCCCAGTGACAGGAGCTGGTCGAGCAGGTCCACATCGCCGACCGGGGGCGGCAGCATGTCCGCGGCCGCTTCGAGTTCGCCGCGCAGCACGCCGGCCATGCGGTCGACGATCGGGTACAGCCCCTCCGGGGCCGGGTGATGGCCGTCGGCTCCGCACAGTGCGACGAACCGGCGCAGCCATCCGGCCGCGCCGTCGGGGGACCGCACGTCGGCGGGCAGCGTGGGGTCGCACAGGCCGGCGGTGGCGTCACTCTTCTCCAGCAGGTCGAGCCACTGGTCCAGTTCCTCGCGCGCCCAGTCCGCGGGCAGCAGTCGCAGCAGGGTGCCGCGGACGGCGGGCTCCTGCCGGGTCAGCCGGAGCAGGGCCTGGCGGTGGGCCTTCCACCAGCCGGGGGGTGCCTTGGGCGTGCCGGGGAGTTCCAGCATCTCGCGCAGATAGGACATCTCCTCCGCCTGCGCGTCCGGGCCCGCGGCCGCCTTCGCCAGCTTGCGCAGTTCGCTCGCGCCCGGACTGGACGGGGGCAGTCCGTGGGCCGCGAGCCGGACGAAGAGCCCGCGCAGATGCCGGAACGCCGTGGCGGCCGGTACCCGGGAGGTGAGGCCCTTGGCGTAGCTGGAGAGGACCTTCGTCGGTACGGCGTCGGCCAGGGCGAACTCCAGGAAGACGGCGTCCATGCGGGCCTCGTCGAACGGCAGCGCGTGGGCCGTCTCCGCCTTGCGGGCGTTGACGAACATCTGCGAGGCGTAGGCCTGTTGACCGGCGGCCAGGAACACCCGGCCGGCCTGCTCGTAGAAGGTCGGCAGGAAGTGCGGTACGGAGCCCGCGAGCCGTTCACCGAGGGACTCGTAGGTGGCGCGGGCCCTCTTCGCCCGCGATCTCACCGTCCGGGCGACCTTGTCCATCTCCTCGACCAGGGACATCGCCAGGTGGCCGTCGGAGGGGTGGCGGGCCAGTACCCAGTCGGGGAAGCCCAGGGCCCGGTGCTGTCCGACACCGACCTCCACCGGGTCGCCCTCGGGCCGAAGTCCGAGGAAGCCGGAGTCCTGGTCACCGGTGTGGTCCTCGGCGGTCAGGCGTACGACGGTCCTCCCGTCCAGCTGCGGATGGCGGTAGGCCCGGGCGAACATGCGCACCGCCCGCTCACCGCCCCCTGTGGTGCCCGGCGGCAGTACCGCGCCGGCGCGCAGCAGTTCCTCCACGTCCGCCGTCGCCCCGTCCCGCCTCGTGCCGTCACTCATGATCGCGTGCCTTTCGTGGATGTACGTACCGCCGTGCCGTTCACCGGTCGCCGTCCGCGGGGACGGTGCGGCCGGCGTGCAGGGCCGCGGCCATGCGCATGCCCTCCGACCAGGCCACGGGGCCGACCTCGGTCAGCTTCAGGGGGCGGTGCCCGTCCTCGTCGCTCCAGGAGAGATCGCCGGTCCAGGCCCGTTCCTCGGCGTAGGGGTCGCTCATGCCGACGCGGGCGGTGAAGATGCGTCCGGCGTCCCTGATCCGGTCGGTGATGCTGCTGCCGGAGATCGTGTAGCCGAGGGACGTCGCGCGGGCGGAGAGATGGAACCAGGAGCGGTACTCGGCATCGGCGAACTCGCGAATCGACTCGGCGGCCGTGTCAAGGTCGCCGGGCTTGTGCCAGGTGGCGCGGTGGAGCTGCTCGACGCCCTGAACCACGCCCAACTCGGCTGCGAACGTGCGCAGTTCCTCCAAGTCGGGCAGGAGGACCGGGTGGGGCAGGGTCACGGTGCGGGGGGTCAGCCGGACGGTCTCGCCGTCCAGGTTCACCACCCGCAGTGCGCCCGCGTCGTCGGCGTCACGCAGGAAGCCGACGTCGTCGGGGCCGTCACCGACCACGACGGCGTCACGCAGCGCCGCCTGCCACGCCTCGTCGGGCCAGACCCGGGCCAGCAGACCGGTCGGCACCGGCAGGGAGGACACCATCCAGGTGGTGACCTGTGCCGCGCACTCGGCGGCATGCCGGTCCAGCCATTCGGCGAACCGCTGGAGTTCGATCACCTCGGGACGGTCCCGTATCGCCGCGGGCAGGCCTCTCTCCTGTTTCCCCTCCGGCCCGTCCCCCGCCGACGCGGACCGGGCCACCACCCGGCCGTCCACCAGGGCGACTTCGTAGGTGTCGCCCGCTGATCGCCAACCCATGAGATCTTCGCCTCTCCCACCATCCGGAAACCGGCACAGCGCATCCGGCAGCCCCAACTGGCCTGCCTCGCCGTGGCGTTGACCGGAAGACTAGGGGGTAACGCTGACAGTCACCGGTGAAAGCCCCGGCACGGGAGGACCGGCGCCCCGCTCCGCCGAGTCGCGGGTCCCTGTGCAGGAGCGGATCCGGGTGGCGAAGCGCTCGGGCGCCACGGCGGGGGTGGGATGTGCCTCGACCTCCGTGAACAACCCCGGTCGCCTCAGGCGCGCAGCCAGACCGCGGTGTCCCCGGGCAGCCGTCCGTCGGGGTCCAGGGGGCCGCTGGCGAGGAGTGGCGCGGTGTGGGCCGGGAGGGCCACGGGCGTGGCCGCGAGGTTCACCACGCACAGGGCGCCGTCGGCGCGGGTGAAGGCGAGCACGCCGTCGGCGGTGGGCAGCCAGGTGAGCGGCCCGTCGCCGAAGACGGGGCGCAGGCGGATCGCCTCACGGTAGAGGGTGAGCATCGAGCCGGGGTCCCCGGCCTGCCGGTCGGCCGCGTACGACGCCCAGCCGGAGGGCTGCGGCAGCCACGGTTCGCCGCCGAACCCGGCGTGCGGCGCGTCGGCCTGCCAGGGCAGGGGCACCCTGCATCCGTCGCGTCCGGGGTCGGTGCCGCCGGAGCGGGCGTGCATGGGGTCCTCGATGCGGTCGGGCGGGATGTCGGCCTCGGGCAGGCCGAGTTCCTCGCCCTGGTAGACGTAGACCGCGCCGGGCAGGGCCAGGGAGAGCAGGGCGGCGGCGCGGGCCCGGCGGGTTCCGAGAGCGAGGTCGGCCGGGGTACCGAAGACCTTGGTGGCGAAGTCGAACCCGGTGTCGGCGCGGCCGTAGCGGGTGACCGTGCGGGTGACGTCGTGGTTGCACAGCACCCAGGTGGCGGGCGCGCCGATGGGGACGTGCTCGGCCAGGGTCTCGTCGATGGCGGCGCGCAGCCGTCGCGCGTCCCAGGGACAGGTCAGGAAGGAGAAGTTGAACGCGGTGTGCAGTTCGTCGGGGCGCAGATAGCGGGCGAAGCGCTCGGTGTCCGGCAGCCAGACCTCACCGACGAAGACGGCGCCGTACTCGTCGGCGATGGCCCGCCAGGCCCGGTAGATGTCGTGGAGGTCGTCGCGGTCCACGTACGGGTGCGGGTCGCGGCCCGCCACGAAATCCGGCAGCCGGGGGTCCTTCGCCGGCAGCGCGGCGGAGTCGATACGGAAGCCGGCCACGCCCCGTTCGAACCAGAAGCGCAGGATGTCCTCGTGCTCCTGACGGACGGCGGGGTGCGCCCAGTTGAGGTCGGGCTGTTCGGGGGCGAACAAATGGAGGTACCAGTCGCCGCCCGCCGTCCTGGTCCAGGCGGGGCCGCCGAACTCCGACCGCCAGTCGTTGGGCGGGAGCTCGCCGTGGTCCCCGCGGCCCGGACGGAAGTGGAACAGCTCCCGCTCGGCCCCGTCGGCGAGCGCCGCCCGGAACCAGGGGTGCTGGTCGGAGACATGGTTGGGCACGATGTCGACGATCGTGCGGATGCCCAGTACCCGTGCCTCGGCGATGAGTTTCTCCGCCTCGGCGAGGGTGCCGAAGGCCGGGTCGATCGACCGGTAGTCGGCGACGTCGTAGCCGCCGTCCTTCATCGGGGAGAGGTACCAGGGGTTGAACCACAGGGCGTCGACACCGAGTTCGGCGAGGTAGGGCAGCCTGGCGCGGACGCCCGCGAGGTCTCCGGTGCCGTCGCCGTCGCCGTCGGCGAAGCTGCGGACGTACACCTGGTAGATGACGGCGGAGCGCCACCAGTCGTCGTTCCGGTCGGGGGTGGGCTGTCCCACGGTGCGTGCCTCTCTCTTCTGTGGACGTCGGGTCCGGTGTCAGCCCTTGGTGCTGCCCGCGCTGATTCCGGCGATGATGTGCCGCTGGAAGACGAGGAACAGCGCGACCATGGGGATGCTGGCGATCACCATCGCGGCGATGAGCACGGTCAGCTGGATGTTCTGCGACAGCTGCACGAGGGCCACGCTGATCGGTTGCTTCTCGGTGTCGGAGAAGACCATCAGCGGCCACAGGAAGTCCTGCCAGACGGCGACCAGCGCGAAGATCGACACCACGCCGAGCACCGGGCGCGACAGGGGCAGCACGATCGACCACAGGGTGCGCAGTCTCCCGGCGCCGTCGATCTGGGCCGCTTCGAGCACATCCCGGGGCAGTTGGTCGAAGAACCGTTTGAGCAGGTACAGGTTGAAGGCGTTGGCAACGGCCGGCAGCCAGATGGCCAGGGGGTCGTTGAGGAGTCCCAGGTCCGCCACGGTGAGGTACTTCGGTACGACGAGGGCCTGGGCGGGAACCATCAGGGTGGCGAGGATGCCGCCGAGGATCAGCGTGCCGAAGGCGGGCCGCAGCCTGGACAGGGCGTAGGCGGCGGCCGTGCAGAACACCAGCTGGAACAGCCAGGCACCGGACGCCTGCACCACCGTGTTCCCCAGGTGGACCGGCAGTCGCATCAGTTCCCAGGCGTCGGTGTAGCCACTGGTGCTCCAGCTCTCCGGGACGAGGGTGGGCGGGGTGCGGGCCACCTCGTCCGGTGACTTCATCGCGCCGCTCGCCATCCAGTAGACGGGGAAGAGGAAGGCGAGGGTGAAGAGCACGACGACGCCCGTGAACACGGTCCAGTAGACGGCCCTGCCGCGCGGGCGGGCCAGGACGGCCGGGGACACCAGGGTGCGGGTGCTCACCGGGCTTCCTCTCCGGAACGGGTGAGACGGAGGTAGCCGGCGGAGAACACGCCGAGCAGGGCGAGCAGCATCACGCTCAGCGCGCAGGCGCCGCCGAAGTCGTTGTAGAGGAAGGCGTACTTGTAGATGAGATAGAGGACGGTCACGGTCGCGTTCTCCGGGCCGCCGCCGGTGATCACGAAGGGTTCGGTGAACACCTGCATGGTGGCGATGATCTGGAGCAGCATCAGCATGAGGATGACGAATCTGGTCTGCGGCACCGTCACATGGCGGACGCGCTGGAGCAGGTTCGCGCCGTCCAGTTCGGCGGCCTCGTAGAGCTCGCCGGGGATGGACTGGAGGGCGGCCAGATAGATGAGCACGGTGCCGCCCATGTTGGCCCAGGTGGCGACGACGACCAGGGAGATCAGGGCGGTGTCGGCGCCGTTGGTCCAGTTGGACGTGGGCAGGTGCAGGAAGCGCAGTGCCTCGTTGGCGAGGCCGGCGCCGGGGTCGTAGAACCACTTCCACAGCAGGGCGCTGACGACGGGCGGGATCATCACCGGCAGATAGACGACGACCCGGAAGAAGGCCTGTCCGTGCCGGAGTTCGTTGAGGACGAGGGCGAGGACGAAGGGGACCGCGAAGCCGAGCAGCAGGGCGAGCAGGGTGAAGGTGAGCGTGTTGCGCCAGGCCGCGCCGAACTCGGGGTCGTTCAGGACGCGGGTGAAGTTGGCGGTGCCGACCCATTCGGGGTCCCCGCCCGGGGTGTACTCCTGGAAGGCGATCACGACGGCGCGGATCGCCGGGTACCAGGAGAACAGGGCGAAGCAGACGAGTCCGCCGAGGAGGAAGCCGTAGGCGCGCAGCTGGTCGGTGAGGCGGCGCCGTCTCCGGTCCCCTGCCGCCGGCGGCGCCTTCACCGGCCGGACCCGCACGGCGGCCGGCCGCTGTGCCGTCTTCGTCACCGGTCAGCTCCGGGCCAGGATGCCGTCGATCTTGCCGGAGGCGTCCTCGAGGAGCCGGTCGATGTCTGCGTCCTCCTTGGTGAGGACGGCGGAGACGACACCGTCGAGGACGGAGTAGAGCTGCTGGGCGTGCGGCGGCTCGATCTTCATCTCCAGGGACTGGTTGCCGGCCAGGAAGGACCGGTAGTTCTCCACCGGGACGTTGGCGTGGGCCTTCTTGGCCCGCTGGTCCCTGGCGTCGGCGGTGCCGGTGAACAGGCGGGGTTCGGGCAGGCCGACGGGGGCGCCGTTCTTGCGGGCGCGGGCGTAGTCGCCGAGGAATCCGTCGCCGGGGGTGAGGAACATGTGGTCGAGCCACTTGAGTCCGGCGCGGATCTGCTCGGGCGAGGCCTTCCTGCTGACCATGTAGCCGTCGCCGCCGATGAGGGTGGCCCGGCCGCCGGGCATGGGGGCGATGGCTATGTCCTGGTACGCGGCGCCCTTCTCCTTGACCAGGATCGGGATGTTGTCGGGGGCGGCGAGGTACATGCCGAGCTTGCCGGCGCCCATCATCTGCTGGACGTCGTTGATGACGAGCAGTTGCCTGCTGCCCATCGACCGGTCCTTCCACCGCATGTCGTGGAGGGTCCGGAGCACGGCGTGGCCCTCGGGGGTGTCGATGGTGGCCTTCTCGCCGTCGGCGCTCACCACGTCGCCGCCCCGGGAGTACAGCTCGGCGGTGAAGTGCCAGCCGCCCTGGTTCTGGGCGCTGTAGTCGGCATAGCCGACGGTGCCGTCGCCGAGCGCGGCGATCTTCTTCGCGGCGTCCCGGACCTCGTCCCAGGTGGTGGGCGGCCGGTCCGGGTCGAGGCCTGCCTTCTCGAAGAGTTCGCGATGGTAGATCAGGCCCATGGAGTAGCCGGTGCGCGGGATGCCGTAGACCTTGCCGTCGACGGTGTAGATGTCCCGCAGCTGCTGCTGAAGGGTGTCGTAGCTCTTCAACTCTTTTATGTACGGAGTGAGATCGGCCGCCTGGTTGATGTCGACGACGTGTCGCGCGTCGGTGAAGTACGTGTAGAAGACGTCCTCCATCTGCCCGCCGGCGAGTTTGGCGTCGAACGTCTTGGGGTCCTGGCAGGGGAACGCGTCGTGCGGGACGACGTCGATGTCCGGGTTCCGCTTCTCGAAGGCGGCGATGTCCTCCTCGAAGAACTGCCGGTCGACCTTGGCGCTCTTGGGCGGCATGCAGTTGACGGTGATGCGGGTCTTGCCGCCGGCGGCTTCGTCGCCGTCCGAGCCGCATGCGGTGAGCGTGAGCGCGCCGACGCCCAGAGCGACGAAGGTACGACGGATCCCGGTGCTTCTCATCGGTGGACCCCTTCAAGGGACAGGAGCGAGTGAACCCCTCGGAACAGGAGCGGTGGGCGGGGCACACTCAAGCACCGACGACATCGGTCCGCAAGATATCGCGCAGACTTTGAAATTATTCGACAGACAGGTGGATCTCAGGAACGGGGCGCCTGGGCGGTCGACCCCCGCACCACCAGTTCGGGCTCGAACAACAGCTCCTCGGGGGCCACCGCGCTCCCGCTGATCTGTGCGTTGAGCAGTTCCACGACCGCCCTGCCCATGGCCTCGATGGGCTGCCGGACGGTGGTGAGCGGGGGCTCGGTGCAGTTCATCAGCGCCGAGTCGTCGTATCCGACGACCGAGATCTCCCCTGGCACGTCGAGCCCCTTGCGGCGGGCGGCCCGTACGACACCGAGGGCGAGGGGGTCACTGGCACAGATGAAGCCGGTGACGCCCCGCTCGATGAGCCGGGAGGCGGCGGCGTGACCGCCCTCGATGGAGAACATGGCGCGGGCCACGCGCTCCTCGGGCACCTCGCCGGCGACGGCGCGGGCGGCGGCGAGCTTGCGCGCGGAGGGCACGTGGTCGCCGGGGCCGAGCACCAGGCCGATGCGCTCGTGCCCGAGCGAGGCCAGATGTCTCCATGCCTGCTCCACCGCCACGGCGTCGTCGCAGGAGACGGCCGGGAAGCCGAGGTGTTCGATGGCCGCGTTGACCAGGACGACGGGGATGTTGCGCTCGGCGAGCCGGCGGTAGTGCTCGTGGGGCGCGTCGGCCTGCGCGTAGAGGCCGCCGGCGAACACGACGCCGGAGACCTGCTGCTGGAGCAACAGGTCCACATAGTCCGACTCGGAGACGCCGCCACGGGTCTGGGTGCACAGCACCGGCGTGAGGCCGAGCTGGGCCAGCGCGCCGCCGATGACCTCCGCGAAGGCCGGGAAGATCGGGTTCTGCAGCTCGGGCAGGACCAGTCCGACCAGCCGGGCGCGCTCGCCGCGCAGCTGGGTCGGCCGCTCGTAGCCGAGCACGTCCAGGGCGGACAGCACCGCCTGCCGGGTCGCGTCGGAGACTCCCGGCTTGCCGTTGAGCACCCGGCTGACCGTGGCCTCGCTGACGCCGACCTTCTTCGCCACCACAGCAAGTCGTCGTGTCATGAACGCAAGACTAGCGCAAGAAATGCAAATGGCTTGCGTACGGGTGCAACGTCCCCGGTCAGGGAGCCGAACGGCCGGGAGCAAGGAGGAGAGGGGAGAGGGGCAGGCGCAGGGTCGGCGGGGGCCGGTCAGTCGGCGGCGTGGACCACCCGGAGGTGGGAGACGGAGCGGCGGGCCCGGCGGCTGCGGGCCGGGGCGCGGGGGGCCTCACGCAGCACGAGGGTCAGCCGGGCGCAGCCCATCTCCTGGAGGGTGTCGGTCGTCTCGACGACGATGCGGCAGTCCGTGGCGCCCCAGCGTGGATCGGGATGCAGCAGCGGCCGTACGGCGCCGTCGTGTTCGGCGGCCCGCTCGCCGACGGACCGGAGCCAGTGCGGCAGGCCGTGCCGGTAGGCGGCCTCCATGATCGGGTCCTGGGCGATGTCGCGGCGGATGGCCTGCATCCCGTGGTCCTGGCCGTGGCGCTCGACGGTCTTGGCGAAGTGGGCCAGCATCGGCAGGCACCAGCTGGACTCGTGGTCGCCGAGGACGGTGGCGGCGTCCGGGTGGAAGAGGACGAACCGGAGGAAGTTGTCGACGGGCAGGGCCGTGGGATGCGGCTCCACGGCCTGGAAAAGTGTCCGGAAAGCACTGTTGGTGAGCAGCACGTCCCAGCGGTGGTCCACCACCAGTGAGGGGAAGGGGGCCGCTTCCAGCAGAGCGGCGTAGTCCCGCAGATAGGCCTGGGCCTCGGGAGTGCCGGGGCCGGGCCGCGGATCCGGCCGCTGCCCTCCTGCCTGAGATGTCATCGGGAGGTCACCCCTCTTGCCCGTGCGGCCCTGACGCGGGCCCTGATCCTGGTGCCCGGACATGTGACGTGTCAACTATCGTGGCATTCCGCGACGGTTGACGGCTGAAATTGGCCACAGTTGTGGCGAGACCTGGATGTGAGTTCGAACCACCGGCTAGTCTCCGTGAGGTTCACGGCAATCGCTTGTGAGAAGCCTGTGAGAGACGTAGGAGATCTTTCGGTGACGGGTGACTTCGAGGGTCCGGGCACCGCGCCGACAGCCGCGCTGCCGGCCGTCGTCGCCCGCGTCTCCGCACTCGCCGACCGGCTCGACGTGCCGCACGCCGAGGTTTTCGACATCGGCCGGCTGTCCGTGGCCTCGGGTGTACCGGAGCCCGTGGTCAAGTCGCTGCTGGGCGGGCGGCCCGCGGGCGAGCCCGATGTCCAGGCCCGGTTCCTGCAGCGGCTGGACCTGCTGCGCCGCACCCGGCTGAAGCCGAACGGCCGCAAGTACACCCAGCAGGAGATCGCCGACGGCGCGGGTATGTCCCGGCAGCAGGCCGGCGCGCTGATCAACGGCGACCGGCGGCCCACCATGGAGCACTGCGACGCCATCCAGCGGTTCTTCCGGGTGCACGCCGGTTTCCTCACCGCGGAGGACCCCGAGGCGCTGACGAGCGCCCTGCAGCACACCGAGCAGGAACTGCTGCAGAAGCTCGCGGACCGGGAGCGCGAGGCGGCCGCGCTCGCCGACGATCCGCTGGAGCGGCTGCTGCAGGACCACGGGGTGCGCGGAATCGCCTGGCGGGCCGCGCAACTGCCCACCGACCAGCACCGCGACAAGGTCGCGGAGTGGCTGGACATGCTCCTGGAGAGCGTCCAGCGGCCCAAGTCCTGACCCGGGGAGAACTGTGGGCATCGGCAGGGAAATGCGCCGCCTGTGCGGCGAGTTGGTCGCGGAGCTGACGCTTCCCGTTCCGGCGCGGCCCGCCGATCTGTACACCGCCCTGTGCGAGGGCATGAGCCGGCGCCGCGGCCGGCCCGTCCTGTTCCGTACGGCCGTCTTCCCGCCGGGTACGGCGAGCGGGCTGTGGCTCGACATGGCCGACCAGGATCTCGTGGTCGTCGAGGAACGCACCGCTCCCGACCACCAGTTGGTGATCCTGGGCCACGAGCTGTGGCACATGAAGGCCGGGCACTGCGGCGGTCACGTCGCCGGAGCCGGGGTCGCGACCCGCCTGCTGGACGCGGCGGTCGACGAGGACGCGCTGCGGACGACCGTACTGAGGGTCGCCGCGCGCACCCGTTTCGACCTCGCGGAGGAGAAGGAGGCCGAGGCGTTCGGTCTGCTGCTGGCCAGCAAGTGCCGGACCCGGCTCGCCGGTTCGGCCCTGCGCGGACCGGTGCAGCGGGACCACCTGGCCGGCCGGATCGGGGCGTCGCTCGGCTACCTGGGTCCTCAGAGCTGAACGGGCCCGCCCCGGCCCGCGGGGCGGGCCGATTGTCAGTGGGGGACGGCAAGCTGGAGGCAGGCCCCCGCACCGTGCGGGGGCGTGGGACCGACGACCACGACACGGGGAGAGCCGAGCGATGCCCACCGCCGTACTGACCGACCGCGAGCGCACCGCCGTCCAGGCCTATCTACGGCTGCTGCACACCGTGCGCGCCGCCTTCGACACCGGCCGACCGGGAGCGCCGGACACCGCCGGGCCGCCACTCGTCCCGCCGTCCGTACTCGCCGAGGCGGAGGCCGCGCTGGCCCGGGCGGGCCTGACCGGCAACGAGGAGAAGTTCTTCCGGCTGGTCCGCACCTGGCACCCCGAGCCGTAGCCCCACCCGTCAAGCGTGCGGGACCCGGCCGCCACCACACGGCCCGGTCCCCCACACCCAGGCCCCCAGGCGCAGACACCCCCGCCCGAAAAACCAACGCCGCCCTCCACCCCCCAGGGGCGCGGGGAACTGCGCGACCAGCCCCCACCGAGCCGCACCCGCACCCTCCACTCAAACCCCCGCCTCAAAACCAACGCCGACCCCCCACCCCCCAGGGGCGCGGGGAACTGCGCGACCAGCCCCCACCCAGCCGCACCCGCACCACCCCTCACCTGGCAAGACCGGCGGAGCCGAACCTCACGCGGGCGCGACGGCGATCGCCGTGGCGATCAGGTCGTCCCGCGCGGCCCAGCGGCCACTGAAGTGGCCGACACGGCGCCCGCCCACCACCGGGCCCGGGACGAGGAGCGTGGCACGGAACGTGCCCCGGGTGTCCTCCCCCTCGTCGACCTGGAGATCGATGTCCGCCTCCCCGAAGTCCAGCCACTTCCCGGTGAGCGGGAACCACGCCTTGTACACGGACTCCTTGGCGCTGAACAGCAGCCGGTCCCAGTGCACCGCGGGCAGTTCCCCGCTCAGCCCGGCGATCCGCGCCGCCTCCTCCGGCAGCGCCACGGAGGACAGCACACCCTCGGGCAGCGGCGCATGGGGCTCGGCGTCGATGCCGACGGACACCAGATCTCCGGCGCGGGCCAGCGCGGCGGCACAGTAGCCCTGGCAGTGGGTCATACTGCCGGTCAGCCCGTCCGGCCAGACGGGTGCACCGCGCTCTCCGGGCAGCACGGCCCGCGGCGGCACGCCGAGCTTCTCCATCGCACGGCGGGCGCAGAAGCGTACGGCGGTGAACTCCCGGCGCCGCTTGAGGACGGCCCGCTGGATCAGCGTCTCTTCCCCGGGGTACAGCGGAGCGTCGACGCCCTCGTCGCCGTATGCCTCCACGGCGACCACCGTCGACGGCAGCAGTTCCTCGATCATCGTCCGCGCCCCTCCCCGGACTTCCCGTCCTCCCCATCCTCTCCGGGCCCTCCGGGCTCCGCGGGCACGATCCGGCGCAACCGCCCCGGTGGCCGGTCCCGCCCCCGCCACTCGCGCGGGTAGCCCACCGACACCTCCTCGAAGCGGACACCGTCCCGCCAGGTGGTCCGGGGGATGTGCAGATGCCCGTAGACCACCGTGCGGACGGGGAACCGCCGGTGCCAGTCGTCGGTCAGGACGGTGCCGCACCACATGGCGAACTCCGGATACCAGAGCACGTCCGTCGGATGGCGGTGCAGCGGATGGTGGTTGACGAGGACGAGCGGCAGACCGTCCGGCACCTCGGCGAGCCGGCGCTCCGTCTCGGCGACCCGGGCCCGGCACCAGTCCTCGCGGGTCGGGTACGGGTCGGGGTGCAACAGGTTCTCGTCGGTGCAGATCACGCCGGTGCCGTGCGCGTACTCCAGTCCTTCGTCCTTGGTGGTGCACCCGGACGGCAGGAACGTGTAGTCGTACAGCAGGAAGAGGGGTGCGACGGCGACCGGGCCGCCGGGCCCCTCCCACACGGGGTAGGGGTCCTCGGGGGTGATCACTCCGAGGTCGCGGCACTGTTCGACCAGGTGCTCGTAACGGGCGACGCCGCGCAGCGTGACCGCGTCGCTCGGGTGGGTCCACAGTTCGTGGTTGCCGGGCACCCAGACGACCTTGGCGAACCGGCCCGCGAGGGTCTTGAGGGCCCAGCGGACGTCCTCCACGGTCTCCGCGACGTCACCGGCCACCAGCAGCCAGTCCTCGTCCGACTCCGGCCGCATCCCTTCGACCAGGGCACGGTTCTCGGCGTAGCCGATGTGCAGGTCGCTGATCGCCCACAGCTGCCCGCCGCCGTGCGTCTCCGACATCATCCGTCGTCCCTCCACCCGTCACGCGAACGCACCCACGAGATCACAATCATGCCGCTCGAACAAGCGACAACCGGGTGAGGCACGTGGTATCAGAACCGGTCGTCCAAGCCGTATGATCGCCCCAACACCACCGCCGTGAGGACGCCCTTCGCACAGGGCGGTTTGGTGACCCTCCATACCTCTGCCCGGGCAACGGGTTACTCAGCCGTGCCCGCGAACCCGAAAGGCGGCCTGCATGGTCTCTCGCGTACGCGTCTGGCTCAACCGCACGTACGCGGAGAACGTGTTCTTCATGGATCAGCTGAGACGAAATCCCAGCGACCGGGCCGTCGAGATCCATGCCACCCACGGGGACCCCGACTCCCCCGTGCTGGCCGCCGCCGACACCGCCGAGCTGGAGCCCGAGGGCCTGTCCCCGGCGGCGTACGTGGAGTACGCGCTCACGCAGTGCGAGCGGCGCGGCATCGATGTGTTCGTCCCCCGGCTGCACCAGGCGGCGATCGTGGCGCACCGCGCCGAGTTCGAGGCCGCCGGTACGGCGCTGCTGGCGCCACCGCCCGAGGCGGTGGCCGTGTTCCACGACAAGGTGATCGCCTACGAGGCGGTCCAGGCGATCGGCGTGCCCGTGCCGCCGTGGTGGCGGGTCCGGAGCGCGGACGAACTCGTCGCGGCGGTGGACGAGCTGGAAGGCAGTGGACACCGGGCGTGTTTCAAGCCGGCGTCCGGTGCGGGCGGGGTCGGCTTCCGTATGATCACGCGCGCGCCCTTCTCGCTCGCGCAGCTGAGCGGCTTCCCGAGCCCGTACGTGCCGCTCGGCCTGGTGCTGGACGCCGTGCGGGAGGCCGAGGAGCCGGTGGACTGGCTGGTGATGCCGCGTCTGGAACAGCCCGAGGTGTCGGTGGACTGTCTGACCGGGTCCGACAACCGGGTCCGGCTGGCCGTGGGACGCACCAAGAACGGCCGTCGCCGGGGCTTCACCCTGCACGAGCGATGGCTGGAGCCGGCCCGGCGGATCGCGGAGAGCTTCCGACTGCACCACCTGTCGAACATCCAGTTCCGGATGCTCGGCGACCGGCCCGTGCTGATGGACGTCAACACCCGGCCGGCGGGCGGGCTGCACCAGCTGTCCCTGTGCGGGGTGAACGCTCCGTGGGCCGCCGTCCGGCTGGCGCTCGGTGACGATCCGGGTGAAATGGAGCCGCCGTTCCTGGGCCAGGACTACTCCGTGGTGTCCGGTCCGCGGCCGCTGCTGCCGGTGTCGCTGCCGCGGCAGCGCACGGACGTGGCCGCGGCCGTGCAGGAGGCCGTACCGGGTGCCGCGCCGGGTGCCGGACCGGACGCCGTGCTCGCTCCGGCCGCTCCGGGTGCCCCCTCGGCTCCGGTGTCCGTGGCGCCGAGGACGGCGACCGCGGCGCGCTCGTAGAACTTTTCCGGGAATCTTCCGCCGGGGGTGTATCAGGGGCCGGGCAGCGGGCTCTTGATGGTGTCGGCGACCGGGGAAAGCCGGCGGGGGGAAGCACGGGGGAACCGGGAGCACGGGGGAACCGGGGGGCTCGGGTCGGTCGGCCGCTGTCACGGGGGGCGACCGGCCGACCCGAGGCCATGCCCCGGGCTATCCGAGGTAGGCGAGACCGGGGTGGACGGCGGTGTAGCCGTCGACGAGACGGCGGGCCACGTTCACCGAGTCGACGAGCGGGTGCAGGGCGAAGGCCTTGACCGCAGTCGCGCGGGAGCCGGACCGGGCGGCGGCCAGCACCTCGCGTTCCACCGCCTTGACGGCGCAGACCAGACCGGTGGCGTGCGGGGGCAGCGGGTCGACGGAGACGGGGTGCGCGCCGTTGGCGTCCACCAGGCAGGGCACCTCGATCACGGCCTCCGCGTCCAGGGGGGTCAGGGTGCCGCGGTTGCGGACGTTGAGGATCAGGGTGGTGCGTTCGTCACGGGCGATGGCCCGCATCAGGGCGAGGGCCACCTTCTCGTAGCCGCCGGACAGGTCGTCGGCCTCACGTTCGCCCGCGCCCGCGGTCTCCCGGTTCTCGGCCATGTAGGTGGCCTCGCGTTCGGCGCGGGTGCGCTCCCACAGGGCCAGGGCGGAGGCCTCGGGGTCGCGCGTCCCGGCGTAGAAGCGGGCCTGCTGGTCGCGCAGGAACGCGCCGCGGGTCCGGTCGGCCTGCCGGTAGGCGTCCACGGCCTCACGGTTGAAGTAGTAGTAGTGCAGGTACTCGTTGGGGATCGCGCCCAGCGACCGCAGCCAGTCGGTGCCGAAGAGCCGGCCCTCCTCGAAGGAGCCGAGCAGCGCCGGATCGGCGAGCAGGCGCGGGAGTTCGTCGCGGCCGGCGATCCGCAGACCGCGCACCCAGCCGAGGTGGTTCAGGCCGACGTAGTCGATCCACGCCTCCCCCGGCCGCGCGCCGAGCACCCGGGCGATACGGCGGCCGAGGCCGACCGGTGAGTCGCAGATGCCGATGACGCGGTCCCCGAGGTGGCGGGCCATGGCCTCGGTGACCAGGCCGGCCGGGTTGGTGAAGTTGATGACCCAGGCGTCGGGGGCGAGCCGGGCCACCCGGCGGGCGATGTCGACGGCGACGGGCACGGTGCGCAGGCCGTAGGCGATGCCGCCCGCGCCGACCGTCTCCTGGCCGAGCACGCCCTCGGCGAGGGCGACCCACTCGTCGTCCGCCCTGCCCTCCAGGCCGCCGACACGGATCGCCGAGAAGACGAAGTCGGCGCCGCGCAGCGCCTCGTCGAGGTCGGTGGTCCAGGTCACCTCCGGGGCGTCGGGCACTCCCTCGGCCTGCTCGGCCAGCACGCGGGCGATCGCGGCCAGCCGGCCGGCGTCCACGTCGTGCAGCACGACCCGGGTCACCCGCCCCTCGGCGTGGTCCCCGAGCAGCGCCCCGTACACCAGCGGCACGCGGAACCCTCCGCCGCCCAGAATCGTCAGCCTCACATCCGCACCCTTCCCACCACGACGAACGTGGACGACCCTACTCGCGGCGCGGGTGTCACGGCGGGCCGCGCGCCGCGCCGCGAGTGCCCCTGGCCTGGCCGGCCGGCCCCCCGGAAACTGCCGTCCGTGACCGCCCGATCCGCGTCGGACCGTCTGCTGTCGGTACTCGCGGCCTTCGCCCCCGCGCATCCGGCGCTGCCCCTCATGCACCAACCACCGGGCCGGGCTCACCCTGAACCAACCCGCCCGATCCCACCCATGCCCGGGACCGACCGAGAGTTCTACCCACGCCCGGGACCGACCGCAGAGTCCTACCCACCCGCGGGACCGACCGCAGAGTCCTACCCACGCGTGGGACAGACCGCCCGATTCCGCCCGCGTGTGGGACAGACCGCCCGATTCCGCCCGCGTGTGGGACCGACCACCCGATTCCGCCCGCGTGTGGGACCGACCACCCGATTCCGCCAACGCCTGGGATCAGCCGCCGGGTTCTGCCGGGCCTCGGGCCGGCGGCCGGGCACCCGGGGCGTGTGGCCGTGGGGTGCGAAAATCCCTCTCGCCGGTGAGGACGGGGTTCCGGGACCTCGTGATACTGGGACGGCCCCCGCCCCGAGGAGCCGTTCATGTCCTTCCGGTCCGTCCTCACTCCGGTCGTCACCCGCTGGCGTACGGCGAATCCGTACGCCCTCGACACGGCGCTCGCCGCGCTCGTGCTGTTCGCCGTCTCCCTGCAGTGGATGTTCCCCGACGAGGGTGACGACCCGCTGACCTGGCAGGGCTGGCTGCTCGGCGCCGCCACGGCCGTGCCGCTGGTCTGGCGGCGGCGGGCGCCCTTCGCGACCGCGTACGCCGTGTCGGTCGCCACCTCGGCGCAGGCGCTGTACCACGCGCCCCCGCCCGACGTCATGTACGGCGGGATGGTCGTCCTGTACACCCTGGCCGCTGTGGGCAAACCCTGGCAGCGCCGGACGATGCTCGCAGGCTGGGTGATCGGGGTCGTGACGACCATGCAGCACCAGACGGACAAGGAGCCCTTCGAGTACGCCTTCCATCTGATGGGCCTCGTCTGCGCCTACGCCCTCGGGATGCTCGCCCGGGTGCAGCGCGCCTACACCACCGAACTGGAGGACCGGGCCCGCCGGCTGGAGCGGGAGCGGGCCGCGGACACCGCGCGGGCGAGGGCCGAGGAACGCTCCAGGATCGCCCGGGACATGCACGACATCCTGGCGCACGCCGTGAGCCTGATGGTGGTGCAGGCGGAGGCGGGTCCGGTCGTGGTGCGCAGGGATCCGGAGCGTGCGGAGGCGACGTTCGACACCATCGCGGCGACCGGGCGGGACGCGATGACCCAACTGCGTAGGATTCTTGGCGTGTTGAAGGAGGAGCGAGCGGACGGCGCGACCGTGCCCCGACTGCCGCAGCCGAGCGTGGCGGCCCTGCCCCAACTGGTCCGCCGGGTGCAGGAGTCCACGGGACTGCGCGTCGGGCTGCGCACCACGGGCGAGCCCCGCCCGCTGGCCTCGGACACCGAGGTCGCGGCCTACCGGGTGGTCCAGGAAGCGCTCACCAATACCGTGAAGCACGCCCGTGCCTCCCGCGCGGTGGTGGAACTGGACTGGGCGGAGGACCGGGTGACCCTCACGGTGACCGACGACGGACGGGGCCCGTCCGCGCCGGCCGGCGGACACGGACTGATCGGCATCCGGGAGCGGGCCGCGGCCTGCGGGGGCAGTGCCGAGACCGGCGGTGGTCCGGACGGCGGTTTCCGGGTCGTCGTACGCCTGCCCGCGGCCGCCGACCGGGAGGGGGCCCTCGGATGAGCATCCGGGTGGTCGTCGCCGACGACCAGGAGCTGGTCCGGGCCGGCTTCGGCATGATCCTCGACGCCCAGGACGACATCGAGGTGGTCGCCGAGGCCGGCGACGGCGAGGAGGCGGTCGCGGCGGTGCGCCGGCACGCCCCGGACGTGCTGCTGCTCGACATCCGCATGCCGGTGATGGACGGCCTGGAGGCGGCCCGGCGGGTGTGCGCGCAGTCGGGCTGCAAGGTGGTCATGCTGACCACGTTCGACCTGGACGAGTACGTGTACGAGGCGCTGTACGCGGGCGCCAGCGGCTTTCTGCTGAAGGACGTCCGGCGGGACGACCTGGTGCACGCGGTACGGGTGGTGGCGGCCGGTGACTCACTGCTCGCCCCGGCCGTGACGCGGCGGCTGGTCGCGGACATCGTGCGCCGCCGCCACGAGGGGGCCACTGCCGGCACACCGCCCCCGGGGCGCCTGGACGCGCTCACCGCGCGCGAGGTGGAGACCCTGCGGCTGCTGGCCCGGGGACTGTCCAACGCGGAGATCGCCACGACCCTGTTCGTCAGCGAGCACACCGTCAAGACCCATGTGAGCAATGTGCTGGGCAAGCTCGCTCTCAGGGACCGGGTGCAGGCGGTGATCTGCGCGTACGAGACGGGGCTGATCACACCCGGCTCCCCCTGAGGAGTGAGGGAGGGGCCCGTCTCCCCCGTACGGGCGAGGGCCGCAAACCGCTCCTTCCGGCGATCCGCCGACCCACTTCCCGGCGGGAGTCTGAGGGTCGTTGACGATCCATCACTCGCCGGGAGGGGACCATGCTGTCCGCACTCGTCCGGGCGGCCACCCGCCGCCCTTTGACCGTGATGCTCCTGTGGGGGCTCTTTCTGCTGCTGGGCTTCGGACTGGGCACGGGGGTCTTCGCCCGGCTCTCCGACAACGTGCCCGAAGTCCCCGGGACCGAGTCGGAGTCGGCCGCCCGGTACCTGGACCGGGTCGATCCGGCGGGCGGATCGGTCACCGGCGTGGTGGCCGGCGCCGCCGTCTCGGGCCCGGAGCTGCGCGCCGAGGTCGAACGCGCCGTGGCCGACGTCCGGAAGGTCGCCGGGGTCGCCGCCGTACCCGACCCGTACACCACGCCGGGCCTGACCGCCGAGGACGGGCAGGCACTGCTCATCCCCGTCGCGCTCGAGGGCGGACTGGACGACGAAGCCGAGGAGCGCACGCTCGACGCGGCGGCCGACCGCATCCGCGCGATCGACGCGCCCGACGTCCAGGTGAGCGGCGGCCCGCTGCTGGGGCTGCAGATCGGAGAGCGGGCCCAGGAGGACGTGAAGAACGCGGAGTTGATCTCCCTGCCGGTGGTGCTGGCGCTGCTGCTCGTCGTGTTCGGCGGGCTGCGCGCGGCGCTGCTGCCGCTGATCGTCGCGGTCAGCGGCATCGCGGGGGCCTTCCTGGCGCTGTTCGCGTTCAGCTCGGTCACCGACATCTCCGTGTACGCGATCCAGGTGACGACGATGCTGGGGCTCGGACTCGCCGTGGACTACGCCCTGTTGATGCTGGTGCGGTTCCGGGAGGAGCGCCGGCACACCGACGACGTCGCCGAGGCGGTGCACCGCACGGTCACGGCGGCCGGGCGGACGGTGCTGTTCTCCGGCCTCACGGTCGCCGTCAGCCTGACCGGGCTGCTGGTGTTCCCGAGCGTGTTCCTGCGCAGCATGGGTCTGGCGGTCGCCGCCGTGGTCGTCATCGACATGCTGGCCGCGCTGACCCTGCTGCCCGCGCTGCTGACGCGGTTCGGCGGGCGGATCCCGCCGGCGAGGACACCGAGGAGCGGCGAGGAGGGCCGGTTCTTCGCCCGCGTCGCCCGTTTCGCGGCCCGGCGCAGGGTCGCCGTACTGGCCGTGGTCGTCCCGGCGCTGCTGGTCCTGGCGGTGCCCGTGTCCGGGATGAGCATCGCCGTGGGGGACGCGCGGCAGTTGCCGGCCGACACCGAGGCCCGGCAGCTGCACGACACCGTCGCCGGGCACTTCCCGCCGGGTACCGGGGTCTCACCCGTCACCGTCGTCGTCGGGCCCGGCACGGACCCGGCGACCGCCGACCGGATCCGGGCGCTGTCCCCGGACGCCGGGACGCGCGAACTGCCCGGCGGTGCCTCGGTGATCGAGATCCGGCCGCCCGGCGAGAGCGACGGCGAGGAGGCGACCGGGCTGGTGGAGCGGGTACGCGAGCTGCGGGGCGACGAGCCGGTCGAGGTCACCGGCACTGCGGCCCGGCTGGTCGACTTCCGCGAGATGCTCGCGGAACGGGGGCCCTGGGCGGCACTGACCGTGCTGGCCGGCATCTTCGTGCTGCTGTTCGCGTTCACCGGTTCCGTGCTGCTGCCGCTGCGCACCATCGCGACGACCCTGCTCAGTCTGGCCGCCGCGCTGGGTGTGGTGGTGTGGGTGTTCCAGGACGGCCATCTGGCCGGGCTGCTGGGCACCGAGGGTCTGGGCGCGCTCAGCCTGACCGCGCCGCCGCTGATCGTCGCGATCGCGTTCGGACTCGCCATGGACTACGAGCTGTTCATTCTGGCCCGGATGCGCGAGGCACGGCAGCGCACCGGCGACGACCGGGAGGCCGTGGTGACCGGGCTGCGCCGCTCCGGGCGGGTGGTCACCTGCGCGGCGCTGCTGCTGGCGGTGGTGTTCGGCGCCTTCATGACGGGCGGGTTCTCGCCCATTCTGCAGATCGGCCTCGGGCTCACACTCGCCGTCCTCATCGACGCGACCATCGTGCGGATGCTCCTGGTCCCGGCCACCATGGCCGTGCTCGGCCGTCGCGCCTGGTGGGCTCCGGCGCCGCTGCGCCGGGCGCACGACCGCTTCGGTCTGCGGGAGGAAGCGGAGGGCGAGGCGGAGGACGCCCGGCCGCGGGTGCCGACGGGGGTGTGAGCGACCGGCCCGGAGGCCGGTGTGTGGGGGGGGCAGTGGCCGAAGGGGCGCGCCGTGCCGGGCGGCGGGGAAGCCGACCCGGCCGGCCCCGAACGGACCAACGCTCACCCGTCGGGGCGTACCGGCGCACGCGCGTACGGATGCCCCCGCACGGGGACGTCGGCGCCGGGGAATCACGTGCCCGCGCGCACGGTTGACGCCCTCGCGGGAGAGGGGACGACCACGGAGCGACGCGACCGCGGGAGCGCCGAAAGCGCCGGCCGGCGGGTCCCGGGCCGCCGGGCAGCGGCCCGACGGGTGTCCACCGGGTGAAGGACACCGCATACCGGGACACCCTGTAAGGGAGGAGCCGGTCGCTCCCGGCACGGTCACCCGATCTCCGGGAGCACGCCGAGGGCCGCGCCGGTCACGGCGCGGTGCGGGCGACACCGCCACCGGCGACGACGCCCGGAGCACGAAGGAACGGCGCAGGAGGAGGACACGAGGAGGACACCGGGCGGGAGCTGCCGGACACGGTGACGAAGTCGCTCGACAGCAAGGGAGTTGACGCGGAATGACCGACGAGAGGACCGGTCCGGGGACGGAAGCCCCGGACGGGACGAGCGGTCCGGCGGCGGAGAGCCCGGCGACCGGAGCGACGGCGCCGGAGGAGCCGGTGGCGGGCCTGACGGGTGATTCGCCGGGAGACCCGACAATGGACTCGGCGGAAGACCCTGCGCGGAACCAGCCGGAGGTCCTCACCGCCCTCACCGCGCCCCCGGCCGGCTGGGCCAACCCGCTGCGCGATCCGCGGGACCGCCGGCTGCCCCGGGTCGCGGGCCCCTCCGGGCTGGTCATCTTCGGGGTGACCGGTGACCTGTCCCGCCGCAAGCTGATGCCGGCCGTGTACGACCTCGCCAACCGGGGTCTGCTGCCGCCGGGCTTCTCGCTGGTGGGCTTCGCCCGCCGGGACTGGGAGGACCAGGATTTCGCCGAGGTGGTGCACGACGCGGTCAGGGAGCACGCGCGGACCCCGTTCCGCGAGGAGGTCTGGCAGCAGCTCTCCGAGGGCATGCGGTTCGTTCCCGGCGACTTCGACGACGACCAGGCGTTCGAGCAGCTGCGCAAGGCCGTCGACGAGCTGGACGCCTCCCGGGGAACCAGTGGCAACCATGCCTTCTACCTTTCGGTACCGCCACGCTTCTTCCCGAAGGTGGTGCAGCAGCTGAAGAAGCACGGCCTGGCCGACGCGCGCGAGGGTTCCTGGCGGCGCGCGGTGATCGAGAAGCCGTTCGGCCGCGACCTGGGGTCGGCCCAGGAGCTCAACGCGATCGTGCACGAGGTGTTCGACCCCGAGCAGGTCTTCCGGATCGACCACTACCTGGGCAAGGAGACCGTCCAGAACATCCTGGCGCTGCGCTTCGCCAACCAGATGTTCGAACCGCTCTGGAACCGGTCCTTCGTGGACCATGTGCAGATCACCATGGCCGAGGACATCGGCATCGGCGGACGGGCCGGGTACTACGACGGCATCGGCGCGGCCCGCGACGTGATCCAGAACCACCTGCTCCAGCTGATGGCGCTCACCGCGATGGAGGAGCCGGCATCCTTCGACGCGGCCTCGCTGCTGACCGAGAAGCTGAAGGTGTTCCGGGCCGTGCGGCTCCCGGACGACCTCGGCCGGCACACGGTGCGCGGACAGTACGCGGCCGCCTGGCAGGGCGGTGCGAAGGTGCGCGGATATCTGGAGGAGGAGGGCATCGACCAGGCCTCCGTCACGGACACCTACGCCGCGATCAAACTGGGCGTGGACAACCGCCGCTGGGCGGGCGTCCCCTTCTATCTGCGCACCGGGAAGCGGCTGGGCCGCCGGGTCACCGAGATCGCGGTGGTCTTCCAGCGGGCGCCGCACTCCCCCTTCGACACCAGCGCCACCGAGGAACTGGGCCAGAACGCCATCGTGATCCGGGTCCAGCCGGACGAGGGCATGACGGTCCGGTTCGGCTCGAAGGTGCCGGGGACGTCGATGGAGCTGCGGGATGTGACCATGGACTTCGCCTACGGCGAGTCGTTCACCGAGTCCAGTCCGGAGGCGTACGAACGGCTCCTCCTGGACGTGCTGCTGGGGGACGCCAACCTGTTCCCCCGTCATCAGGAAGTGGAGGAGTCCTGGAGGATCCTCGATCCGATCGAGGAGTACTGGGCGTCGCACGGCAGGCCGGCGCAGTACGCATCGGGCAGCTGGGGGCCCGCGGAAGCCGACGAGATGCTCGCACGAGACGGACGGAGCTGGCGCAGGCCATGAAGATCGACCTGACCGACACCACGGCAAGCAAGGTCAACAAGGCGCTGGTGCGGGGCCGCCGCGCCATCGGCACACCGGCCGTGGGCATGGTCCTGACGATGGTGATCGTCACGGACGAGGAGAACGCCTACGACTCGATCAAGGCGGCCGAGGAGGCCTCGCACGAGCATCCCTCGCGCACCCTGGTCGTCATCAAGCGGCACGCCCGCAACCCGCGCGAGCGCACCCACCCCCGGCTGGACGCCGAGGTCCGGGTCGGCTCCGAGGCCGGCACCGGGGAGACGGTGGTGCTGCGGACCTACGGCGAGGTGTCCGAGCACGCCGACTCGGTGGTGCTGCCGCTGCTGCTGCCGGACGCCCCGGTGGTGGTGTGGTGGCCGGCGGACGCGCCCGAGAACCCGGCGCGGGACCCGCTGGGCGCGCTGGGCCAGCGCAGGATCACCGATCTGTACGCGGTCGAGAACCCCATGGCGGTACTCCGGGCCCGCCGGCGCACCTACGCACCCGGCGACACCGACCTCGCCTGGACCCGGCTGACGCTGTGGCGCTCGATGCTGGCGGCGGCCCTGGACCAGGCGCGGGCGACGGTGACCTCGGCGGCCGTGGAGGCCGAGGCCGACAACCCGGCCGCGGAGCTGCTGGCACGCTGGCTGGAGGCGCGGCTGCGGGTCACGGTGGACCGGGTGGTGACCGCGGGGCCGGTCGTCACCGCGGTCCGGCTGGGCACGGTGGACGGCGAGGTCGTGATCGACCGCCCCGAGGGTCCGCTGGCCACGCTGACCCTGCCGGGCCAGCCCGCCCGCCGGCTGGCGCTGAAGGTCCGTCCCACCTCCGAACTCATCGCCGAGGAGCTCAGGCGCCTCGACGCGGACGAGATGTACGCCGTCGCGCTGCGCGGTGAGGCCACCGAGGAGTCTCCCGCCCATGTCTGACGACGTCCTCGGCCCCCGTCCCCGGCACGGTGCTCGGCGCCGTCCCGTCCACGGCCGCGCCGGCGGCCGCTCACCGCGAACTCAGGAAGTGAACTGACATGCAGATCGGTCTTGTTGGTCTCGGCAAAATGGGCGGCAACATGCGCGAGCGCATCCGCGCCGCCGGCCACACCGTCATCGGGTTCGACACCGATCCCGCACGCTCCGACGTCGACCACCTGTCCGACCTCGTCGACGGGCTCGCAGGGCCGCGCGCGGTGTGGGTGATGGTTCCGGCGGGCGCCGTCACCCAGCAGGTCATCGACCAGCTGTGCAGCCTGCTCAAGCCGGGGGACGTCGTCGTCGACGGCGGCAACTCCCGCTGGACGGACGACGAGAAGCACGCCAGGGAGCTGGGCGCCCGGGGCATCGGCTTCGTCGACGCGGGGGTCTCGGGCGGCGTGTGGGGCCTGGAGCACGGCTACGCCCTGATGGTCGGCGGCGACGAGGAGCACGTGGAGCGGCTGAAGCCGATCTTCGACGCGCTCAAGCCGGACGGTCCGTACGGCTATGTCCATGCGGGCGGGGTCGGGGCGGGGCACTTCGCGAAGATGGTCCACAACGGGATCGAGTACGCCATGATGCAGGCCTATGCCGAGGGCTGGGAGCTGCTGGAGAAGGCCGACTCGGTGGACAACGTCCGGGAGGTCTTCCGCTCCTGGCAGCAGGGCACCGTCATCCGTTCCTGGCTGCTGGACCTGGCGGTCGACGCCCTCGACGGGGACGAGCACCTGGAGCGGCTGCGGGGCTACGCCGAGGACTCGGGCGAGGGCCGCTGGACGGTCGAGGCGGCCCTCGACAACGCCGTGCCGCTGCCCGCGATCACCGCGTCGCTGTTCGCCCGGTTCACCTCACGCCAGGAGGACTCGCCGCAGATGAAGATGGTCGCGGCGCTGCGGAACCAGTTCGGCGGGCACGCCGTCGAGTCGGCGCGGAAGCCCTGACCGCGTGGGCGATCTGCTGCTGGCCCGGCACGGTGAGACGGAGTGGAGCAGGGTGGGCCGGCACACCGGCCGTACCGATCTGCCGCTGACTCCGAGGGGTGAGACCCAGGCCAGGTCCCTGGCCCCGCTGCTGGCCGGCCGGGGCTTCGTACTGGTCCTCACCAGCCCGCTGGTCCGCGCCCGGCACACCGCCGAGCTGGCGGGCCTGACCGGCGCCGATCCGGAGCCCGACCTGCGGGAGTGGGACTACGGCGGCTACGAGGGCATCACCACGGCGGACGTGCACCGCACCCGGCCCGGCTGGGACCTGTGGACCGACGGGGTGCCGCCCGGCCGGGAGTCCTCCGGGGAGTCCCCGGAGCAGGTCGGCGAGCGCGCGGACCGGGTGCTGTCCCGGGTGGCCGGCGTCCTGGACGAGGGGGACGTGATGCTGGTGGCCCACGGCCATCTCCTCCGCGTCCTCACCGCCCGCCACCTGGGGCTCCCCCCGGCCGACGGCCGGCTCTTCCGCCTGGAGACGGGCACCCTGTGCCGCCTGTCCCTGGAGCGTGGCAGTCCGGTCGTCGCGGAGTGGAACACCCGTCCGTGACGCCTCCCGGCGACAGGCGGGCCGGCGCTCCCGGGCGCCGCCGCACCGGTACCGGCTCCCTGGGCCTCCCCGCAGCACCGGGCCCCATGCGGGCCAAGCCGAACACGCACGCCTTCTCAGGCACAGCCGACCGCAGCCGTCGCAGAGCGCGGCCGACCACACACGCCCGCCGGTACCGGCCCACACCCAACCCGCCCCATACGCCGGTGCGGGCACCCCGTCCGGACACTCACACCCGTAGGCACAACCGACCACCCGCAGACGCCCACCCGTCCCGGCCACACCCAGACCAGCACAAACGCCGGTGCAGGCGCAGCCGGCCGCACACGCACACCAACACCGGCCCACCCAAGCCCGACACGCTCACCCGTGCCGGCCTACTCAGCAGCGCGCACGTGCCGTCGCTGTCAGCCAACCTGCTCAGCCGCGCACGCGGGACGGGTCGGTGCCGGCGCCGTTGAACCCACCCCCTGCGCATCGCGTCCCGTGCGCTCGGGCACCGGCGCGCGCCGGTACGGGCAGGATCGGCCGCGCACGCCGACCGAAGCCGCGCGGCCGGCGGTGCGGGCCGGCACAGAAGGGCGGGCCCCTCCGTCGGCGCACCGCGGCCGCGGCCGGTCAGGAATGGAGAAGCGCGGGCGGGCGGCGCCCGCCTAGCCTAGCCTTGGTGCTACGTCCGAACGGGAACACCTGTTCGGACTGATGGCTGATGGTGGATCACCGCCTCGACCGCGCCGACGACGAAGGACGGCCGGGCGGGCGGGTCTGCCCGCACCCGGTCGCACCGCACCGGGAACGCCGGCGGAGACCGCGAGGGCGGCTCCGCCCGACGGGATGGAGAACGATGAGCAGGGCCACGAGGACGGACCGGCAGCCGGCCGCGCCGCACGCCGCCGACAGCCACGATCTGATCCGGGTGCACGGCGCGCGCGAGAACAACCTCAAGGACGTCAGCGTCGAACTCCCCAAGCGCCGTCTGACCGTGTTCACCGGCGTGTCCGGCTCGGGCAAGAGCTCACTCGTGTTCGACACGATCGCCGCCGAGTCGCAGCGGATGATCAACGAGACGTACAGCGCGTTCCTGCAGGGGTTCATGCCGACGCTCGCACGGCCCGAGGTCGACGTGCTCGACGGGCTGACCACCGCGATCACCGTGGACCAGCAGCGGATGGGTTCCGACCCGCGCTCCACGGTCGGCACCGCCACCGACGCCAACGCGATGCTGCGCATCCTCTTCAGCCGCCTCGGCAAGCCGTACTTCGGCCCGCCCGGCGCGTTCTCCTTCAATGTCGCCTCGATCCAGGCGAGCGGAGGCTTCACGGTCGACCGCGGCGCCGAGAAGACCAAGACGGAGAAGGTGTCCTTCAACCGCACCGGCGGCATGTGCACGCACTGCGAGGGCCGTGGCACGGTCTCCGACATCGACCTCGCCCAGCTCTTCGACGACTCCAAGTCGCTCTCGGAGGACCCCTTCACCATCCCCACCTACACCGGGGGCGGCTGGGTGGTGCGGGTCATCGCCGAGTCGGGCTTCTTCGACCCGGACAAGCCGATCCGCGAGTACACCAAGAAGGAGCGGCACGACTTCCTGTACCGCGAGCCGACCAAGGTGAAGATCAACGGCATCAACCTCACCTACGAGGGGCTGATCCCCAAGCTCCAGAAGTCGATGCTCAGCAAGGACCGGGAGGCGATGCAGCCGCACATCCGGGCGTTCGTCGACCGGGCCGTCACCTTCGCCACCTGCCCCGAGTGCGACGGCACCCGGCTCACGGAGGGGGCGCGGTCGTCGAAGATCAAGAAGATCAGCATCGCCGACGCCTGCGCGATGGAGATCAGGGACCTCGCCGAGTGGGTCCGTGGCCTGGACGAGCCGTCGGTGAAGCCGCTGCTCACCGCGCTCCAGCACACCCTCGACTCGTTCGTCGAGATCGGTCTCGGCTATCTCTCGCTCGACCGGTCGTCCGGCACGCTGTCCGGCGGCGAGGCGCAGCGCGTGAAGATGATCCGCCACCTCGGCTCCTCGCTCACCGATGTCACCTACGTCTTCGACGAGCCCACCATCGGCCTGCACCCGCACGACATCCAGCGGATGAACAACCTGCTGCTACGGCTGCGCGACAAGGGCAACACGGTGCTGGTGGTGGAGCACAAGCCGGAGGCGATCGCCATCGCCGACCACGTCGTCGACCTCGGCCCCGGCGCGGGCACGGCGGGCGGCACGGTCTGCTTCGAGGGCACCGTCGAAGGGCTGCGGGCCAGCGACACGGTCACCGGCCGCCACCTCGACGACCGGGCCTCGGTCAAGGACACGGTCCGCGAGCCCACCGGCACGCTCGCCATCCGCGGCGCGACGGCGAACAACCTCCACGAGGTGGACGTCGACATCCCGCTCGGCGTGCTCACCGTCGTCACCGGTGTGGCGGGCTCCGGCAAGAGCTCGCTGGTGCACGGTTCGATCCCCGCCGAGGAGGGCGTGATCGCGGTCGACCAGACCCCGATCCGCGGCTCCCGGCGCAGCAACCCGGCGACGTACACCGGACTGCTCGAACCCATCCGCAAGGCGTTCGCCAAGGCCAACGGGGTGAAGCCGGCGCTGTTCAGCGCCAACTCCGAGGGCGCCTGCCCCACCTGCAACGGGGCCGGGGTGATCTACACCGACCTCGGGATGATGGCCGGCGTCTCCACCACCTGCGAGGACTGCGGGGGCAAGCGGTTCCAGCCCGCCGTGCTGGAGTACCGCTTCGGCGGGCGGGACATCAGCGAGGTGCTGGCGATGCCGGTGGCGGAGGCCGAGGAGTTCTTCCGCGCCGGCGAGGCCCGTACGCCCGCCGCGCACCGGATCCTCGAGCGGCTGGCCGACGTCGGGCTCGGCTACCTCACCCTGGGCCAGCCGCTCACCACGCTGTCCGGCGGTGAGCGGCAGCGGCTCAAGCTGGCCACGCACATGGGCGAGAAGGGCGGTGTCTACGTGCTCGACGAGCCGACCACCGGCCTCCACCTCGCCGATGTCGAGCAGTTGCTCGGCCTGCTGGACCGGCTGGTCGACTCCGGCAAGTCGGTCATCGTGATCGAGCACCACCAGGCGGTCATGGCGCACGCCGACTGGATCATCGACCTCGGCCCCGGGGCCGGCCACGACGGCGGCCGGATCGTCTTCGAGGGCACCCCCGCCGACCTGGTCGCCGCCCGCTCCACCCTCACGGGCGAGCATCTCGCGGAGTACGTCGGCGGCTGATCCGCCCGTCGCCCGCGCCGGGCCCGGGTACGCGTCACGCCCCGGGCCGGCGCGGGATGCCGTACGCCCGTTCCACTCTCAGCCGCAGCACCAGCCGGCGGTCGCGGACCATCGCCGCGCGGTAGTCGTCCCAGTCGGGGTGCTCGCCGTTGAGGTCGCGGTACAGCCGGATGAGTTCCTCCACGGTCTCGTCGTAGGGATCCCCGGCGACGGGGGTCAGTTCGGCGGTTCCCTCGGCCACCGTGTAGGCCCACCGGTCCGGGGTGGTGACGTGGTAGGAGGCGCGGGGGTCCCGGCGCAGATTGCGGGTCTTGGCCCGGTCGTCCGTGAGCGACACGCGAATCACGCGCTCATCGGGGTAGTAAGCGTGCATGACGTTCGACAACTGGGGCCGCCCGTCGCGTTTCAGCGTGACGAGCACTCCGCCGTGCCCCTCGGAGAGCAGGGCGAGCAGCGCGTTCTGTTCGGCGTCCTGAGTCATGACTCGATCAACGGTCCGCACCGGGCCGGCGTTCCCGAGGAGAGCGATGGGAGTACCGGGAGTACTGCGCCAGGAGGTCACCCCCGAGGAGGCCGGTCTGGACGCGCGGGCGCTGGAGCGTCTCGACCGGCATCTCGCCCGCCGGGTCGACGAGGGGGAGCTGCCCGGGTTCCTCGTCGCCGTCGCCCGGGGCGGGCGGGTCGCGCACCTGACGGTGCACGGGGCGCGGAACGTCGCGGCGGGGCTGCCCGTGGAGGGCGACACCCTGTGGCGGATGTACTCCATGACCAAACCGGTCACCACCGTGGGCGCGCTGATGCTGGTGGAGGAGGGGCTGCTCTCGCTGGACGACCCGGTCGGCCGCCACCTTCCCGCCTTCGCGGAACCCCGCGTGTACGAGGGCGGTTCGGGCGACGGGGTGCGGACCCGTCCGGCCGCCGGCCCTCTCCTCGTGCGGCATCTGATGACACACACGGCCGGGCTCACCTTCGCCTTCTACCACGCCCATCCCGTCGACGCGCTGTACCGCGCGGCGGGGCTGGAGTCGTCGGTGGCACCGGGTAAGGACCTGGCGGGGACGACGGACGTCTACGCGGGCCTGCCCCTCCAGTTCGATCCGGGGACCCAGTGGAACTACTCGGTCGCCTCGAACGTGCTGGGCCGGATCATCGAGGTCGTGTCCGGGCGCCCGCTCGACGCGTACCTCGCCGAGCGCGTCTTCCGTCCGCTCGGCATGACGGACGCCGGTTTCCAGGTCACCGACGAGCAGGCGCGGCGCCTGGCGGAGCTGTACGGCGAGTCCGACGACGGCGGCATCGAGCCGATCGCGGGGCTTCCGCTGCGGGGCCGGCCCCGCTTCCTGTCCGGCAGCGGCGGCATGGTGGCCTCCGCCCACGACTGGCACCGGTTCATGGAACTGCTGCGCCGGCGCGGCGAACTCGACGGCACCCGGCTGCTCGCCCCGGCGACCGTGGACCTGATGACCCGCAACCACCTCCCCGGCAACGCCGACCTGCGTTCCTTCGGCAGCCGCCCGGCGCACGACGAGCCCGGCAACGAGGGCGTCGGCTTCGGTCTCGGTGTCAGTGTCGTCATCGATCCGTCCCGCACGCAGTCCCCGTCCGGCCTCGGCAACTACGGCTGGAGCGGGGTGGCCACCACCACCTTCTGGGTCGACCCGGGCCGCGACCTCACCGTGCAGTTCTGCACGCAGGTGCGGCCCAGGTCCTCCCACACCGTCTTCCGGGACCTCAAGCGGCTGGTGCACGAGGCGGTGGTCCACTGACCGGGCGCCGCGTCAGGACAGGTGTGCCACCGCGTCCAGGTGGGGCAGGTGGTGGTCCAGGCGCTCCCGCTTGGTGCGCAGGTAGGTGATGTTGCTCTCGCACGGCGGTATCAGCAGCGGCACCTGCTCGGCGACCTGGACGCCGTGCCGCACCAGGGCCTCGCGCTTGCGCGGGTTGTTGGACATCAGCCGCACCGACCGCACGCCGAGGTCCTGGAGCATCCTGGCGGCGACGGCGTAGTCCCGGGAGTCCACCGGCAGGCCGAGCGCGAGGTTCGCCTCGACGGTGTCCAGCCCTTCCGCCTGCAGCGCCATCGCCCGCAGTTTGGCGAGGAGCCCGATTCCGCGACCCTCGTGGCCCCTCAAGTAGACGACCACGCCCGCCCCTTCGGCGACCACCGCGCGCAGCGCCGCCGCCAGCTGGTCGCCGCACTCGCAGTGCTGGGAACCGAAGGCGTCGCCGGTCAGGCACTCCGAGTGCAGCCGGGTGAGGACCCGGTCACTGCCGAGATCGCCGTACACCAGGGCGACTTGCTCGTCGCCGCGGTCGTGGTCCAGATAACCGACCGCCTGGAACTGTCCGTACACGGTGGGCAGCGGCGCATTCACGACGCGTTCCACACCGGTCCGCCGCTGAGGCTTCTTGCCGAGTACGCCTACTTTTTCTGTCATGATTCTCGAGTTCCTAAGCAGAGACGAAAGGCCGTGACGATATGGGTGGTTCACACATGAGGTCGGCGGCATACGGCCCGGTGCACGGTCTGTTGCCGGCGGATACTACAGAGGATGTACGGACGCGGGGAGCCGGCGTCTCACAGCGGATCGCGGTTCTTCCGGTCGGGAGTTTCGAGCAGCACGGCCCGTTCCTGCCGCTGGCGACCGACACCCTGGTCGCCTGCGCGATCGCGCGGGAGATCGCCGACGCCTACCCGGTGCACCTCCTCCCTCCCGTGACCATCTCCTGTTCGCACGAGCACGCGGCCTGGCCGGGAACCGTGTCGATCTCGGCGGTGACGCTGCACGCGGTGATCCGGGACATCGCCGACTCGCTCCGCCGGTCGGGGGTGGACACCCTGGTGCTGGTCAACGGGCACGGCGGAAACTACGTACTGGGCAACGCCGTTCAGGAAGCGTCGGCCCGTGGTGAAAGGATGGCCCTGTACCCGGCGCCGGAGGACTGGGAGACGGCACGCGAACGGGCGGGCGTCGTCACCTCTCTCCTCACGGACATGCACGCGGGCGAAATCGAGACCTCCATCCTTCTGCACACTCATCCCGAATCGCTCCGCCCCGGTTATGAGACCTCGGACCATGTGGCGGATGACCGCCGCCATCTCCTGACCGTCGGTATGGCCGCCTATACGGATTCCGGCGTCATCGGCCGCCCTTCCCTGGCCTGGGCGGAAAAGGGCAAGGAACTCCTGACAAGCCTGACGGATTCCTTCGCCCCATATTTCTCCCTACTGACCGAACCACCGTCCACCCCCAGCCCGTCCGGCGCTCCGGGAACACCGCCCCCGGCGACACCCCCCAGCCCGTCCGGCGTTTGAGGACGAGGCCCGAAGGGCCGAAAGGGGGGTCCGGGGGCACCGCCCCCGGGGACGGGAAGGGAAGGGGCGGCGGGGGCGAAAGACGCACGGCCACCGACGGACCGCACCCCGCCATACCACCGCACCACCAGCACCACCACCCCCGGCAGACTCGCCACCAGACTGAGCACGCCGTACACCACGGCAACCGTGAACCCGACCTCCGCCCCCAGCCCCGCCGCCCCGAACGCCCAGGCGGTGACCCCTTCCCGCGGCCCCCAGCCCCCCACGTTCAGCGGCAGCGCCATCGCCAGCAGCGCCAGCACGGCGAGCGGCAACAGCTCCCCCACTCCGGCATCCGCCCCGGCAACCCGCGCGGCCACCACGAACATGGCGACGTACCCGCCCAGCACCACCACGGAAGACAAGACCACACCAGGCGCGCTCCGCCGGGAGCACAACCCCGCCCGGGCCTCCCCCAGCATCCGCGCCCCCCACCCGGGCCCCCGCGCCGCCCGCCCCGACGCCGCCGCAGCCGTTCCCCGGTTCATCCGCAGCGCGAGCCCCACCGCACAGACCCCCAGCACCCCGAGCCCGACCACCGGCGCCACCTGCCGCACCGGCCCCAGCACCGGAGACGGCATGCTCACCAGCACCACACCGCCGGCGACGAACAGCGCGAGCTGCCCCGCCGTACGTTCCAGCACCACCGCCCGCACCCCGCGCCCCAGGTCCCCGGCCTCCTGCCCGTGACGCACCGCCCGGTGGACATCGCCGAGGACACCTCCGGGCAGGGCGGCGTTGAGGAACAGGGCACGGTAGTAGTCGGCGACGGCCGCCCTCAGCGGCAGCCGTATGCCGATCCCCCGCGCCACCAACGCCCAGCGCCACGCGCTGAACGCGGTGGTCACCAGCCCGATGCCCAGCGCGGCGAGCAGCGTGAGCCCGTCGATGCGCCGCAGCCCGTCGACGAACGCCCCCGTGCCGAACCGCCAGAACAGCACCGCGAGGAGCGCGACACCGGCGAGGGTGCCCAGACGCGTCCGTACGGCAGGGGTGTTGAGCCGTGCGAGCAGCCCCCGTGACGCCCCTTCGCCGCCCGCGGACGTCGCCCGCTCCGCGGTGGCGGCGGCCTCCCCCGTTCGCGTACTCATGCGGCCACGTCCACCGGCCGGCACAGGGCGAGCAGATCACTGTGGTGGACGACGACCCGCAACTCGCCCGCCGCGCAGGCCTCCAGCCGGTCGCTCAGATAGCCGGCGGCGCGCGCCGCCAGCTCCGGCCGCTCCTCCACCGCCGCACCGACCCAGCCCCGGAGCCACTGTTCGGTCAGCGCCGCCTGCCGCGGCCCGAGACGCCAGGCGCTCGGGTTCAGTCGTACGGTCGCCCCGTGCTCGGTGAACGCCTCGGCCGCGACCGTGACGGCGTCCGGCCCCAGCAGGCCGTCCCGCCGCTGGTGGGCGTTGAACGCCTCGGTGATCTCCTCGTCCATCGGATGCGGCGCGGTCAGCTCCACGCGCCCCGCCACCGACAGGGTCAGCAGCGCGGGGCAGCCCGCTCCGGCGCAGGCTGCGGCGAGGGTGCCGATCTCCTCGCGGGTGAGGACGTCGAGCAGCGCGGACGCGGTCACCAGGGAGGCACCGGACAGCGCCTCCGGGGTGAGCCGGGCGACATCGCCGCGCCGGGTCTCGACGGTGACGTGGCTGCCGTCGGCGGCGGAGCGCGGGGAGGCGACGGCGGCGAAGTGCAGCAGGTAGGGGTCCCGGTCGTGCAGGACCCAGTGCTGGGCGCCGTCGAGGTGGGGCGCGAGCCAGCGGCCCATCGAGCCGGTGCCGCAGCCGATGTCGTGGATGACGAAACCGTCGGCCCGGCGCGGCAGATTGGCGAGCCGGATGCGCAACGGGTCGAGCAGGTCGTACGAGCGGGCGGCGGCGTCGGCCGGTTCGCGCAGCTGGAGCCACTCGGGAGCGTAGCGGGCCGGTTCGTCGTCGCCGGAGTCCCGCAGCCGCAGGGTGGCCCGCTCGCCGGGGCGGGTCGTGGCGGGACCCGCCCCGGGGATGACCGACGGTGAAGCGGGGGCGGGGGCGGTCTCGGGTTCCACGGTGGCTGTGCCCCCTGTCCGGCCGGGTGCGGCGTCCGTGACGGCGACGTCCCGGGGGCCGGGCCGGGCCGGGATCGTCCCGCCGTGCTGGGTGGTGGTCGCCGGGTTGGTCATGCGGCCCTCCGGGGTTCGGTCGGGAGCCGGCGCAGGACCGCCGCCAGGCTCTGTGCGGTGGCTGCCCAGCCGCCGAGGGCGGCCCTCCGGCTGCGGGCGGCCGCCTTCAGCCGGCGCCGTACGTCCGCCTCGCCGAACCAGCCGCGCAGTTCGGCGGCGATGGCGGCGGGGTTCTCCGGCGGGACGAGGATGCCGGGCACTCCCCCGTCGGGTGCGCGGCCGACCGCCTCGGGCAGTCCGCCGACGTCGGTGGCCAGCACCGGGATGCCGCGCGCCAGGGCCTCGGTGACGGCCATGCCGTACGTCTCCGCGTACGAGGTGAGCACCATCAGGTCGGCGGCGGCATAGCTGGCGTCGAGGGCGGCTCCGGTTTGCGGGCCGGTCAGTTCCAGCCGGTCCTCCAGGCCGTGTTCGCGGATCAGGTTCCGCAAGTGGGCGACGTACGCGGGATCGTGGCCGAGTCCGCCGACGAGCGAGCAGCTCCACGGCAGGTCCGCCACGGTCGCCAGGGCCTCCACGAGCCGGTGCTGGCCCTTGCGCGGTGTCACGGCGGCCACGCACACCAGCCGTGAGACACCGTCGGTGCCGGGCGCGAGGGGGGCGATGTCGGCACCCGGGGCGGCGACATGGACGCGTTCGGGGGCGAGGCCGTGGTGGGAGACGAGACGGCGGACGGCCCAGTCGCTGGTGGCGATGACGGCCGGGACCGCCCGCAGCACCGCGCGCTCGCGGGCGTCCAGCTCGGCGGCGACGGCCGCGTCGAGTCCGGTCTCCTCGCCGAGCGGAAGGTGGACGAGTACGGCCATGCCCAGCCGTCCCTCCTCCGCCTCCGGGACGACGATCTCGGGCACCCCGCAGGCCACGAGACCGTCGAGCAGGACGATGCTGCCGTCCGGCAGTTCGCGCAGGGTGCGGGCGAGTTCCGCGCGGGCGGCGGCGTCGGGCCGGGGCCAGTCGCCGGCCACCGCGTGCCGGTGCACCTGCCAGCCGAAGCCGGGCAGGTCGAGGCAGGCGCGGCGGTCGTAGGCGTTGCCGCCGCTCGGCGCGGCCGGGTCGTCGACGTCACCCGGCATCACGAAGTGCACGGTGCGCAGGGACATGGGGATGATCCCGTCGTTCCTCGGGAAGGACGCCTGCTGGGGCACGTAGTCCAGACGGACGGTGCCGGCCCGGTCGGCGGCCCTGCGGGCGGTCCTGTCGGCTGTCCTGCCGGTCATCTCGATGGTCGTGTCGGTCACAGCGCACGCTCGTAACTCGCCCAGGCGATGTGCGACTCGTGGAGCGTGACGGCGATCTTCGCGATGCCCTTGGCGCCCTCGCCCAGGGCGCCCTTGTGGACGCGTTCGGCGAGCCGGTCGGCGATGACCTTGGCCAGGTACTCCGTGGAGGTGTTGATCCCCGCGAAGTCGGGTTCGTTGTCGAGGTTGCGGTAGTTCAGCTCGCCGACGACGGCGCCGAGTTCCTGTGTGGCGAGGCCGATGTCGACGACGATGTTGTCCTCGTCCAGCTGCTCACGCCGGAACGTGGCGTCCACGAGGAACGTGGCTCCGTGGAGACGCTGGGCCGGTCCGAAGACCTCGCCGCGGAAGCTGTGGGCGATCATGATGTGATCGCGGACGGTGATGCTGAACAACGGACGACCCTCCAGGTGCGGCGCGTCTGTTCCCCGGCCGATCTTTGACGGGGATGTCGTGTAGTACGGCTGACTGCCTTCCCCTGTTCAGCGTCGCCCTACCTCTTTTCTGAGGTCAGGCGTGTGCGATCGGCTCCGGGTCGGGATAACGCACGCGGTGGCACAGCGCGGGCGTCTCGCCGGAGGCGAGGCGGGGCATGACGTCGGGCAGTTCCTCGAACGCGGATTCGCCGGTGATCAGGGCGTCGAGGGCGGGGTCGGTGAGCAGGTCGAGGGCGAGGGCGAGGCGGTCGGCGTAGCCGCGGTGCGCGCGGGCCGGGGAGACCGTGCCGACCTGACTGCCGCGAATGGTCAGCCGCCGTGAGTGGAAGGCCTCGCCCAGCGGGAGGCTCACCGTGCGGTCCCCGTACCAGCTGAGCTCGACGACGGTGCCCTCGGGGCGGAGCAGTTCGAGCGCGCGGTTCAGTCCCTGTTCGGTGGCGCTGGCGTGGACGACCAGGTCGCACTCGCCGAGGGCGTCCGCGGGGAGCGCGAAGCCGACGCCGAGGGCGTCCGCGATGCCGGCGCGCGCCGGGTCGGCGTCGACGAGCTGGACGCGCACGCCGGGGAAGCGGGCCAGCAGTGCCGCCACCGAGCAGCCGACCATTCCGCCGCCGACCACGGCGACGCGGTCGCCGACCAGCGGTGCCGCGTCCCACAGGGCGTTGACGGCGGTCTCCACGGTGCCGGCGAGCACGGCCCGCCCGGCGGGCACGCCGTCGGGGACGGGGGTGACGGCGTGTGCCGGGACGACGTACCGCGTCTGGTGCGGATGGAGGCAGAACACCGTACGGCCGGTCAGCTCCTCGGGCCCCTCCTCCACCACTCCGACACTGAGGTAGCCGTACTTCACCGGCCCCGGGAAGTCGCCCTCCTGGAACGGGGCCCGCATCGCGCGGTGCTGGCTCTCGGGCACGCCGCCCCGGAAGACGAGCGTCTCGGTGCCGCGGCTCACCCCGGAGTAGAGCGAGCGCACCAGCACCTCGTCCGCACCGGGAGCCGACAGGGGCATCTCCCGGATCACCCCTCGGCCGGGCGAGTCGATCCAGAACGCGCGAGCGGTGCGGTTCATCGAAATCCTCCTGAACGATCGGGAAGCTGCACGCGTACCGAGAGGTGCACAGGCCGCGCACAAGGTAGCGGCGATGATCGACTCTGTCATACGGCCGGAGGATGCTCGGTGGCCCTGAACAACACTTACGACGCGAGGCTCGTACAGCAGGAGACCGCGGTGGGGGCGGGTGTACAGATCCTGTTGCTGGCCCTGATCGGTACGGCGATCGGCATGGGCCCTGCGGGCTGGCTGACCGGCCTCGCGTTCGCGATCGCCACCTGGGCGGTGCTCTCCCGGGCCCTGCACCGGTCCCGGCTGCGCTCCTTCGGCGCGGCGAACCGGGTCACGCTGGGCCGGGCCACCCTGGTCGGCGGGGTCACCGCGCTGGTCGCCGACTCGTTCCAGGACTCGCCGCCCGTCTCCCTCCTCGTCGGTCTGACCGCCGTGGCTCTGATCCTCGACGGTGTGGACGGCAAGGTGGCCCGCAGGACCGGTACGTCGACTCCGCTGGGCGCCCGCTTCGACATGGAGGTGGACGCCTTCCTGATCCTGGTCCTGAGTGTGTACGTGTCGATGGCGATGGGTCCGTGGGTGCTCCTCATCGGCGGTATGCGGTACGTCTTCGTGGCCGCGGCGCGGGTGTGGCCGTGGCTGACCGCCCCGCTTCCGCCGAGCATGGCCCGCAAGACGGTGGCCGCGCTCCAGGGTGTGCTGCTGCTGGTGGCGGGCGCGGCGCTGCTGCCGCACGCGGTCAATGTCGCCGTGGCGGCACTGGCCCTGGGGCTCCTGGTGTGGTCGTTCGGCCGGGATGTGCTGTGGCTGTGGCGGACGTCGCGGGTGAGGGTGGCTCCGCCCGCGCACGAGGTACGGCGGGAACTGGTCGCGAGCTGACCCCCGGGTACCCCCGCGCGGGCCGGCACCGGCCCGCCCGCCGCCCTTCCGATACAGACCCATGGTGTGCTCCCGACGCCGTCGTGCAAGGTGAGACGTGGACGGAATGTCCCGTCACCAGCTCGAACGGCTCGCGACGCCACCACGTGCCCCGCGTCGGCCGGCATCACCTCATCGCGTGAATCCGGACGCGACGGGAACTTCCCGCCCGGGCCCGCCCGACCCCGCCCGACCCCGCCCGGCCCCCACCGGCGGTTGTTAGGCTCTCCCCCGATGAGCATTCCGGCCCCCGAAGAGATCCGCGCGCTGCACGAGAAGTACGCGCCCACCCCCGAGGCGTTCACGCTCGTCCACACGCACTGCGAGATCGTCTGGAGCGTCGCCGAGCGGCTTCTCTCCGCACCTCGCCTCGCGCACCTCGACGCCGAACTGGTCCGGGCCGGCTGCCTGCTCCACGACATCGGCGTCTACCGCCTCTACGGCGACGACGGACGCCTGGACCACGCGAACTACATCCGGCACGGCCTGCTCGGTCACGCGATCCTCGAAGCGGAAGGTTTTCCCGAGCCCCTGCGCCGCTTCTGCTCCCACCACACCGGAGTCGGCCTCACCCGCGACGACATCGTCGGCCGGGGCCTCCCCCTTCCTCCCGCCGACTACCTGGCGGTGACGGAGGAGGAGCGGCTGGTGATGTACGCGGACAAGTTCCACTCCAAGTCCCGGCCGTCGTCGTTCCTCACCGCCGACGAGTACGCCGTCTACGTCCGCCGTTTCGGCGAGGACAAGGTGACCGCCTTCCGGGCCCTGGGTACGGAGTTCGGCGAACCGGACCTCACCGTGCCGCCACCGCGCGCCGGCGCCTGACGGTCACCCACGCCGCGAACGTCAAATCCCCTGCGTATTCTCAGAGTTGACCGTTGTCGCTATGTTCGGTACAGGGATATCACGCGCAGAACGTGCGCCCTGCGACGAGGAGTTGGCACGGCATGACCGACAACGGCACGTCCGACAGACCGGAGCAGGTTCCTCCGACGCCCGCGTACCCCGCCGCGCCGCCCGCCCCTCCCCCTGCATCGGCGCCAACGGTGGCTCCTGCCCGCCGGGAGGGGACGGCCAAACGGGTCGTGCCGATCGTCGCCGTCCTCGTGGTCGTGCTGGCCGGCGGCGGCGCCGCCGGGTGGGCGCTGGCCAAGGGCGGCAACGACTCGGCGGGCGTCGGCAACCCGATGGACCACGTGGAGATCTCGGACGGCAAACTCGTCACCGACGACGGTGATCTCGGGTACTGCGACGACGACGATCTCTACTCGTACAACGACTGCACCGACCTCTCCGAGGAGACCTACGAGTTCTCCTTCGAGATCACCAACAGGGGCGACGAGCCGGCCAACTACTCCGTCATCGTCAACGGCTTCGACGAAGACGGTGACTTCGTCGCCCAGACGTACATCGGCGCGACCCATCTGAACCCCGACAGGACCGAGTCGGACAAGGGCGAGTTCAGCATGTACAGCAGCAGGGAGGACGACGAACGTCCGCTGTCCGACATCGACTCCATCGAGATCGCTCACGCCGAGCGCACCCCGCTGGCCAACTGACGCCCGCACCGGTCGGCGGCCGCCCGTCCGGCGGCCTATCCCTCCGGCAGATGCGCGTCCGGCTCGTCGGGGCGATGGTGGGGAAGGCTGGAGCGGGAGGTGGCCTCGTCGCGCACCCTCAGGAACTCCAGGTGCCGCTCGTACTGGTCGAGGCTGTCGGCGATGAGCTGTTCCCTGGTGTACCCCATCACGTCGTAGTCCTGGTTGCCCTCGGCGAGCCGGACCTCGAAGCGCACATAGGAGTCGTGCCGGCTGACCGACCGGGTGGCGAACCCGGGGGTCGGCATCTCGACGGGCCAGACCTCGTAGAGGAATTCGTCGCCGGTGCCGATCGGCACGCGCAGGCCGACGTGGGTGAGCCCGTTCTCCTCCACGGTGCCCTCCAGGACCTCCGCGTCCGCGCCCGCCTCCCGCAGTTCCCCCACGACCTCCTGGAAGGCGGGGCGGCACACCTGGTCGACGAACCTCGCCGCCGCCCGCCTGCCGGGGAACGCCATCGCCCGCGCCAGGCGGTGCTGCCAGGTCGGCGCCCCCGGCAGACCGTGCTGCCCGGTACGTCCGGAGAGCGATCCGGGCAGTGTGGTGATGCTCGCCTCCGCCTTCATCCGTTCGGTGCGCAGCGCCAGGAAGAGCCCGGCCATGATCAGGAACATCACGAAGGAGAAGGGCAGCCCCATGATGATGGTGGCGTTGGTGAGCGCCTGCACCCCGCCCACGATGAGCATGGCGAGGGTGAGCAGTCCGGTCGCCAGCGCCCAGAAGATGCGCAGCCAGGTGGGCGCGTCGGTCACCGGGGTGGGCAGTTCGGCGCTGAGGTTGCCCATGACCAGGGCCCCGGAGTCCGCGGAGGTGACGTACAGCAGCAGGCCGACGAAGGTGGCGAGTCCGGCGCTGAACAGGAAGCCCGGGTACTGCTCCAGCAGGGTGTAGAAGCCCTGCTCGGGGACGTTCATGGCGGTCTCGCCGAACGCGGTGTCCCCGTCGCGCACCACGAACAGGGCGCTGTTGCCGAAGATCGCCAGGAAGAGACCGGTGAAGAGGAACGGGATGACCAGGGTCGCCGCGATGAACTCGCGCAGGGTGCGGCCGCGGGAGATGCGGGCAAGGAAGAGCCCGACGAACGGCGCCCAGGCGATCCACCAGGCCCAGAAGAAGAGCGTCCAGGCGTCCAGCCACTCGGTGGGCTGGTCGTAGGCGAAGGTGTTCAGGGTCATCGACGGGAAGCGGCTGACGTAGTCCCCGACGTTCTGGACCACGGCGTTGAGCAGGCGGAACGGCTCACCGACGACCAGGATGTAGAGCATCAGCAGGGTGGCGAGGAGGATGTTGAGCTGCGACAGCCTGCGGATGCCCTTGTCCACGCCGGAGGCCGCGGAGAAGGTGGCCATCGCCACCGCGACGACGATCAGGGCGATCTGCGCGGCCAGCCCCTCCGGCACGTCGAAGAGCACCTTCAGTCCGTAGTTCAGCTGCACCACGCCGATGCCGAGGGTCACGCCGATGCCGAACACGGTGCCGATGACGGCCGCGAGGTCGACGGCGTCACCGATCCGCCCGTGGATCCTGCGGCCGATGATGGGGTAGAGCGCGGAGCGGATGGCGAGCGGCAGCCGGTAGCGGAAGGAGAAGTAGCCGAGAGCCATGCCCATCAGCGCGTACATGCCCCAGCCGGTGATGCCGTAGTGGAACAGGGTCCACACCACGGCCTGCCGGGCGGCCTCGAGCGTCTGCGGATCGCCCTGCGGGGGCGCGAGGTAGTGGCTGACGGGCCCGGAGACCGAGAAGAACATCAGGTCGATGCCGATGCCCGCCGCGAACAGCATCGCCCCCCAGGTGAAGACGCCGTAGTCGGGCCTGGAGTGCTTGGGGCCCAGCTTGACCGTGCCGTACTTGGACAGGGCGATGAAGACGACGAACAGCAGGTACAGGGTCGCGGCGACGAAGTAGTACCAGCCGAACCAGCCGGAGATCTTGGCGACCGCCACTCCGATGACGTCCTCCGCCCCGGAGGGGGTGATGATCGCCCAGAGCGAGATCGCGAGGACGAGGACGGCAGCCCCGAAGAAGACCACGGGTTTGAGCCGTACCGGAGCGGTCGGCTCGTCCTCCGCCAGGATCTCCTCCGGTGCCGATTCGGGGTCCTTACCTCCGGCGGTCGACACAGTCGTGTTCCTCCTTCGTCGAGGGACAGGACGTCACGGTGCGCCTGCCCTGCCGGTGAGCAGGTCGGCGGCGCGTTCGGCGGCGAGCAGCACGGTCACCATGGGGTTGATGGTGGGCATCGTCGGGAACACCGACGCGTCGACGATGCGCACGCCCTCGGCACCCCGCAGTCTCAACTGCGGATCGCAGACGGCCATCGGGTCGTCCGCCGCGCCCATGCGGCAGGTGCCCGCCGGGTGGTAGACGGTGTGGGCCGCGCGCCGCCCGTACTCCGACAGGTCGGCGTCGGCGGTGACGTCCGGGCCGGGCGCGACCTCGCGGACGAGCCAGCCGCTCAGCGGTTCGGTCGCGGCGATCTCCCGGGCCACCTTGAGCCCTTCGACGACGGTGCGCTCGTCGTGGCCCTCGGGGTCGGTGAAGTACCGGAAGTCCAGGGCGGGATGCTCGGCCGGGTTGGAACTGCGCAGCCACATCCGGCCGGTGGAACGGGCCCGGGGCACGTTCGGCGTCATGCACACCCCGTTGTCCGGGACGGGGTAGCCCAGACGTTCGGTGTTGACGGTGAACGGCACCTGGTAGAAGTGGAACATCAGGTCCGGACGCGGCTGCCCCTGGTCGAGGCGCAGGAAGAGTCCGGCGTCGGAGTCCATCGCGGAGTTGGGCGGCAGCGGGCCGTCGGTCTCCCAGACGATCACGGACTCGGGGTGGTCCAGCAGGTTCTCCCCCACGCCGGGCAGGTCGATGTGGGTGGTGATGCCCAGGCGGCGCAGGTCGTCGGCCGGGCCGATGCCGGACAGCATGAGCAGGCGCGGGGTGTCGATGGCCCCGGCGCACAGCAGGAGTTCCCGTTCGGCGCGCACGGTGGCGGGCTCGCCGTCGGCGCCGCGGACGGCGACCCGGGTCAGCCTCCCGGACTCGTCGGTGAGCAGCCGGTGGGCCCAGGTCTCCAGCAGGAGGGTGAGGTTGGGGCGGTCCAGGACCGGGTGGAGGTAGGCGACGGAGGCCGACGAGCGCAGGTTGCCCTCCGGCTCGTAGGCGAGGGAGAAGAAGCCGGTGCCGTCGGCGAAGGGTTCGGCGTTGAAGTCGTCGACGACGGGGACACCGGTGGCCCGGGAGGCGGCGGTGACGAAGTCCTTGGCGATGGGATTGCGGTCGGCCTCGGCGACAGGGACGATCTTGGTCTGCAGCCGGTCGCGGTAGGGGAGGATCGTCGCCGGGTCCCAGCCGGTGCAGCCCGCGGCGACCCAGTCGTCGAGGTCCTGCGGCAGCGGCAGGAAGCTGATCAGGGTGTTGTGGGAGGAGCAGCCGCCGAGGACGCGGGCCCGTGAGTGCAGGATGTGGGAGTTGCCGCGGGGCTGTTCGACGGTGGTGTAGCCGTAGTCGAACTCCGTGCCGAGCAGGTTGATCCAGTTGCGCAGGCGCAGGATGCGTTCGTCACCGACGTCGCTGGGGCCGCCTTCGACGACGCAGACGCGGCAGTCGGGGTCCTCGCTCAGACGGGCGGCGAGGACGCAGCCCGCGGTGCCGCCACCGACGATGACGTAGTCGTAGGAGGACTCGGCGCCGTGCGGGGTGGTGGAGGCCATGGAGTGCCTTTCTTCCGTGCCGTCGGGTGGTGACGGGCTGTTCCGTGCCGTGCCCGTCAGCCCTTGAACCAGCCGGAGGGTCCCGGGTCGAGGTTCTGGTAGATGTGCTTGGCCTCCTGGTACTCGCGCAGGCCGGTGGGGCCCAGCTCGCGCCCGACGCCGGAGCGGCCGAAGCCGCCCCATTCGGCCTGCGGTACGTAGGGGTGGAAGTCGTTGATCCACACGGTGCCGTGCCGCAGCCGCTGGGCGACGCGCTGGGCGCGGCTCGCCTCGGAGGTCCAGACGCCGCCGGCCAGGCCGTAGCGGGTGTCGTTGGCCAGCTCCACCGCCTCGTCCTCGGTGCGGAACCGCTCGACGGTGACGACCGGTCCGAAGACCTCCTCCTGCACGATGCGCATGGACCGGTCGCAGTCGGCGAAGACCGTCGGCAGCAGGAAGAAGCCGCGGCTCAGCGCCGGGTCATCGGGGCGGATGCCGCCGGTGACGAGCCGGGCGCCCTCCTCCTGGGCGGAGGCGATGTGCCGTTCGACCTTTGCGCGGTGCTCGGCGGAGCTGAGCGGCCCGCTCTCGGTGCCCTCGTCCAAGCCGTTGCCCAGGCGGATCGCGCGGGCGCGTGCGGCCAGGGCGTCGACGAACCGGTCGTGCAGGGAGTCCTGGACCAGCAGCCGCGAGCCGGCCGAGCAGACCTGCCCGGCGTGCAGGAAGGAGGCGTCGAGCGCGTAGTCCACGGCGGCGTCGAAGTCGGCGTCCTCGAACACGATGTTGGGGTTCTTGCCGCCGAGTTCCAGGGCGATGTTCTTCGGCCCTTCCGCGGCGGCGGCCATGATGGCGCGTCCGGTGGCCAGGCCGCCGGTGAAGGACACCAGGTCGACGTCGGGGTGGGCGGTCAGCGCCGCGCCGGCGCCCGCTCCGGAGCCGAGGACGAGGTTGGCGACGCCGGGCGGTGCGCCGGCCTCCGCGATCAGCCGGATCATGGCGATGGTGGTGAGCGGAGTGAGCTCACTGGGCTTGAGGACGAAGGTGTTGCCCGCGGCCAGCGCGGGGGCGACCTTCCATGAGGCCTGGAGCAGCGGATAGTTCCAGGGCGCGATGAGCGCGCACACCCCGACCGGCTGGTACACGACGCGGCTGAGGACGTCGGGGGCGACGTCCACGACCCGGCCGCCGTCCTTGCCGGCGAGTTCCCCGAAGTACCGGAAGGCGTTCGCCACGTCCTCCACGTCGAAGCGGGACTCGGTGAGCGTCTTGCCGGTGTCGAGGGTCTCGGTGCGGGCGATCTCGTCGATGTCGCGCAGCAGCAGCTCACGGACGCGCAGCAGGACGTCGGCGCGGCGGCGGGTGGGGGCGTTCGCCCAGTCCCCCTCGTCGAAGGCGCGCCGGGCGGCGCGCACCGCGCGGTCCACGTCGGTGGCATCGGCCTCGTCGACGGTGGTGATGACGGAGGAGTCGTACGGGTTCACCACGTCCCGCCGCCCGCCGGCCGCCGCGCCCGTCCACTCGCCGTCGATGTACAGCTCGCCCATCGCGGGGGCCTCCTTCGCGTGCGACCGGTACCGATCGGTCCGCCGGTCGGCATCACGGCCCATCGTGCGGCCGCCGGCGGCGGGGCGCACGGCCACCGTCGCGACCGGGTGGCGGGGGTACCCCGGGCGTGCCTACGGACGGGGCGGGCGGGTCCGGTGCACGCCACACGTTCCTCCCCCATAGAGGTTGATATCTCCATTCCGCAACCCCCGTTCCTGAGCCCGTCCCGATCCACTACCGTGTCTCCAGGTGCGCGTCGCGGCTGATCGGGCGCCCGCCAAAACCGAATGCCGAGGACACACACGTGCAGATCACGCCCCTGAACCCCGAGGATCCGGTCGCCCTGGGCGACTTCGAACTCCTCGGCCGGATCGGTCATGGCGGCATGGGGCAGGTCTTCCTGGGTGAGTCGCTCGGCGGTGAGCCCGCCGCGGTGAAGGTGATCAAGCCGTCGGTGGTGGATTCCGAGTCCCGGCAGCGGTTCGCGCAGGAGATCGAGGTACTGAAGACCATCTGGGGCGCCCGCATCGCGGCGTTCCTGGGGGCGGACGCGGAGGCGGAGCAGCCGTGGCTGGCCACGGAGTACGTGGACGGCCCGGACCTCGCGAAGCACGTCGGCACGCACGGGCCGCTGCCGTCCGTCCTCGCCGCGGCGCTCGGCGCGGTCCTCGCGGAGGCGCTGTCGGGCGTGCACGCGCAGGGCCTGCTGCACCGTGACCTCAAGCCGGCCAACGTCCTGCTGGGACCGAACGGTCCGAAGATCATCGACTTCGGCCTGGCCGCGTTCACCGAGTCGACGATCTCCCTCACCGCCCCGCACCAGGTCGTCGGCACCCCGATCTGCATGGCCCCGGAGCAGGCCGCGGGGGTGAAGCCGTTGACGGCGGCGGTGGACGTGTACGCGCTGGGGGCGCTGCTGCTGTTCGCGGTGACGGGGCACTATCCGCACCAGGCGGCCACCCCGTACATGGTGTTCCACCTGGTCACGGACCCCGGTACGGCACCGGACCTGTCCGGCGTCCCGGATGACCTGCTGCCGCTGCTGACCGCCATGCTCGCCCATGACGCCGCCGGCCGGCCGTCGCTGACCGAGGTGGTGCAGCGGTGCCGGGCGCTGATCGAGGCGCAGGGCATGAAGATCGCCCAGGCGCGCCGCAGGCTCACCGCGCACACCGCGGAGCGGCGCCGGCCCGGGCAGGCCGCCCCCGCCGACAGCGTCCCCACCGTCGCCTGGCCCGCCGCCGCGAGCGACACCCGGGTCACGGAGATCACCCCGGCCGAGCTGGAGACCCCGGCCGACGCTCCGGCGCCCTCCCCCGCACCGGCCGGGACGGCCCCCGCCCCGGCCACCGCCGCCGCCCTTACGCCGGACGACTCGCCCGGTCCCGGTCCGGCCCCCCGGCCCGCGGGCCTCCCGCCCGCCGACCCGCGCGAGCACCCTGACGCCTCCCGGCGTGAACCCCCGGCGCCCGGCCGCCGCCCGCCCACGGGCTCCCCGCGGCCCGGGGAGGGGACGCGGACGCTGCGGCACTCCGTCCAGGCCCGCAGGACGGCGGAGCGTCTGCGATCCGTGTACGCGGCGAAGGCCCCGTTCTGACTCCGGCCGGCCGCCGGGCCGGGACGGCGGACCCCACGTCCCCTCCCCGGCCCCGCTGCCCCGCCGGTCCGGCCGACCCCGCGCCACCGGCCGCCCGCCCCACCCCGCATCCGACCCGCATCCGCATCCGCATCCGCCCCACCGACCCGATCGCCCAGGAGGCCCCCGCGTGACCGCCGACTTGAGCACCGCGCCCGCGACGAGCGGCGAGGACGCCCAGTACCCGCCGGGCGCCCAGATCCTCGTACGGGACGAGGTGTGGCTGGTGCGCAACGCGACACGGACCGAGCACGACGGGGCCAGGATCGAGGCGGTCGGCGCGTCGGACTTCGTGCGCGACCAGGAAGCGGTGTTCTTCGACGGCCTCGACCGGATCGAGATGCTCGACCCGAGGCGCACGCGTCTGGTGCGGGACGACTCCCCGAACTTCCGCCGCTCCCGGCTGTTCCTGGAGGCGGTGCTGCGCAAGACGCCGCTGCCGCAGGCCGAGCGGGGCCTGGCGCTCGCGGACTCCTTCCTGCTGGACGCCCTCCCTTACCAGCAGCGTCCCGCGCAACTCGCCCTGTCGGGCCGCAACCTGCGCCCGCGCCTGCTCATCGCGGACGTGGTCGGTCTCGGCAAGACGCTGGAGATCGGTCTCACCCTCGCCGAGCTGATCCGCCGGGGCCGGGGCGAGCGCATCCTGGTGGTCACCCCGCAGCATGTACTGGAGCAGTTCCAGCACGAGCTGTGGACCCGGTTCGCGATCCCGCTGGTGCGGCTGGACTCGGTGGGCATCGAGCGGATCCAGCGGGAGATCCCGGCGGGCCGCAACCCGTTCACGTACTTCAAGCGGGTCATCGTCTCCATCGACACGCTGAAGAACACCGACCAGTACAAGCATCATCTGGAGCGGATCACCTGGGACGCGGTCGTCATCGACGAGTCGCACAATCTGATCAACAGGGGGTCCCTGCGCAACCAGCTCGCCCGCACCCTCGCCCCGCACACGGACGCCCTGCTGCTGGCCTCGGCGACCCCGCACAACGGTGACGCCCGTTCCTTCGCCGAGCTGATCTCGCTGCTCGACCCGGCCGCGATCCGTGACCCGGAGCACTACCGTGCCGACGACATCAAGCACCTGTTCATCCGCCGTACGAAGGTCAGCCCCGAGGTACGGGAGCAGATGAAGGGGCAGTGGGCGGACCGGGGCCCGTCCCGTTCGGTCCGGGTGACGGCCACCCCGGCCGAGGAGAAGGTCTTCGAGGAGCTGGCGGCGGTGTGGCTGCCGTCCGATGGGTCGAAGTCGGTCAGCGACGTGCCGCTGTTCCCGTACACGCTGCTGAAGTCGTTCCTGTCCTCCCATACGGCGCTGAAGGCCACGGTCGCCACGCGCATCAAGACGCTGGAGAAGAAGGACGACCCGGAGTCGACGTCCGCCGAGCGCGCGGCCCTGCACCGGCTGCTTGAGCTGGCGTCGGGCATGACGGAGGCGGACTCGGGCAAGTTCGGGGCGCTCATCGATCAGCTGCGGGAGATCGGGGTCGGGCCGAAGTCGGACACCCGGGTGGTGGTGTTCTCGGAGCGGGTGCAGACGCTGGAGTGGCTGGCGCGGACCGTGCCGGGCGCCCTCGGCTTCAAGGGGAAGGCCGCCGAGCAGGCCGCCCGGGTCATGCACGGCGGGCTGTCGGACGAGCAGCAGATGCAGTGCGTGGAGGACTTCGGCCTCGCGGACACGCCGGTACGCATCCTGTTCACGGGCGATGTCGCCTCCGAGGGCGTCAACCTGCACCGCCAGTGTCACCAGCTCGTCCACTACGACGTGCCGTGGTCGCTGATCCGCATCGAGCAGCGCAACGGCCGCATCGACCGCTACGGGCAGCCGCACCAGCCTCAGTTCCGGGCGCTGATCCTCACCAGCTCCGTCGACGGCGCCAAGGACGACACCCTCGTCTCCGAGCGCCTGCTGGAGCGGGAGGCGGAGGCGCACCGGTCGCTGGGCACGGCGGAGGCGGTGTCCGGCCTGTACCGGGCGGAGGCGGAGGAGAAGTCGCTCATCCAGGATCTGCTGAAGGGCCGGGGCGTCGACGAGTCCCTGGACGCCGACCGCACCATCGGTGCCGGCACCGACGACGGCGTGGACGACTTCCTCGCCGACTTCTTCGGCGCGGTGAACGACGACCCGGAGGAGGACTCCGCCGCCGCAGTCTCCGGCACGGTCGACGGCGACGGCGAGGGTGGCGGGTCGGTGCCCCGGGCGGACGTACCCCGTCTGTTCGGCTCCGCCCGCGACTTCCTCGACGAGGCGCTGCGCGAGGTCTACCCGGACGCCCACGACCGCCTCGACCTGTCCCTCGACCCCGAGCAGGGCCTGCTCTCCTTCGTCCCGCCCTCCGACCTGGTCCACCGTCTCAAGGCGCTCCCCCCGGAGTACGTCCGTGAACAGGGCCTGCGCGACCGGCTGAAGGTCACGTTCAACCGGCGGCTCGCCGACCTCAGCCTGACGCGCGCCCGCGCCTCGGCGACATCGAGCTGGCCGGACATCTCCCTCCTGACCGACCTGCACCCGGTCATGGAATGGCTCACGGACAAGGTCCTGGTCCGCCTGGACCGCCAGGAGGCACCGGTTCTGACGGCCGACGTGCCGCAGCCCACGTATCTCGTCCAGGGCATCTACTCCAACGCGCTCGGCCGCCCCACCGTCGTCAAGTGGATGGCGGTCACCACGGACGGCGAGGTCGACGACGACATGGTGGCGGTGCTGCGCCGCGCCCAGGTCGGCCCGACCATGGCCAACCCGGGCCTCGCCCACGACACGGACCATCTCGCCGAGGCGATCCCGGGCGTCCTGGACCGGGCGGAGGCGTTCCTGGAGCAGCACCGCGAGGCGTGGGACGAACCGTTGCGGGCGCCCATCGAGGAATACAAGTCCCGGCTTGGCGCGTGGGAGCAGCCGACGCTGACGGCGGGCGGCGGATCCGCGCCGACCGCCACCCGCGACCGGCTCACCTCGCTCGCGGACTCCCTGCTCACCACCGGCCGCCCGATGCTCCGCGTCCTCGCCGTCCTCGCCCCGGCCCACGCCGCCGCCTGACCGACTTCCCCCAGAGGTTTCTCACGATGACGTTCGACTCCCTGGTCAACCGCGGCGACTACTTCTCCGCGCACTACCTCGCCGAGGTCCTGCCCAAGGATCTCAAGTCCGGTCTGCTCGCCGAGTGGAAGCAGCGCGAGGAGGACGCCGCCGGCGCCGAGCGGCCCGAGGGCGCGCTGCCGGTCACCCCGCGCGCGGGCCTGCGGGCGCTGCGCCGCGCCTACTTCGGGGCCCGCTCGTACTTCACGATGGACGAGGAGCGGGCGGCGACCGGCGACGACGCCGTGACGTACGACGCGCCCGAGTGGCGCGACCGGGTCCGTGCCCTGAATCGGGAGGTGCTGCGCGCGCTCGGCTTCGACGCCAAGCCGGGCACGCTCACCGTCGTGCGCGCCGACCAGTCGTACGAGGTGACGGTCGCGCACGCGGAGAAGGATCTCGTCGCGCTGGACTGCGGCTGGTCGGCGGAGCCCGATGACGCACTGGACCCGGACGGCGCCGGGCGGCTGTTGAGTGAGCTGCGCCTGGACGGTCAGCACACGGTCGCCACCGGGTCGAAGCTCGCGTCGTTCCTGTTCGCGTGCGAGGACGCGCCGCGTTATGTGCTGCTGCTGGTCGGCGGTGTCGTCGTGCTCGCGGACCGGGCCGCGTGGGGCGAGGGCCGGTACCTCGCCGTGTCGCTCGACACCGCGCTGGAGCGCAACGACACCAAGGCGGGCGGCGAACTCGACACGGTGGCCGCCCTGTTCGGCGCGGACTCGCTGCGCACGCCGGAGGAGGGCGGCGAGAACCCCCTCGCCACGCTCGTCGACAAGTCGACGAAGCACGCGGTGGGCGTCAGCAGTGAGCTGCGCGACGGGCTGCGGCTGAGCGTCGAGCTGATCGCCAACGAGGTACTGGACCGGGTGCGCGAGGGCGGTGTCCGCCCGGAGGAGGTCAAGGAACTTCCCGAGCTGGGGCGCCAGTTGACGCGGGAGTCGCTGCGGTATCTGTACCGGATCCTGTTCCTGCTGTACGCGGAGGCCCGCCCGGAGCTGGGCATCCTGCCCTCGGACTACCCCGAGTACCAGATGGGGTACGGGCTCGGCCGGCTCGGTGAGTTGATCGCCGAGCGGGATCTCGTCGACGAGAAGTCCCGGAAGGGCTTCTACCTGTACGAGTCGCTGGACCTGCTGTTCCGCAAGGTGCAGGAGGGTTACCGACCGCGTCGGACGCACGGGGTGGACGCGGAGACGCCGTCGGAGGCCGTGACGGCGAAGACCTCTGAGGACATGGGGCTGCGGTTCGAGCCGCTGCACTCCAAGCTGTTCGAGCCGGAGTCGATCCGGCTGATCGGCGCGCGTGCGGTTCCCGACCCGCGCGTCGAGAGTGAGGGCGAGGGCGGGGAGCGGTTCATCGACACCCGGCTGCGCAACGAGACGCTGTACCGGGTGCTGCGGCTGCTGATGCTCACGCGCGGCAAGCGGCGGGAGCGCGGCGGCTTCATCTCCTACGCGCAACTCGGGATCAACCAGCTCGGGGCCGTGTACGAGGGACTGATGTCCTACTCGGGCTTCGTCGCGGGCGAGGAGCTGTACGAGGTCGCGAAGCACGGTGACCCGAAGGACGGTTCGTGGCTCGTTCCGGCGACGAAGGCCGACGAGTACCCGGACGAGGTGTTCGTCCGGCACAAGGACGAGGTGACGGGTGAGGAGCGGCGGGTCCGGTATGCGCCGGGTGCGTTCGTGTACCGGCTGTCGGGGCGTGACCGGCAGACCTCGGCCTCGTACTACACGCCGGAGTCGCTGACCCGGGTGACGGTGCAGTTGGCGTTGCAGCACCGCTTGGACCAGGACGACACGGTGACTGCTGCTCGGGAACTCCTTGAGTGGAAGATCTGTGAGCCGGCGCTCGGCTCGGGCGCGTTCCTCAACGAGGCGATCAACCAGGTCGCGGCGGAGTATCTGCGGCGGCGGCAGGACGAGTTGGGCGTCGCCATCGACACGGAGAAGTACGCGGTCGAGTTGCAGAAGGCCAAGGCGTACATCGCGCTGCACAACTCCTACGGCGTCGACCTCAACAACACGGCGGTGGAGCTGGCGGAGGTGTCGCTGTGGCTCAACACGATGCATCCGGGGATGGAGGCACCCTGGTTCGGGCTGCGCCTGCGGCGGGGTAACTCGCTGATCGGTGGGCGGCGGGAGATCTACTCCGCCGAGCGTCTGAAGAAGGGCGGCTGGCTGGGGAGCACTCCGGAACGCTTCCCGTTGTCGGAGGCCGTGGCGGGGGCGGCGCTGCCTGAAGGGGCTGTGCATCACTTCCTGCTTCCGGCGAAGGAGTGGGGCGCGGTCGCCGCCGAAAAGGAGGCGAAGGCGCTGGCTCCGGCGGAGGCGAAGGCGCTGGGTGCTTGGCGGAAGGCGATCACCAAGTCGCCGGCGGCCACGCAGACGAAGCGGTTGCAGGGGTTGGCCCGGCGGGCTGAGTACCTGTGGGGGCTCGTGGTGCGGCGGCTGGAGATCTCCGAGCGGGAGATTTCGCGGCGCGTGGATGTGTGGGGTGCGGAGGACGGGTGGCTGCGGTCACCGGAAGTTGCGGTGCCGAGGGAGAAGGTCAAGGCGGACCTGGAGGCGGTGGACACGCCGTACTGGCGGCTGAAGACGCTGATGGACGCGTGGTGTGCGCTGTGGTTCTGGCCGGTGCAGAGTGCGGCGCTGCTGGACGGGTCGGCGGAGGTGTACACGCGGGCGGCGGAGGTTGCTTCGCAGTCGGCGGGGTGGACGGTGTCGGCGGCGCCGGCCTCGCCTGCGGATGCGGTGCCGAGTCAGGCGGGGGCGCCTGCGCGGGAGACGTATGAGTCGGAGGACCTGTTCGGTGAGGTTCAGGTCGTCGAGGTCAAGGCGAAGGCCGCGCGGGGTGGTGGTCGCAAGGAGCAGATTCGCGGTGAGCGGCGGGCTGTGATTCCGCTGGCCTCGCTGGATGACTGGCTGGACTTCGCCGAGTCGTTGTTGGGGACGCAGGATGTGGCTGCGGACTCGTTGGTGGCGCAGTTTGACACGCTGGATGAACTGGAGCGGTACGAGGACGAGTTGCCCGAGTGGATGGGCATGGAGCGGTTCACCTCGCTGGAGTCGCGGTATCCGTGGGCGGCGGTTGCTCGGGATGTGGCTGAGCGGCAGGGGTTCTTCCATTGGGAGCTGGAGTTCGGCAGCGTTTTCGGGGCGCGGGGTGGGTTCGATTTGCAAGTCGGCAATCCTCCCTGGGTTCGTCCTGACTGGCTGGAGGACGCTGTACTTGCAGAGCTGGAACCATGGTTCAAACTAGCACACAAACCCGCTATGGAAGATGTGCGCCTTCGAAAGAATGAACTACTGGCATGTAAAGCTAACTTGGGCTTTTACATGACTGAACTCACAGGAGTAGTCGGCACAGCGACGCTACTCAGCTCGAATTTTGCGTATCCGCTACTCAATAAGACCCGACCAGACTTCTACAGGGCTTTCATGTGTCGGGTATGGGGCAACACTAACGCGTCCGGAACAGGTGGCCTTATTCACCCCGATACACACTTCGGCGGGGTCAAGGAAGGCCCACTACGTGAGGCTGCCTACCACCATCTTCGAGTCCATGCCAGCTTCGTAAACGGATCCAACTGGGCATTCCCTCGCCCAGTTGGCGATACCGCCATCTTCGGGATTCACATCTATAGTGCCCCGCACCCAGTAAATTTCCTGCATATTAGCCACCTGTACTCCGCTGAAACTCTCCGTGACTCCCTTACATACGAAACTAAGGGACCACTGCCTGGAATTAAACACAGGGGGAAGTGGGACCTACGCCCTCATAGAGCCCGTCTTGTAACTGTCGACATGGAGCGGTTGACCGAATGGAACCGGCTCGCAGGCGAGACGGCCGTACCTGACACCCAAGCACCACTTCTGTACCCGGTGACGGTAGAAGAACAGGGTGCCGTGCAAACAATTTCACTTTTTCCGCACCGACTGGATCGGTTCGAACCGCGCATCACGGTGGGATTCTTTGAAAATCTCGCCACGAAAAAACTGGGCCTTTATACGTGGAATACCTCCCAGGTTAACGACCTTGCCGAAGTCATCCTACAAGGGCCGCACTTCTCTGTTGCAACACCAATCAGCAAAGAGCCAAAAATCCCCTGTAAGAGCACGAACGACTGGTACTCACTGGACCTTCGGTCGCTCAGGTCTGACGCCGCACCTCGAACTAACTACGTTCGTAGCACCTCCACGGATCGATTCCGTGAGGCACAGGACATGTGGTCCGGCCGTCGCTATACAGAGTATTTCCGGCTAGCTTGGCGACGCATGATCCCTTTCAATACAGAGCGCAGCCTTTTCGCTGCCCTTATCCCTCCGGGCCCTACACATGTCGACGCCGTGAATTCCATGGCGCTCAGCGATAACCGCCTAACCGCCCTAAATGCAGGATTCTGGGCCTCCCTGCCACTCGACTATCTCCTGCGTATTACAGGCCGATCCGACCTTCGGGTGTCCGAGGCTCATAAGATGCCAGCACCTAGCCCCGACCACCCTTTGGCTGCTCCACTTCTCCTCCGCACCCTCCGTTTGAATTCTCTGACCCGCTCCTATGCTCCCCTCTGGATGGAGCTATATGACCCCACTTGGCCTGGCTACGAGGAGTGGGCTAACTCGAACTGGCCAAATCTCAAACCACTCGCTACTCATCTGGTGCCAACGTGGGAGCATGAGACCCCCCTCCGCACGGAGCACGAGCGCCGGGCCGCCCTCGTCGAACTCGATGCGTTGGTCTCCGTCTGGCTCGGCATCACGGCCGATCAACTAGCGGCAATCTACAAGTCTCGTTACGCAGTTCTTGCGGACCGGGAAGCAGCTATGTACTTCGACGCACAAGGACGTCGGATTTCTGCCGACTCCTATGCGTTTGGCTACGGCCAAACTAAGCAAGCCTATCTCGACCTGATGGCTCACTTGGAAAACCCGGCTACGACCCCGCCCCCAACTGGCTACACCGCCCCGTTCTACAAGGCGGACCGTGAGGCTGAGATGCGGGCCGCACACGCGCACTTCCAAGCTCGCTTGGACAAGGAAATCGCCGCTGGCCGCTGGGCACCTCCCGCGAAGCGTGAGGTCTGAGTGCCGTTCCTCATGACAACGGTCGGCGCTTCTGAGAGAAGCGCCGACCGTCGCCGCGAGCCACGCAGGCTCACATCGTCTTGAGCAACGCCGTCCAGGCCGCCGAGCCGACCTTCAGCACAGGCCCTCCCTGCGTCACGCACTTCGAGTCACGCACGTGCACGTCAACAGCCGTGAGGGCCACCTCAACACACTCACCACCCGACCCCGTGCTGTAACTGCTGGTGCGCCAGAGCAGGTTGGTGCCACCGTGCGTCGCGTCTTCCGCGTTCATAGTTCTCCCAGCATCTGTTCGAGGAGTCCCGTCGACTCGCGTGGAGTCAGGGCCTGAGCACGCAGGATGCCGTACTGCTCCTCATACTCGCGCACCGACCTCCGCTCAGTGAAGAGACGGCTGTCGTTACGTGCCTCCACATATGCGAGCCGCTGGCCCTTTTGCGTCTCGTACAGGGTGAACGGCCCGTCCAACGCGGCATGTTCCACACACCCAACAGGCATGACCTGTACGACCACGTTCCGGTGCTGCGCGCGCAGCAGGACCTCCTCCAACTGCCCCCGCATAACGTCCCACCCGCCGAGAGGCCGACGCAGCACATGCTCCTCGATGACGAAGCTGATCGTGGGCAACGGCTGGCGGTCGAAGATCGCCTGGCGAGCGAGACGTGAGCCCACCCGCTGGTTGACCGTCTCCGGGTCCAGCAGAGGCAGCCACATCTCACAGACCGCCCGCGCATACTCCTCCGTCTGCAACAGACCCGGCACGGCCTTGCTGGCGTACACATGCAGCTCAACCGCCTCCGCCTCCAACTTCGCCGCGTCCCGAAAGAACGACGGATACCGGGCCCGAGCCACCTCCTCCTTCATCACCGCCAACAGCCCGCCGGCCTCCAACACCGCATCCGCCCGCTCGATGAACTCCGGCTTCGGAATCCGCCGCCCCAGCTCCACTGACGCGACCATGTCCTCGCCGTAACTGAGCCTCGCCCCCAACTCAGCACGCGTCAGCCCCCTGCTCGTCCGAAGCAACCGCAACATCTGCCCGAAGCACCGCAGGATGCCCGTCTCGCTCTCACCGTGAGTCGTCGTCACCGGTGACCTCACCTCGCCCACCCGCACAGTGGTGCCGCCCGCACCACACCCGGCCATCACTCACAGCTCACCCTAACGACACGCACCGTAGCCTTCGCGCCACTTGGCCCCACTTCCCCCGTACCGGGGACGAGCCCCCGCCCTCCCCGTACAGCCCCCGCATGTACACGCACTTCCGTCCACCCGCGATGTGGGACAAGGGGAATGCGCGAGCACGCAGACAGATGACTTCTCCCGCGGCAGGCCCGGTTCATCGTGCGACTGTGGCAGCGCCTCTCAGCTGGCCCGGCCCAAGGTCATCGTGCGGGATCCTGGTGTGAAGTCGGCGAAGGACTGTTGCCAGGACTCACCAGGCCAGTAGTACGTCACCCGACCCTCGACGGGTCGGTAGCGGGCGGTGTAGAGCGTTCTCGACCCCTGCTCGTCGACGGATCGATACAGCGGCGGCTCCAGCATCGCCGCCACGTCCGTACCCGCTGCGCGAATGGCGCGCAGCCGCTCCTGCGTCCCCATGGCCCGCTCCTGCTCGTCGGTCACCGGCAGGTGCTGATGATTGGCGGCGCAAGCGTCCGGTGCCACCATCGGTGACATGTCCGGTCCCACGAACACCGTCATCGCCTTCACGGAATCGACGAGGGTGAGGTTCTGAGGGGTGGCAACTGGCAGGGACCGCAGCCTGTCGACCGCCTCATCGACGGTGTCGCACGTCTCCAGCAGGTAGCGCACCAGGATGAGAATGGCGAAGCCGCCTCCGTGGGCGGTACGTCCGCCCCAGGTGAGCGAGACCGCGAGACCGGCGTCGTTCATTCCGTCCAGCAGGCCCCACAGCATGTCCTGCATCCCGATCACGGGGCGCAGGAAGCAGGAGGAGACAATGGTCCCCTCGCATTGATCGGGCGGGAAATCATAGTTGCGCAGCAGAGTGCCGTTCTGGCCGGTCTGGGTGCAGGCAGGGGAGAACGGCCGCAGTGCCGCGTGGGTGAGGAAGGCCTCTGCCGCGGGCCGGTTGAGCCAGCCGACCAGGCGGTCCAGAACCGGGACCAGTTCCGGCATGTGCGCACGGAACAGCGCCCGCACACGCTCCGCGCCTTCCGGAGTGCGGCCCTCCTCGGTCAGCAGGCCCTCCATCTCCTGCCACAGGGCCCGGGCGTAGGCAGCCCACCGCCCGTCGCTGCCGTCGCCGACCTCGATCGCCTGGAAGGTCTTGTGCTGTTGCCGCACGGCTACCACTCCCTGTGAGAATCGGATGAGGAGGGGGCAACCTAACCAACGGGGAGGGCAATCACCAGGTGGCCGCCATCGGCGACGGTCGGGCGCTGAATATTGTGAAGCCGCTGAACGCGAGTGTGGCCGATTGAGCCGCGTCCGTAGGCGGAAGGTCCGCTCCATCGCCCCTCGCCGCTACTCTCCTACGAGAGCGCTGACGACCTCTCCCCCGACGACACGATCGTCCTACCCGCCACGACCACTACCGCGATCCTGGCGATCGGGCGGGCCGCTGGCGGCCCGCTACAGGTCAGGACGGTGGGTGAGGAACCGGGGCTTGAGGTGGGGGTGCGCGGGAAGCTGGGCCGCTGCGGGCGAAGACGACCAAGCCGCCGTCTGTTCATCATGACGCGGCCCTCTACCACGAAGGTTGTACGTCGTGCCGGGCTACGACGACGGGTGCACGAGAAGGTCAAACCGGCACGGGACGACACCGCGGTCACGCCGCACGTAGCGTCTCGCACCAGCACCACGGCGGCATGGCAGAACGTCCACCAGCCGCCGCGAGGATCACGGACTCCGAGCAGCGGAAACCCTGTCAGGAGCCGCGAAGGACCGATGGGAGTTTGGGTGACATGAAACTGAAGTCGAAGCTCGCAGGGGCGCTGCTGGCGACCGGACTGGCCGTTTCCGCGGTGCCGTTGACCGCGGCTCCCGCGCAGGCCGCCGGCAAGCATGTCGGAGTGAACGGCAACGAATCCCGCTGCTATTCGAAGGGTTTCTACGTCTGCTTCTACTACAGCACGTGGGGCAACGCCTACTGGGGCGGCTACAACGACGACGCCAACCTCGGGAACAACTACTACCGCTCCGGTACGGGGTCGGGGTCCGGGCAGGCCGTCCGTAACAACGCTCGGAAGATCCAGTGCGACTCGTGGGCCGTTTCCTGTGAGAGCTACTACTCCCCCAGCTATGCGGGGAACTTCGACTGGCTCTGGGGCGGGCAGCGCGGGGAGCTCTACTACACCTGGAACGACAACGCGTCGGTCAGGATCGTCGGCTGATCCCGACCACCGGTCCGCGAGTCCCGGGGCTGCGGGCAGGCGCGGCGGCCCACGGCCCCGGGACCCTTCCCGACACCGCATGCCGTCCCCTGTCCCTCCGATGAAGCGGATTCAGCCCATGGCTCTGCATCCCCGCCGACTGACCTTCCCGGCCGCGCTTGCCGCGACGGTCCTGATGTTCGCCTCGGCGTGTACCGGCCAGGACTCCGGTCCCGGAGCGACCGGGGTGCCCTCCCCGACCGCGCCACCCGCGCCCGGGGAGGTGGTCCTTCCCATCAACGCGTACCTGCCGACCGCCGACGACCAGGCCCGGATGGGGCGGGCCAGGGCGATACTGATCGACCGCTGCATGCGCAGATTCGGCCTCTCCTTCCCCCAGCCTTCCGCGGCCGCCCTGGAAGCCGGCGCCAAGGACAACGGTGTGTACGGGAACAAGCGCCGCTACGGAGTGACGGACGCGGCCACGGCACAGCGATACGGGTACCACTTGCCGTCCACCGTGGACCGAGTCTCCCAGGACGGCGAGCCGGATGGCACCGAGGCGGGAACCGGGGCGGAAGCAGGGAGCGCCGAGGGGAAGCGCAGTCGGCGGCGGGACCCCGCGTACGCGGCCGTCCTCAACGGGCACGAGGGGAACGAGTCGGAGCGCGGTGCGCGTCGGGACGACGTCCCCTCCGGCGGCTGTGTGGGCGAGGCCGGGGCGAAACTGGCCGAGGCGGGCAGCGCGACGGACGGTTTCTCCTACGCCAAGGTGGCCTCGGACATCAAAGCGGATTCTCATTTCCGGTCGATGTCCAGCACGCGCGTGACCGCGGCGTTCAAGGAGTGGTCCCGGTGCATGCGGGACAAGGGCTATTCCACGACCGCTCCTGTCGGCGAGCGCCTGCCCTTCGACATCGACAGTGCCCGGGTGAGCGAGAAGGAGATCGAGAGGGCGCTGGCCGATGTCGCGTGCAAGGAGCGGACGCGGCTCGTGGAGATCTGGTCCGGTGAGGAGCGCAGATACCAGAACGCGCAGATCAAGGAGCATTCCACGGAGTTGCGGACGGCCGCGGAGGAACACCGGAGCCGTATGAAGGCGATCACCGCGATACTTGCCCGCGAATGAGCGATGGACGACTGCGCCATCGTGTGCGGCCCGTGGAGCCGTCCCGCGGGTGCGGGTGTCCGCACCGGAAGGGCGAGGGGGGTCAGCTCTGGGCGGTGGGCCGGACGACGATGTCGTTCACGTCGACCGCGGCGGGCTGTTCGATCGCGAAAGCGATGGCCCGGGCGATCGCGTCGGGCGGGATCGCGATGTCGTCCCGCATCTTCGTGATCTCCGCTCTGACCCGGCTGTTGGTGGACGCCTCGGCGAAGTCGGTCGCCGTCGCACCAGGTGAGACGGTGGTCACCCGCAGCGAGTCGCCGGCTTCCTGGCGCAGTCCTTCGCAGATGGCCCGGACCGCGAACTTGGTGCCGGCGTAGACGGCCATGGCCGGCACGATGCGGAACGCGGCCGTGGAGGCGACGGTGATGAAGTGACCGGTGCCCTGCGTCCGGAACACCGGCAGCGCGGCGCCGATCCCGTGCAGTACGCCCTTCACGTTGACGTCGACCATGTGGTCCCACTCCTCGACGCGCAGATCGTCGAGAGGCGAGATGGTGCCGACTCCGGCGTTGCTGACCAGCACATCAAGTCGGCCGAAGCGCTCACCGGCCAGCGCGACCAGGGCCCGCAGGTCCTCCCGTCGGGTCACGTCGGTGCGGATCCGCACGGCCGTGCCGCCTGCCTTCTCGATCCGGGCCACAAGGTCCGCCAGGCGTTCGGACCGGCGTGCGCCGAGGACGAGTCGCGCGCCGCGTTCGGCGAGCAGCAGCGCTGTCGCCTCGCCGATGCCGCTGCTCGCTCCCGTGATCGCCACGACTTTGTCCTTGCTTCCGGACATGCGTTGTCCTCTCGCCGGTATGACCGTTCGAGGCCGTCGGTCATGCCGCGGCCCGTGCTCGCCCACCACTCTCCGAGAGGCTTAGCCTGGTATCCAGACCGTACTTATTCTGGAACTGAGGGTGCCACCTGCCATGCCCACGCAGCCGGACCAACGCCGTCAGCTCAGTGCGTTCCTGCGCAGCCGGAGGGAGCGCCTGACCCCTGACGAGGTGGGCCTGCCCCGGACCGGCCGCCGTCGGACTCCGGGACTTCGCCGGGAGGAACTGGCGTTGCTGGCCGGGATCAGCGCCACCTGGTACACGTACCTGGAACAGGGGCGGAAGATCCGCGCCTCGGAACAGGTGCTCAACGCCCTGGCCGCGGCGCTGCGGCTCGACCGGCACGAGCGCGATCATCTTCTCCAGCTTGCCGGTCACGCCTCCGCGGCCGAAGCCGGGGAACACGAGCGGCTGACGGCCGAGGCGCGTGCCGTCCCCCTGTTGCTCCAGCCGCACCCGGCGTACATCATCGGCGGCACCTACGACGTCCTCAGCCACAACCAGGCAGCCCGCGAACTGTTCCCGGGACTCATCACCGAGGCGGACCGGCCCGCCAACTTCGCCCGCTGGGTGTTCCTCGAAGCGATGGCCCGGGACGTCCTGATCGACTGGGAACCCGAAGCACGCGGCCTGCTCGGCCGGCTTCGGACGCTGGCGGCGCGCCATCCCGACGACCCGCGGTACACCCGACTGATCGAGGACCTGCACGAGGGCAGCCCACAAGTGCGGGACTGGTGGCCGCAGTACGAGGTGCAGGCCCGGCACAGCGGCCGCAAACGGCTACGACACCCGCAACGGGGAGCGGGCGATTACGCCTACACCGCCTTCCACTTGGCCGAACAACCCGAACAGACGCTGGTCGTCTATGCCGACAGCAGCGAACCCCCCGATGGAAGCGCAGCCGTGACCGGCGACTGAAGGAGGAGGCCGACGGCACGCCATCTGAGAACGCGTCAGCCTTGTCCCCTGCACAGGCCGGTAAGTGGCGACGGTTCACCACCGCCACCAGCCCCTGCGCGCCGAAACCGAGGCCGAAGCATGTGAATGGCCTCTGGACCGGGACTCGTGCCAGCGGCGGCGTTCCCGGCGAAGACGGCGCCGCGATCGGTGCTGGCTGATCCGCTTGCCGCATTCTGTTCCCGCGCCCAGGAGCAGCAGCAACGTCAGAAGTGTGGCCACAACCGTCTGCGAGACACTGGCCACTGGCAGATCGGCCTGGGAGAAGCCGTAGCCGGCCAGCGCCGAGAGGGCCGCCCCCACGGACAGCACCCAGAGGAACCGGCTCGTCGCACCCGGGACCGGTCCTCCCTGGGCTGCCCACTTCTTCACACCTTCGACGAACCAGAAGGCGACCAGCACCGCCCCTTCCAGCCCCGACAACAGGACCGCCAGGCCAAGGTCCAGGACCGCCTTCGACATGCCTCCCATGCTGCCGGGGCAAGGCGGCCGCGCGCCTGAGTACGGCTACTCAGAGGGCGAAGGCGGGCCGGGCCGCCCACGTACCTCGCGTACAACCGCCGTCCGTACAGGCGTCGCTGCTGGTGACGCGCCGGCCGGGGCCTTCACGCTGGGGCCATGCAGGCACCACCCTCCGGTCCGCGGCGGCCCCCGACCACCACCCCTCGCGCTCGGCCCCGGAACGAGAAGACGCACCTTCCACCCCCACCAGGAGGCACCGATGTTCGCCCACTCCGACCGGCTCCCCACTGGGACGCCGTTGCCCGACGGCACCACCACCCCCGTTCCCTGGGGACTGCGCCGTATGGCGCCGTACCCGGCCCTCGCCCCCTCGTACGCCCGCGTCGAACTGGACCCGGCCACCCAGACCGGCCGCTACTTCGACGCCGCCGGTCAGGTGATGGAGATGCCCGGGCACGGGACCAGCACCGGCACCCGGCCCGCCACCAACACCGGGAACCCCTCCGACGGTTCGCGCCCCGGCGGCAGCGGTGGCGGCGACCAGGACACCGGGAACGACACCGACCAGTGACGGACACCCGCCCGGTTCTGGTCGTCACCAACCTGGACGACCCCACGACCGACCTCGTGATCGACGAACTGCACCGCCGGGATGTCCCGGTGGTGCGGTTCGACTCCGGGGACTTCCCCGGCACCCTGTCGTTCGCGGCCACCCTCACGGCGCGCGGGATCGAGGGCACGCTGACGACGCCCACGCGCACGGCGGACCTGTCCCGGGTCCGCTCGCTGTACTACCGCAGGCCCTCCGGGTTCACCTTCCCCCACCTCGACCGCCAGACCGAGCGCTTCGCCCTCACCCAGGCCCGCTACGGGCTCGGCGGGGTCGTGGCCTCGTTGCCCGGCTGTCTCTACGTCAACCACCCGCACCGCATCGGAGACGCCGAGTTCAAGCCCTCCGGGCTCGCTGCTGCTGCCGCTTGCGGGTTCCGTCTGCCGCGGACGACGATCACGTCCTGCCCGGTCGCCGCACGCACCTTCGCCGAGAGCCACGGCCCGGTGCTCCACAAGCCGCTGTCCACGCCGTTGTACCGGATCGACGGCGTCTCCTGCACGGTGGAGGTGCGCGAGGTCACCGCCGACGAGATCGACGACACGGTGTCGGGGACCGCCCACCTCTTCCAGCAGCGGATCGACAAGACCGGTGACGTGCGCGTGACCGTCATCGGCGACCGGATCTTCTGCGTCCGTATCGACTCGGACCTGCTGGACTGGCGTACCGACTACGCGCGGCTGAGCTACCGCGTGGTCCAGCCCCCGCCGGGCGTCCCCCAGGCGCTGCGCGCCTATCTCGACCACTTCCGGCTGGTGTTCGGCGCTTTCGACTTCGCCGTGGACCGGCGGGGGCAATGGTGGTTCCTGGAGTGCAACCCGTCCGGGCAGTGGGCGTGGCTGGAAGCGGAGACCGGGCTGCCGATGGTGGCGGCGATGGCGGATCTCCTGGAGAGGAGGACGGCGTGAACGACCAGGAGTTGAGGACGCGGCTCGTCGAACGGCTGACCGCGGACGGTCATCTACGGACCGGGCCCTGGCGTGCGGCCGTGTCCGCCGTGCCGCGCCACGCGTTCCTGAGCGGCGGCTTCTTCGAGCAGGTCGACGGTTCCGGGCCCACCGCCTGGGCCCCGGTCATGCCGGACGATCCACGGTGGCTGGAGGCCTGCTACGACGACGTCTCCCTGGTGACGCAGGTCGCCGGGACCGTCGTGCCCGGGGACGTCCGCGGGGAGATCATGCGGGCCCCCACCTCGTCCAGCACCATGCCCGGCCTGGTGGTGCGGATGCTCGAGGACCTGCGGGTCGAGGCGGGCCACCGGGTCCTGGAGATCGGCACGGGCACCGGATACTCCACCGCCCTGCTGTGCCACCGGCTCGGCGACGACGCGGTGACCTCCGTCGACATCGACGAGGACGTGTCCACCCGCGCCCGCGCCGCCCTGGGCCACTGCGGGTTCGCGCCGGAGCTGATCGTCGGGGACGGCCTCGCCGGACACGGGGCCGCGGCCCCCTACGACCGGGTGATCGCCAGCTGCGGGCTCCTCACCGTGCCCCCCGAGCTGGTCGAGCAGACCCGTCCCGGCGGGGTCCTGCTGGTGACCCTCTGCGGCTGGCTGTACTCCTCCGAACTGGCCCGGCTCACCGTCCACGAGGACGGCACGGCGTCCGGGCGGCTCCTCGGCGGGCAGGTGTCCTTCATGCTCGCCCGGCCGCACCTGCCGCCGCCGCTGGGGCTGCTCCCCGATCTCGACGAGGGCGACGAACGGCACGCGGTCCTCGGCGCCGACGTGATCGACGACTGGGACACCCGGTTCGTCGCCCAACTCGCCGTGCCCCGGGTCCAGTACGTCACCCTGGACCGCGAAGGCCGCGCGGAGCAACTGTTCCTCGACGCCGACACCGGCGCCTGGGCGCTGCTCCGGGAGCGAGACGGCCGGTGGATGGTCCGGCAGGGCGGGCCGTCCCGCCTCTGGGACGCCGTCGAGGAGCACATCACCCGCTGGCGCGGCGCCGGAGCCCCGCCGCTGGAGCGGTTCACGGTCACCCTCACCTCCGGGCGACCGACGCTCACCTGGCCCGGCGGCTGACCTGCGTCCCACGGCTGCGCTCCGCCCCACCGGCACCACGGGGCGGAGGCAATCGCACACATCATCCGGGTGCCGGTACCCGGCGTGCCCGCGCCGCGATCACCCCCCGTGCGTCACACCGGCAGCGCGTGCAGCTCGGTGCCGTGGAGGGCGAAGACGCGCTCGCCGTCGGTGGCCACCAGCCAGGCGTGGTGGTCACCGGTGCCGTCGTTGAACGTCCAGCGCACGGCGCCGGTCTTCGCGTCCATGGCGATGACGCCGCCCTTCTTGTCCAGGTCCGTGGCGCCGAAGAGGGTGTCCTTCACCTTGACGTACTGGCGCGGTACCTGGAGACCGGCGTCGGCGAGGGCCTCCGACGTCCAGAGCTGCTTGCCTGTGCGCGGATCGACGGCCCGCAACGTCCTGGCGCTGTCGGCGATGTACAGCACGTCCTCCACGACCGAGGGTTCCTTGAAGAGGGTGAACTCCGCTGTCTCCAGGGCCCACTTCTCCTTCCCGTCGGCCAGGTTGAAGGCCTGGAGCTTCCGCCCCTGCGGGACGATCACCAGGTCCTGGTGGACGGCGAAGACGCCGTAGTTGGTCTTGGCCGTCTTGTGCGTCCACACCTGGCTGCCGGTGGCGGTGTCGCGGACGGTGAGGTTCTTCTTGAAGTCGGTGTAGACGAGGTGGCGGCCGCGGACGGCGGCGTGGACGCCGTTCTGCTCGGTGCCGAGGTCGCGTTGTTCCTTCCAGGCGATCCTGCCGGTGGTGCTGTCGAGGGCCGCGATGACGTTCGTCCTGGAGGAGCCGTCGTCCTCGAGGATCTCGGCGACGACGTACACCTGCCCCTCGTCCACCGCGATCGGCCGCGGCTGCCGGTAGTCCTTGCCCAGACGGCTGCGCCACGTCTCCTTGCCCGACGCGGGGTCGTAGCCGATGACGCTGCCGTCGTACTGGCTGCTGGCCAGGTACAGCGTGTCCTTGCCGAGCAGCAGGGGCGCGCCGGGGACGGCGCCGCCGGGCAGGGACCACTTCTCGCTGCCGGTCGCGGTGTCCAGAGCGGCCAGCGGGCTGCCGCTGGCGATCACGGCTCCGCCCGCGACCACGAGTTCGTCGTTGTCGCCGTAGGTTTCGGCCGAGGTCGACTTCGTCCACAGCGGCTTGGGGCCCTGGCCGTTCTTCCCGGTGCCGCCCCCGGAGTCCTTGCCGCCGCCGCTCGGCTTGTCGCCGCCGGCGTTTCCCGCGTCCTCGGCCTCCGCCGCGCCCTCGTCGCAGCCGACCGTGCCGGCCGTCAGGGCGACCAGCGCGAGACCGCCGCCGGTCAACCGCAGCACACGCCGACGGGAAGGTCCGCCGGACATCCCGGATGTTCTGTCGTCCGGCGTGTTGTCTCGCTCAGTCATTGCGGCTTACCCCCGTGGTACGTCAGATCGGCAACATGAACGGGAAGGCCCCACGCCGTCCGGACAAGCGGACGTACGCACGGCCTTGCGATCATGAACGGTAACCGGGCTTCCGCCACGCCCCCACCACCGGATCCCAACCGGGACAGCACCGTGAAGCAATCGAGACAACCCCCCAACGCCCCCAGGGACCCGCCCCGCCGTCACCTGTACAGCACACTCCCGTACAGGTGTCGCCGCTGGTGACACGCCCGTCGCGGCCACCACGCTGACGCCATGCACAGTCGTTCCCCGCAGTCGCCCCGGCTGCTCTCCCTCCTTCCCATGCCCGCCACCGAGTTCGCGATGGCCTTCACCTCCACCCCGCGCGGTGCCCGCCTCGCCCGGCTGTTCGTCGCGCACTGTCTGGACTCCTGGGGCCACCCGCACACCAGTGCCGTCAACGAGACACTGACGCTGATCACGGCCGAGCTGTGCGCCAACGCCGTTCAGCACGGTCGTGTCCCCGGGCGGGACTTCCACGTACGGCTCGTCGCCGAGGCGGACGGCGCGCGGTTGCGCGTGGAGGTGTCCGACACCCGCGCGGAACGCCGGCCCGCCGCCACCGTGCCCGCGGACCCCGATGCCGAGTCAGGCCGCGGCCTCCTCCTCGTCGCCGCCCTCGCCGACGGCTGGGGCGTCACCGACCGCCGCGGCGGCCCCGGCAAGACGGTGTGGGCGACGGTGGGCGTCCCGTCGGGCACCTGAGCCCTCCGCCCCCTCCCGGCATCGTCCGGCGCCGGGACCGGGGCCCTTCAGGTCCGGGATCCGACCAGGTGGGTATCGATGTCCGAGGTGGGCGCTATTTTTGATGCCGATCGTCACGGTACGTGCGCCCGGTCGCCACCGGGGGCACGCACCGGCGGTCCCGGTACCCGACTTGTCCGAAAGGTCCTCGTGAAGCCCACCCTGGCCGCCGCGCAGCTCCGCGGCAGTCTGACGCAGTACCTCACGACGACGTACGCACTGGCCGACGAGGACACGCGGCTCGCGCTGGAGCGGTTTCTCGAGGACCCCGAGACGGGGATCTTCCGGGGGCCGTACCTGCGGATCAGGACGCCGTTCCATCCGGCCGGTGACGGGTGGCGGGCCGCGCTGGAGTGGCAGCCGGCGTTCACTCCGTGGCGGCACCAGGCGAAGGCGTGGGAGCGGCTGAGTACGTACCGGGGGGCGGCCGAGCCGACGCTCGTGACGACCGGCACCGGGTCCGGCAAGACGGAGTCGTTCCTGATCCCCGTGCTCGACCACTGCCGTCGGCAGAAGGCGCTGGGGCGGCGCGGGGTGAAGGCCGTCCTGCTGTATCCGATGAACGCGCTCGCCACTGACCAGGCGGGCCGTATCGGCGAGTACCTCGCGCAGCCGGAGCTGGCGCAGGTGACGGCCGGTCTCTACATCGGGGACAGACCGGACACCGACTTCCGGCGGGTGATGACGCGGCGCGAGGAGATGCGCCAGGCGCCGCCGGACGTGCTGATCACCAACTACAAGATGCTGGACCTGCTGCTCCAGCGGGCCGAGGACCGGCCGCTGTGGGAGGGCGCGGACCCGGCGTACGTGGTGCTGGACGAGTTCCACACCTACGACGGCGCGCAGGGCACGGACGTCGCGATGCTGCTGCGGCGGCTGGCGTCGGCCGTGGGCGCCTCGAAGCCGGAGCGGCCGCTCGGGTCGATCTGCCCGGTGGCGACCTCGGCGACCCTCGGTGAGGGCGGGGGCGACGGCAGCGGCATCCTCGCCGTCGCCGAGCAGGTGTTCGGCGTACCGTTCGGTCCGGACTCCGTGATCGGTGAGGAGCGGCTGAGCGCCGACGACTTCGTCGGTGACATCGACTACGAGCTGCCCGAGCCCCCCGACCCCAAGGAGGTCATCGAGGTCTCCGGCGGGCCGGGCGTCGAGTCCGCCCCGGACCGGCTCGACCTGGACGGGCTCGCCGAGCGGCTGCTGGGGCGGCGCGGTCTGGACGCCTTCCAGATCGGAAGGCTGCTGCGGAAGCACGACTTCACCCACGGGGTGCTCGCCCTGCTGAACGGCGACCCGCTCGACGAGTGGGGGCTGCGGGACCGTATGGCCCGCTTCGGGTACGCGTGGGCGCGCACCGCGCGGGAGAGCCCGCGGCTCGCCCTGCAGGCGCTGTCGCGGTTCGTGGCGCTGCTGTCGTCCGCGCGGGACCCGGAGTCCGACGAGCGCCGGCCGCGTCCGCTGCTGCACATCGAGGCACATCTGTGGGTGCGGCCGGTGGGGCGGATCCTGAGCGGGGTGGGCGCCCGGCCGGAGTTCCGCTGGTACGAGGACGAGCGGACCGTCGCCCGGCGCTCCGCGCTCACCGCCGCGTCCGCGTCCGAGGAGTCGTCCGACAGCGACGAGTGGCCGACGGCGGACTCGCGGCGGCCCGAGTCGCTGCCCGGGTCGGACACCGTGCAGCGGCCGGCCCAGGCGCACCTGCCGGCGGTCTACTGCCGCGTGTGCGGGCGCTCGGGGTGGGCGGCGCTGTCCCCGGAGGCCGATCCGCAGAAGCTGGAGACCGGCCCGCTGAAGATCTGGCAGGCCTCCGTCGGGCGCGACAAGCGCCGGCTGCGGTACTTCATCTCGGCGACACCGGCCGAGGCGCGCGACGCCCTCGCGGCCCTCACCGGCAGCGCGCCGAAGGCGGCGGGCGGCGTGGACCCGCAGTCCGTGGTGGTGCTGGACGGCGCGCAGGGCACGTACCGGATGCCCGTCGCCGAGGACGGGGAGGGGTTGCAGGACGCCTGGTTCGCGCGGGCCGTCCTGGACAAGAAGACCGCCGACCAGGCCGCCAAGGACGACACCTGCCCGGCGTGCAACACCGACAACGGCATCCGCTTCCTCGGCACCGCGCTCGCCGCCCTGGCGTCCGCCACCGTCACCCAGCTGTTCACCGGCGGCCAGGAGATCGCGCTGGCGCCGGAGGAGCGCAAGACGCTGCTGTTCAACGACTCCACGCAGGACGCGGCGCACCGGGCCGGATACGTCGCCAACGCCTCGTACAAGTTCTCGCTGCGCTCCCTGCTCGCCCACCGGCTGGACGATGACGGCGCGGCGCTCCCCCTGAACGACCTGATCGGCGACGTCCTGGACGCCGTCGACGACCCGCAGACGCTGGCCGCGGTCGTCCCGCCGGACCTGCACGACGAACCGGGCGTGGACCGGCTGCTGTCGGGGCGCGGCACGGGCGACGCGCGGACCTGGAAGCTCATCGGGGAACGGCTCGCGTTCGCCACGGTCATGGAGTTCGGGCTGCGCTCCCGCCTCGGGCGCACCCTGGAGCTGACCCGGACCACGGCCGCCGAGGTGGTGATCGCCGACCCGGAGCGGATCGTCGCGCTCGCCCGCGACCTGCACCTCACGCTGCCGGGACAGCTCGGCCTGGACGGCGGCCTGCCCACGCCCGACCGCTATCTGGCCCATGTACGGGGCTTGTTGGAGCGGATGCGGCTGCGCGGCGGCGTCCGGCACCGGTGGCTGGACACCTGGATCAGGGAAGCCGGTGTCAACCAGTACCTCATCTCCGGGCGGCGGCCGGAGGGGATGCCCGCCTTCCCCGAGGGGTATGTGGCGCCGCCGCGGTTCCTGCTCGCCGGGCCGAAGGAGAAGACCAAGTTCGACACCATCACCGGGCGCGGCAACTGGTACCAGGACTGGACCCGGCGCTGCCTCGGTCTGGACGCCCAGCAGGCGACCGAGTACCTGCGGCGGCTGCTGCCGGTCCTCGCCGACGAGGGCGTGGTGTCGGCCCGCACCGCCAAGGACCGCACCACCCGCGTGTACGGGCTCCAGCCGGGCCACGTCCAGGTGCGGCTCCTGGCCGACGACCTGGTCAACAAGGCGTTCGTGTCCTGCGAGGAGTGCGGCTGGCAGCAGGTCGTGCCCCCCGAGCGGCGCACCCGCTGGTACGGGCACCCCTGCCCGCGCTGGCGCTGCACAGGCTTCCTCACGCCTCCCCAGTACGGCATGTCGTCGACCGGGGCGGGCAGCGGCGGCTTCGGCGGAAAACTGGAGCGTGACTACCGCGAGGACTACTACCGGCGGCTGTATCTGACCGGCGGCACCTACCGGGTCGTCACCGCCGAGCACACCGGCATGCTGACCCGGCCCGAACGGGAGCGCGTCGAGCGGACGTTCCGGCAGGGCGTGCACTACACCGACCCCAACGTGCTGTCCTGCACGCCCACACTGGAGCTGGGCATCGACATCGGCGACCTGTCGGCGGTGCTGCTCGGCTCGCTGCCGGGCGGCCCGGCCAACTACGTGCAGCGCGCCGGGCGCGCCGGGCGGCGGACCGGCAACGCCCTGGTGGTCGCCTTCGGCGGGCGGCGGGCCCGCGACCGGTACTACCTGGACGACCCGGCCGAGATGATCGCCGGTGACATCGTGCCGCCGGGCTGCTACCTGTCGGCCGTGGAGATCCTGCGCCGCCAGTACACGGCCCATCTGCTGGACCGGGCGGCCCGCGGGGAACTGACCACGTCGGACGGCGAGGCGCTCATGCCCGTGCCGCGCCTGTCGTCGGCGCTGTTCGGCACGACCGGCTGGTGCCAGGACCTGTCGGACGCGGCGCTCACCCACGGGGCCCGGCTGGCCGAGGAGTTCCTGGCACTGTTCCCGCAGGCGCCGGGCGGCCCCGACGACGACCGGGGCGTCTCCGCGCACGCCGCCGACGAGCTGCGCGCGTACGCCACCGGCGGCATCGCCCGCACCCTGGCCGAGGCCGACGAGGAGTGGACGGCGCGCCGCGAGGAACTGCGCCGCCGTATCGCCGCCATCGACACGGCGGTGGACGGGCTGCTCGCCGAGGACCGCGAACAGGGCGCCGAGCGGCGCGAGTTGCTTGCGGAACGGCGCGCGACGGGCGAACTGCTGCGCCAGCTGAGCCAGACGAGCGCGCACGGCGCCCTCGTCGAACTCGGCCTGCTGCCCAACTACAGCCTCACCGACACCACGACGTCCCTGGAGGCCACGCTCTACTGGAAGGAGGCCGCCGGCGGCGACGAGGGCGCGGAGGATTCGGAGGGCTCCGGGGCGTCCGAGGCCGGTGACGACGAGCGCCGGGAGTGGGTGTACCGCAGCGAGATGCGCGACTACGAGCGCTCCCGCAAACTCGCCCTGACCGAACTCGCGCCCGGCAACAGCTTCTACGTCAACGGCTACCGGCACGTCGTACGCGCCCTCGACATCGGCAGCCCGGAGCGGCGCGCCTGGTCGGTGTGGCGGCTCTGCCCGTCCTGCGGATACGCGCGCACCCACGGCGACCCGAAGAACGACACCTCGCCGTGCCCGCGCTGCGGCTCCCGGGAGATCGCCGACGCGGGCTGTGTGCACCACGTACTGGAGCCCCGCCGCGTCACCTCCCGCGACAAGCGGGACGACGCCCGGGTGCGCGACGACCGCGACGAGCGGGACCGCAGGCGCTACGCGGTGCTCACCACCGTCGACATCGACCCGGCGCACCTGGCGGCCGGATCGTGGCGGCACGACACCGCGGTCTTCGGCGCCGACTTCACCCGCAGGGCCGTCGTGCGCACCCTGAACCTGGGCATCGACCGGCAGGACGGCAGCAGCACGGTCGCGCTGGCCGGGGACGACGTACGGCTCAACCCCTTCTACGTGTGCACGAGTTGCGGCGGCGCGACCGCCGACGGACGGCCGGTCGTCGACCAGTCGCAGCACGCGCTCACCGCGTCCCTCGCCCAGTCCACCCGGGCCAGCGCCCACCACCAGCTGTGGTGCCCGCGCCGACGGCTGCGCGGCAGCGCGGAGGCGCAGGGCGCCGGACAGGACGTACCGCTGCTGCTGGCGCACGAGCTGACCACCGAGGCCGTCCGCATCCTGCTGCCGGCGTCCGTGGCGCGGGCCAGGGAGCGGCTCGCCTCGTTCACCGCCGCCCTGTTCGCGGGCATAGCCGCCCGCTACGGCGGCGACCCCGACCACATCGACATCACGGCCGCGTCCATGCCGGACGGCGAGGACCGCGACTGGCCCCGCCGGTTCCTCGTGGTCTACGACCGGCTGCCCGGCGGCACCGGATACCTGCACCGCCTGGCGACCTCCGACGGCTTCCGCGAGGTCCTGCTGAAGGCGCGGGAGGTGATCGAGAGCTGCGGCTGCCTGGAGAAGGGCCTCGACGGCTGCCACCGCTGTCTGCTGCGCCGCGTCCCGCCGGGCGACTACGACAAGGTCAGCCGCAACGAGGTCCGGCAGATGCTGGACGAACTGCTCGGCGCGGACGGCGAACGCTGGGCCACCTCCCCCGTCACCACCACCCAGCACATCCCGATGCACCAGCAGGCCGAGAGCGACCTCGAGGTCCTGTTCATCGACACGCTGCGGGAGTGGGCCGCCCTGCCCGAGAGCCGCGCCAGCGGCGACGCCTACATCACCCCCGCCGGCACCCACGCGCTCGACCTGCGGCTGACCGCCGCCGACGGCACCACACTGAGCTGGCGGGTGTCACAGCAGCGGGTCCTCGACGGCACCCGGCCCGACGTCCTCTTCGAACGGGTCGACGCGCCCGGCCCACGCGTGGCGCTCTACCTGGACGGCTACGAGTTCCACGCCGGACGCGCGCACAACCGGGCCGGTGACGACGCCGACAAGCGCACCGGGCTGCGCGCGGAAGGGCTGCGGGTCTTCCAGCTCACCTACGGCGACGTACAGGACTGGCGGCGCCGCGTCCAGGACACCGGCCGGGCGGGCGCGGGACCGGCCGACCCGGTGTGGGAACCGTACGGGGACACGGCCCGTACCAAGGCCCGCGCGTACTACGAAAGGGCGCGGGGCGGGCTGCCCGGGGAACTCGCGGAGACGGTGTGGGTCAACCCGGCCGAGCAGCTCGTGGAGTACCTGCGCCGGCCGGACGCGCGGCGCTGGCAGTGGCGGGCGGAGGCGGCCCTGGCCGGATTCATGGGCGCCGGGACCCGCCCGGTCGCGCTGCCGCCGGACGCGCTGGGAGAACAGATCACGGCGGCGCTGCGCGGCGGAAGTCCGTCGGGACCGCCCGGCCCGGTGCAGCTGTTCGCGGTGACCGACCGTTCGGAACTGCCGCTGGTGTGCGCCGCCGACGGCCGGGTGACACCCCCAGCGTGGACGGGCATCGTCCTCCTCGACGACGCGCCCGGCGTCCACGCCCGGGAGGAGGCGCACAAGCGCCGCTGGCGGGCCTGGCTGTACTGGTCCAACCTGCTGCAGTTCCTCGACACCGGCGGGGGTGACGCCGTACAGCTCACGACGAGCCGTCTCGACGCGTTCCCCGTCGAGATCCTGGCGGCGACGGGCGGCGGCGGCGTCCTGGAGAGCGTCCGCGTCACACTCGCCGGCGAGGTGGCGGCGCCGGGCGGGGGCGCGCCGGGCGGGGTTCCGGGCAAGGACAGTCGGGGCGGGGACACTCCCCCGCCGGCCGGGGTCGTACCGCCCGCGACGTCCGCGCAGCGCGCGCGGCCCGCGCCGTCGGCGCCCGCGACCGCAGGGGTGTCCGGCGCGGATGGCGTCCCGCCCGTCCGGGACGCGGCGTGGGACCGGGTCGTCGAGTACCTCGACCCGGACGAGCCCGGCCTGCTCGCACTCGCCGAAACCCTCGCCTCGCGTGGCGTCCCGGCCCCCGAGGACGGCTACGAACTCGACTCGGACGGCGGCTGGCTCGCCGAACTGGCCTGGCCCGGCGCACGCGTCGGCGTCGTCCTCGCGCCGCGCCCGCCGGACGGCGAGGACTCCGACCCGGAGGCCGCCGACCGGGACCGTGCGTTCGCCGCGGCCGGCTGGGACGTACGCCCCGCCGCCGACTGGACCGCCGGGGACCTCGCCGACCGCCTCGACGGCACACCGCCCGCGGAGGACACCAGCGACATGACGAACACGACGGACGCGACGGACGCGACGGACAACGGGGGGAACGGACAGCCGTGACCGGCAAGAACGTGACACTGCGCCTGCTCGACAAGGCGGACCGGGAGATCCTCAAGCTCCCCCGCCCGGTCAAGGGCGCGATCTACGACTTCCAGCACAAGTTCAAGACCAACCCCGACTCCGCGGGCCTGCGCCTCAAGCAGTTGCAGGGGCACGACAAGCTGCACTCGGCCCGCGTCAACGACGAGTACCGCGCGCTGCTGCTGCGGCTGGCCGACGACGACTGGCTGATCGTCTCGGTCAAGCACCGCAAGGACGTGTACGCGCACCTGGACCGGCTCACCTACTCGGTCAACCGGGTCACCGGCGGCATCGAGTACGTGGACCTCCAGGTCGTACAGGAGGAGGTGCTCGCCCCCGCGGTCCCGCCGGCACCCGAGCACGCACCGCGCGTCGAGCCCGAACCCGCCGCCCCTGCCGCTGGACCGGCCGCCGAGCCGGCCGCCGCCGAACCGCTGTTCGCGCAGTGGTCGGAGCAGGAGCTGACCGACCTGGGCGTGGCCCCCTCCCTCGTCCCGGTGGTCGCCGCCCTGACGACCGAGGACCAGCTCCTCGGCCTCGTCGAGTACGCGCCGCAGCTCACCGGCGAGGTGCTGCTGGCGCTGTACGACGGCAAGGCGTACGACGACGTCCTGGACCAGGTCACCACCCCCGTCACGGCACCGGAACCCGTGGACACGGAGGACTTCAGGGCTGCTGTCGAACGTCCCGCCACCATCGTCACCACCACCGACGACGCACTGCGCGAGGCGCTGGAGGGCGAGGACTTCGGACGCTGGAAGGTGTTCCTGCACCCCACCCAGGCCAAGCTGGTCACCCGCGACTACAGCGGTCCCGCGCGCGTGGGCGGCGGGCCCGGCACCGGCAAGACGATCGTGGCGCTGCACCGGGTCAGGCACCTCGTGGAGCGGCTCCCGGCCGGCCGCACCAAGCCGGTCCTGCTGACCACGTACAACAAGAACCTCGCGGCGGACCTGCGGTCCCGGCTGCTGGCGCTCGGCGGTGAGGCGCTGTTGTCCCGCGTCGAGATCAGTCACGTCGACCAGCTCGCGCTGCGCACGGTCCGGGAGGCGGAACCGGGCAACCGCAAGCGCATCGTCGACGAGGCGCAGGCCGTCCGCGAATGGCGCTCGCTCCTCGACGAACTCGGCGAGGACGGCTGGGACGCGGAGTTCCTGCACGACGAGTGGACGCAGGTGATCCTCGGCCAGGCGGTGACCTCCCGCACGGACTACTTCCGGGCCCGCCGCGCCGGACGCGGACGTACCGTCACCCGTGCCGAGCGCGCCGGGATCTGGCAGCTCGCCGAGCGGTTCGTCCAGCGTCTGGACCGGATCGGAGTCCAGACGTGGGACCAGATCGCGGAGCGCGCGGCGCAGTTGGAGGCAGGACGCGCCCGGCGGATCCAGGACATCGACCGCCGGAGGGAGGAGGCGGGCGGCCTCGACAACGTGCACGTGGCCGACGGCTCGGGCGGCTGGCTGCGCTACCGGTACCGGCACATCGTCGTCGACGAGGCCCAGGACCTGCGGCCCGCGCACTGGAAGATGCTGCGCGCGATGACCGCCCCGGACCGCAACGACCTCTTCCTGGTCGGCGACACCCACCAGCGCATCTACAAGAACCAGGTGACCCTGGGCAGCCTCGGCATCAACATCCGCGGCCGGTCCTCGAAGCTGTCGCTGAGCTACCGCACCACCCGGCAGATCCTGCGCTCCGCGCTCAACGTGCTCGGCGACGAGACGTACGACGACCTCGACGGCAGCGCCGAGACCCTGGCCGGGTACCGGTCAGTGCTCAGCGGCGGCGTACCGGACCTGCACCGGCTGCCCGACTGGGCGGACGAACGGGAGGCGATCACCGCGCTGATCGAGTCCTGGGGGCAGGTGCCGCACGAGCAGATCGCCATCGCCGTGCCGACCAACGACATGGCGCGCGAGGTCGCGTACACGCTGCGGCAGCACGGCATCATGGCGCAGGAGATCGGTCCGGACGGTCCCGTCGGCGACAGCGGCGTCCACATCGGCACGATGTTCCGGTTCAAGGGACTGGAGTACCAGCGCATGATCATCGCGGCGGTGACCGACGGACTGGTTCCCCGCGCCGACATCCAGCGGCTGCGCACCACGGACCCGGCGCGGCACCGGAGGGAGATGCAGCGCGCCCGGTCCCTGCTCTTCGTGGCGGCCACGCGCGCCCGGGACAGCCTGGACGTCTTCTGGCACGGCGAGCCGAGCCCGTTCCTCGGGGAACTGCTCGATGACCGCCCCCCGGCCGCGGCGTGATCCGGCCCACGGGGGCGGCCCCGGCTCACGGGGCATGACCCGGGCCCGGTGGAACACCGCAGCTCACGACGCGGTGACGGCCCCGGCTAACGGGGCATGACCGGGGCCTGAGGCACGAGGAACGGACGCCGGGGGTCCTCCGGCGGCATCCGGCGGGTCGCGAACGCCGGGTCGGGGGCGGGCAGATGGGGGGCGAGGGCCGCGTAGACCTCCGCCGCACCGCCGGGACGGTCCTCGGGGCGCTTGGCGAGCAGCGCGTGCACCAGGTCCTGAAGCGCGGCCGGGGCGTCGACACCGTCGTCGGCGAAGCGGGGCGGGGGCGCGGTGAGGTGCCGGGTCACCAGGTCGGCGGGACCGGGGCCGTCGAAAGGAGGCCGTCCGGTGAGCATGTGGTGCAGCAGACACCCCACCGCGTACAGGTCGCTGCGACCGTCCAACATCCTGTCCCCGGACAGGAGTTCGGGCGAGGCGTAGGCGACGTTGCCGACCGTCTCGCCGGTCATGGTGAGCTGCGGATCGGCGTCCGAGAGGACCTTCACCAGACCGAAGTCGAGAATCTTCACCAGGCCGCTGGCGCGGACCATGACGTTCTGGGGCTTGAGATCGCGATGGACGAGCCCGGCCGCGTGCGCGGCGGAGAGCCCCGAGCACAGTTGCGCGGCCACGGACACCGCGGCGGCGGTGGACAGCCGCCCGTCGTCCGCGCAGTCGATCACGTTGTCGAGGGTCGTCCCGTCGACGAGCTGCATCACCAGACAGCAGAAGTCCTCGGTGAGGGCCGCGTCGTACACGGTGGTGATGTTGGGGTGGTCCAGCCGGGCGGCGGTCTTGGCCTCCCGCTCGAAGCGGCCCAGGGCGGTGCGGCGCCGGTCCGCCGGAGCCAGCAGCTCCGCTGCCACGGTCTTCACCGCCACGGGCCGCTCCAGATACACGTCCGTCCCCTCCCAGACATGCCCCATGGCCCCCCTGCCCAGCACCCGGTCCAGCCGGTACCTGCTCCGCAGCACCTTGCCCGCGGCGAACTGCTCCACGTTCACTTCCTTCGATGAGCCCCAGTCGGACGCCGATACCCGCCCAGCCTGGCAGATACACGGAACCGGCAGCGCCGGGGGGAGGGAACGCTCCCGGCCGACGACGAACCCCTGCCCCGCGGAACTGTTCCGCTCCTCTTCGACGTGCCCGGCTCGCACCGGGCCGCGCAGCCCGGCAGCCGGCCGCGCACCTGGGAGACGACAGCCGGCCCGGACGGTCCATCAGTCGGCCGGAGGTCCGGTGAAGGCGACCAGGTGGTCCCCGTGGAGCACGACGACGGCACCGCAGTCGCACGCGCAGTACTCCACTTCGGTGTCGGACGTCCGGTGATGGGACAGCAGGTGCCAGGTGGGCCGGCGCAGATCGGCGGCACAGCCCCAGTCCCTCAGCGGGCAGGAGTCCCGGTCCGCCGGTTCCGGAGGGTCGTCCGCCGCGGCGGACGGCTCAGCGGTGGCCGGGTCCGGAGCGGCTGAGTGCGTCATCGGTGTCGCCCCCCTTCGACGGGGCCGCGTCCCCTGCCGGCGGGACGGGCTCGGGCAGCATGCGGAAGAACAGCCAGCCGAGGACGGGCATCAGCACGAGCGGGGCCAGCGCGGTGCGCAGTGAGGTCGCGTCGGCCAGGTTCCCGATCAGCGGGCCGGCCAGGCCGCCGACACTGACGGTCAGGCCGAGGGTGACGCCGGCGGCGGTGCCCACGCGGGAGGGCAGGTAGTCCTGACCGAGGGTGAGGATCAGGGAGAACGGCACGTACAGGCTCGTCGACGCCAGTGCCACGAACGGGTACAGCGCCGGACCGGGTGCGAGGAGCAGGCCCGGCACGGACACGGCGGTGAGCAGACAGGACCAGCGGCAGACGGCGACCCGGTCCCAGCGATGGGCCAGGGCCCCGCCCAGCACGGAGCCGACCGCGCCGCCGAGATAGAGCACGAACAGCGCCACGGTGCCCGCCGCCGTGCTGCCCCCCATGCGCTCGGTGGCGTACAGGGAGAGGAACGTGCTCAGTCCGGTGAAGACGACCGACCGACACACCACGGCCAGCGACAGCTTCACGAACGAGGCCATGTCGTCACTCCGGTCCGCCACGGCGGCGCCGCGTCCGGCACCGGTGTGCCGTTCCAGCGCCCTCAGCACGGGCAGGCACAGGACGGCGCCGACGAGCGCCGGCAGGACCAGGAACGGCGTCAGACGCAGGCCTCCGGTCGCGACGACCGTGGCGACCATGAGCGGGGCGAGTGCGAAGCCCAGGTTGCCGCCCAGGGAGAACCAGCCCATCGCGCGGTGGCTGCCCCCGCTCACGATCCGGGCCACCCGGGCGGACTCGGGGTGGTAGGCGGCCACGCCCACCCCGGAGACGGCCACGAAAGCGAGGGTCAGCGCGTAGGAGCCGCTGAGCCCACTCAGAGCGATACCCAGACCGCCCAGTAGCGTGCCGGTCGGCAGCAGCCAGGGCACGGGCCGGCGGTCGGTCAGCACGCCGAACACGGGCTGCGCCACCGAGGAGAGCAGGGAGGCCGCGAGCACGATGCCCGAGACCGCGGCGTAGCCGTAGGCGCGCTCGGCCGCGAAGAACGGCACCAGTGACGCCACAGCGCCCTGGTAGACGTCCACGCAGGCGTGACCGGCGGTCAGCAGGACGATCGATCGGTTCCTTCGCACCCCGTCATGGTGGGTCCCCGGCGAGGTGTCGTACTTCCGATAAACTGCCACGTGATGACGGAAATCCGCCACACGTCGACCGCGCCGACCCGCACGCAGCGGCTGGCGCCCGGCGCCGCGATCGACGCCCACCGGCACGACGACCACCAGATCGTCTACGCCGGCCGCGGGGTACTGGCCGTCACCACCGACGCGGGCTCCTGGGTCGCCCCCGCCAACCGCGCCATCTGGGTCCCCGCCGGCACCGTCCACGCCCACCAGGCGCACGGCGAGATCCAGTTGCACCTGCTGGGACTGCCCGCGGTCGTGAATCCGCTGGGCCTCGCCTCACCGACCGTCCTCGCCGTGGGCCCGCTGCTGCGCGAGCTGATCATCGCCTACACCCGCTCCCCGGGCGCCGTCGGTCCCGAGCGGGAGCGGTTGCACGCCGTGCTGCTCGACCAGTTGCGGGCCTCGCCGCAGGAACCGCTGCACCTGCCCACCCCGGCCGATCCCCTGCTGCGGAAGCTGTGCGACATTCTGCGCGCCGATCCGGCCGACGGGCGCACCCTGGCCGAGCTGGGCCGGGCCGTGGGGGCGAGCGACCGGACCCTGTCCCGGCTGTTCCACCGCGACCTCGGCATGACGTTCCCGCAGTGGCGCACCCAACTGCGCCTCCACCTCGCGCTGGTGCTGCTGGCCGAGGACATGCCGGTGACCGCGGTCGCGCACCGGTGCGGCTGGTCGTCGGCCAGTACCTTCATCGACGTGTTCCGCCGCGCCTTCGGCCACACACCCGGCGCTCATCCCGGAGGCTGAGGGCCCGACGCCGTCCCGGCCGGCTCCCGGCGGTCCGGGCACTCCAAGCACTCCGGGCAGCCGGGAGTCGGCTGATGTCGGGCGTCGGGCGTCGGACCGTGAGCGCACGCAACGCCTGAGCAGTGGTTCAGGGCTCAACCGCGTGTCCTCACGGTCGGAGACCCGCGGCGCGCCGGCGCGTCACGGCGTCGGTGGCGGCGTCGTCCGGCAGTCGGGGACGCCGTCGAGCCATGCCGCTCCCTTGATGTAGATGTTGGTCATCCACGCCCTGTAGTCCGGCAGGTAGGACCACACGTCGTTGGTGTATCCGTCGGAGGTGACTGTTTCGGCGTGCTTCTGGCAGTGGACGCGGATGGTGGTGGAGTAGGGGAAGGCGTAGACGCGGGCGGCGGCGAGGGAGGGTTCGGCCTTGGTCCACACGTCGGTGCCCCAGGTCTGGTGGATGTGACCGGTGACCTGCCCGGTGTTGACGCGGACGGCGCCGAAGTAGCCGCCCAGGCGGACGTCGCTGACCATGAGCCTGGTGCCGGACTCCTTGGCCTCGACCATCTTGCCCGCGCCGAGGTAGATGGCGATGTGGTGCAGGTCCTTCGAGGTGCCCCAGGCGAGCAGGTCGCCCGGGAGCAGCGGGGCCAGGCCCTGGGCTGCGGTGAAGCGGGCGGCGGCGCGATGCGTGTAGTACTGCTGGCTCGCGACGCCGTTGAGGATGTCGGAGCCCGCCGCCTCGGCGTAGGCGTGGCGGACCAGGCCCGAGCAGTCGAACCCGAACCGTTCGGGGTCGTGTTCGCTGTCCGGGTCGGTCGGGTCGACCTGGCCATACGTGGGGCCCGGTTGGGGGCCGTGCCCGCCGCCCCAGGTGTACCAGGTGCCGGCCGCGACCTCGGCGCAGGCGGCGGCGATCGCACGTTCGGCCGCCGCGGAGGCTCCGGGTGCGAGCACCCCGCACGCCTCGGCGGCCGTGCGCTGCGCGGGCGTCGCGGTGCTCGGGGCGTTCGTCGTGCTCGCGGTGTTCGTCGTGCTCGCGGCGGCGGACACCGGCGCGCAGAGGAGGAAGGCGAGTAACGCGGTCAGTGTGCGGATGAGTTCGGTCCGGCGGACCATGCCAAGACCCCCGTTTCCGGTGGCTGTTCAGCTGTTCGGCTGATGAGAGTGGTCGCACAGGAGCCTGCTGGCCGCGACGCGTGCCTGTCGAGATCCAGGTGTCGCCTCCTGCCGATGGGCAACGGGAAACACCCGGGAAACCCCCTTCGAGCGGCTGAGCCGCCGTCACCCCCGTCCGTCGCAGGCGGCCCCGTCGTCGGTGAGGCGGACACCGGGCAGGAGCTTCGCGCGCGCGTCCGCGTCGACGGTCGCGCGCAGTCGGCAGATCCGCTCCAGCCGGGCCTCGGGGTCGAGGTCCCACAGCCGTACGGTGCCGTCCGTGCCGGCGCTGGCCACCGTGCGCCCGCCGGGGGCGAAGGTCACGCTCCACACCGCGTCGGTGTGGCCCGTCAGCGTCGCCCACGGGCGCCGTCCCGCGACGTCCCACAGGCGCACCGTACGGTCGTTGCCGCTGCTGGCGAGCCTGCGGCCGTCGGGGGCGAAGGCGATGCCCCGGACGGAGCCGATGTGACCGGTCAGGACACCCGCGGAGCGGCGTGCGCGGACGTGCCACAGCCGTACGGTGCCGTCGTTGCCGCTGCTGGCCAGGGTCCGCCCGTCGGGGGCGAAGGTCACGCCGCGCACCGCGCCGGTGTGGCCGGTCAACATGCCGAGCGGGCGGATCGGGCGGTGCGGGGAGACGTCCCAGAGACGGACGGTCAGGTCGTCGGAGGCGCTCGCCAGAACCCGGCCGTCGGGGCTGAAGGCGACGCCGTTGACGTAGTCCCGGTGGCCGGTCAGCATCGCCCGCTGCGCGCGCTCCGCCACGTCCCACAGGCGCACCGTACGGTCGGAGCCCGCCGACGCGAGACTCCGGCCGTCGGGGGCGAAGGCGAGGGAGAAGACCTGCCCGACGTGGCCCGTCAGGGTCGCCAGCGGTTCCCGTGCGGCCACGTCCCACAGCCGGATCGTGCCGTCGGAACCCGCCGACGCCAGGATCCGCCCGTCGGGTGCGAAGGACACCGAGAAGACGGCCTCGGTGTGTCCCCGGAGCGTCGTCGGCAGCCGGCGTCGGCCCACCTCCCACAGGCGTACCGTGTGGTCGGCGTCGGCGGTGGCCATCAACCGGCCGTCGGGGCTGTACCGGGCCTGCCAGACCTCCGTGAAGGGACGGGCCCTCAGCACCGGGCCGCCGAGGTTCCACAGGACCACGGACCGGTCGAACCCGGCCGTGGCGAGCAGGGTGCCCCCGGAGGTCACGGCCACCCCCATCACGTAGTCGGTGTGACCGGCGAGCACGGCGGTCTGCCGGCGGCTGCGGACGTCCCACAGCCTGGTCGTCCCGTCGCCGACCGCGCCGACGACCGTGGCGCCTTCGTGCGTGTACGCGACGGCGTTGATGTCGTCGCTGCTCCCGGACAATGTCGCGCGGGGCCGGCCGTCGCGCACGTCCCACAGCCGTACGGTCCGGTCGACGCCTCCGGAGGCCACCTCCCTGCCGTCCGGGGAGAACGCCACACCCAGCACTTCGTCGGTGTGCCCCCTGAGCACGGTGGGGGGCCGGGTCCCCCGGCCGGTGGACCAGAGGCGCACGGTCCGGTCGGCTCCGCCGGAGACCAGGGTCCGGCCGTCGCGGGAGTGGTCCAGGGCGTTGACCGCCCCCTTGTGCCCGCTGAGCGTCGCGGTGAGGCGGGGCGTGCGCGCGGTGTCGTACACCTGGATCCGCCCCCCGGCGGTCGCGACGGCGAGCCGGTGCCCGCCGGGGGCGAAGGACAGCGCCCGCGCGCCCTTCGTGCCGGCAGCGAGCACGGCCCTTCGCCGGCGCTCGGTGATGTCCCAGAGGCTGACGGGCCCGTCCGTCGATGTCGCCGCGAGGGTGCGGCCGTCGGGGCTGAAGGCGATCGAACGGACTGGTCCGGACACGGCGAAGGAGGCGGTCGTACGGCGGTCCGACACCCGTCGCAGAGTGACCGTGCCGTCGGAACTGGCCGTCGCCAGGGAGCGGTCGTCCGGCGCGAAGGCCACCGCGTTGACCGGCCCTCGATGACCGCCCAGCCGGCCGGAGTAGGGCTGGGACTGCGTGCTCAACAGCGCACCGCGCGCCTCGACGGTGACGTGGGTCCGGTAGGCCTCGCCGGCCAGCAGCATCGACGCCTCCGGCCGGCCCCCGGCGAGCGCCGCGGACCGCACGGCGAGCGCCTGGGAACGCGCGACGCGTTCCTGATCGAGGGCGCTCTCGCGCTGCTGGTACGCGAGGCCGCCGGCGGTCACGGCGAGCCCCAGGAGGACGGCGAGCGTGGCGAACATCGACTGCCGGAGCCGGACCTGACGTCGTGCCTGCCGCTCATGGATCTCCTGCTCGGCCAGGCTCGCCCTGAGGAACGCCTCCTCGCCGGGTCCGAGCCGGCTCCAGCCGTCCAGTTCGTCGGCCCAGGAGCGCACGGTGCTCAGCCGGGTGCCGCGGTACAGCGCGGAGGGGTCACGTCCCTCGCGCTCCCATTCGCCGGCGGCGTAAGCGAGTTGCTGGTGCAGGAGCAGCCCGGCGCGGTCGGCGTGGATCCAGTCCCGCAGCCGTGGCCAGGCGTGCAGCAGGGCCTCGTGGGTGATCTCGACCGTGTCGCTGTCCATGGTGATCAGCCGGGCCCGTACGAAGGCGTCGAGCGCGGCGGACGTGCCGTCCGCGTCGGCGAACTGCTCCCTCAGGGCGGTCGCGTTCATCCGGCGGCGGGTCGCCCCGCCGCCGTCCGCGACGTACACGAGCCGGGACAGGACGCGCCGGATCGTCTTCTGCTCGGCCGGGTACAGCCGGGCGAACACGTGCTCGGCGGTCCGCGCGATCGCACCCCGGATCCCGCCGGCCCGCTCGTACCCGGCGACGGTCAGCACGGACCCCTCGCGGCGCTGCCAGGTGGCCAGCAGGGCGTGGGAGATGAGGGGGAGCACGCCGGAGGGTGCCACGTCGGCTCCGGAACCGGCGTCCGTCCCGCTGCTCCTCGGTGGTCCGTTCCGTTCGTCGCGCAGCTCACGCAGCTCGCGCAGCCCCGCGTCCCGCAGGAGCAGGGGCACCAGGCCCGGTTGGAGGGTCAGTCCGGCGAGTTCGGCGGGCCGGGTGATGGACTCCCGTAACTCCCCTACGGACATGGGCGGCAGCACGAACAACCCGTCGGTGAGAACGGGGGCGAGTTCGGGAAGGTCCAGACAGTCGCCGGTGAAGTCGGCCCGGACGCCGAGCACCACGACGGCGGGGCCGTGTGCGTGCTCCTCCTCCGGCCGGGGGGCCGCCAGCGCGCAGAGCACCCGGACGAAGGAGCGACGCTCGTCCTCGTCCGCGCAGAGGGTGAACAGCTCCTCGAACTGGTCGACGATCAGCACCAGTCGGCAGGGCGGGGGCCGGCGCGGGGGTTGTGTATCTCCTGGCGGTTCCGGTTCCGGTTCCGGCGGATCGCCCACCATCGCGCGTACGGCGTCCAGCAGTTCATCGGGATTTACGCGCACCTCCTCGACGGTGACGGCGAGGTCTCCGCCCACGGCTTTCGCCGTGCGTTCCAGGAGTTCCTCCAGGGGGCGCGCGGTGGGGGTGAACGTCACCACCGGCCACCGGCCGGTGCCGGGCATGGGGAAGTCGCCGCGCCGCAGGGCGGGTACCAGTCCGGCGTTGAGGAGGGACGACTTGCCGGCGCCCGAGGGGGCGACGAGCATGAGCGGACCGGTGCCCACCCGCTCGAAGACCCGTTCCACCAGTGCCGCAGTCGCGCGCTCGCGGCCGAAGAACCAGTCCGCGTCCTGCGGAGTGAACGCCGACAGGCCGCGGTACGGGCAGAGCGCATCGGACTGCCGCCCGCCGGTGCCGGTGGCAGCGATCTCGGCGCCGCTTCCACCGTCGGCGGGCGGGGGCGGTCCCTCCCGTACGAGCCTGAGCAACTCGCCCTCAGCGCCCAGGACCCGGTCACAGACACGGGCGACGTCGGCGGTCGCCCGTTTCGTACCGGTCTCGATCTTGCTGAGGTAGCCCTTGCTGTAGTGCGTCTGCCGTGCGAGGTCGGTCAGCGACAGGCCGCGTGCCTGTCTGAGCCGTCGTAGTTGCGCGGGGAAGGAGTGCGTGGTCGGCGCGTTCCGGTCCCGCTCGGTCCCGTGGTCGGCTTCGTGCCCCTGCTGCGGATCTCCCACGGAGTCCCCCATGCGGTGCGGCCGTGAGATGGCTGAAGCCCAGGCTACTGCCGGGGTGCTGAGGGCAGCCAAACCTTTTCACCCGATGTGGCGAAAACACGGACGTCCGGAACCATGGAACGGTTCCGGACGTCCGTCGCCGAGCGGGCGGATCAGGTCAGGTTGACCGCGCAGCCCCCGTTCACCCACCGGTGCGACCTGATGTTGTTGTTCACCGTCGGACCGGTGTTGAAGAAGTTGTCGGAGAGGTTGTCGGCGTACAGCTCGCCCGGCTGGAGGCAGGCGTGGCCTCCCGCGTAGTTCTCCAGGAAGTAGAACGCGACGATCGACAGGCTGCCGGTGAACCCGCGGTTCATGACCGACGAGGCCCTGTCGTTGGCGGAGCCCCAGTTCGTGCTGTTGCCCGGCGTGGCGATCAGCTGGGTGCCCTGGCAGTCGAAGCCGTCCCAGGCGTACATGTTGCCGTTGCGCGGCCCCCACTTGCTGTCGCAGCCGGGGCCGGCGACGGTGTTCTCGGACGCGTGGGCGGCGGTGGCGGGTGCGGCGAGGCCCAGGGCTGCGAGCCCGAGGACCGCCGCGGTGACGGTGAACTTGCGCATGATGTTTCCCCTCGTTGGTGTCACTGTTGATGCGTCGGAACGGGTGTGCCGTGCCGGTGGGCCGGCGCGCACCCGCGCCGTGGGGCGGTGTCCGCCCGTGCGCGACCTGGTCAGTCGCGCTCCGGAACGATGCGGACCGCCCGGTCGTAGGCCCGCTGACCGAGGTGCCGGTAGGTGTCGATGTCCTTGCCGAACCGGTCGCGCAGGCGGTCCAGGTGGTGCGTCTCCCGTGCCGTGGCCACGGCACGCAGGGAGGCCTTGCGGGCGCAGGCCGCGTCCGCGACGGCGGTCCTCCGCTCGGCGGCGAACGCCTCGTCCGCGCGGGCCTCGCCCAGCCGGCTGGTGCGGACGCGGACGGCTTCGCGGGCCGCCCAGGGATCCTCGTACGGCTGTCCCGCGTCCTTCATGCACCGCGCCCACGCTGTGACCGCGGCGACCAGCTGACGGTCGGTCATCAGTTGCTCCCCGTAGAGGGCGTTGAGGCCCGACACGGTCTTGCTCGTACGGAACCAGACGACCGGGTCGCCGTAGAGCGTGCGTTCGGCCTCCTCCGTGCAGCCCCCGAGGCGTTTGCGGATCTCTCCGCCGGCGGGCAGCGGCGCCCGGAGCGTCCTGGCGTCGTCGCCGCCGTCCAGCGCGGTGTCGAAGGCGGTGCGGCGCGTGCCGGAAAGGCTCTGCCGGTACGTGCCGTTGGGGTTGCGCTCGTGGACCCGCAGGCTTTTCGCCTCGATACGTCCCCCGTAACCGTGCGTGCGCGCCCACGCCACGTCGTCCTGCACGAAGCGCACCGGACGGCTCTCCTCGAGCGTCAGACCACGGTCCTCCCAGTAGGTGAAGCCCTGGCGCTCCATGCACTGCCTGATCAGACGCTGTTGCGCGTCGGCGACACGGAGTTCCTGTTGCCAGGTCAGCGCCGGGGGACGCGGCCGCGGATCCTGTTCAGCCCGGCGATCACCCCCGTCGCCCCCGCCGCCGCATCCGGTCGCGACGGCCGCCACGGCCACGCACAAGGACACGAGCACCCGCCTCATGACCCCGCCCCCCTTCACCGCCGCTTGCTGCCGGATTCAGAGTTGCCCCGCTGCCGGCGGAGGTCGACGGGTTTCCTGTTGCCCGCCGGTACGACCGGCCGGGAAACAAGGCGTGAGCAGGGGGAACGCGGGAGGAGAGGCAACGCGGTGGGGGCCGTCGGAGGCGGTGGGGGTGGGGGTGAGGAGCGGGGGCGCACGGCCACTTTCGCGCCTTCTCGTCAGGAGCAGTTGTCAGCGGCGGGCGATACCCTCACAAGGCGCTTGTGACACATGTGTCTTACGACCACGGGGGGTGTCCATGCACGGCCGCGACCAGAACTTCCCTCGGGACTGCCCGGGAGGTCACCCGGGCATGTCGACCGGGGCGGGGATCGACGTCCAGCGACAACTGGAATCGCTGATCCAGGACTTCCGGGCCGGCGATCCTCCGATGCCGGTGATCGTGCTGCACGCGGAGGACGCCGCCGACGACGACCGCGTCACCGAACTCGTCGACGAACTGCGCGAAGGGCAGCAGCGCCACGGAACACGCCTGGCCGTCGCCCCGACCGAGCCCCAGCCGGGGGACCTCGACCCCACCGCCCAGGCCGTACGGCTCCTGCGCGACCTCGGCGACTCCCGGAAGTGGGGCGACCGTTCCGCGACCTACCGGCCCTACTCCTTTCCCCGCCTGGGCCTCGTGCGTGCTCTCCAGGAGGCCACCGACGATCCGGAGATGCGCGAGCACTGGCCGACAGCCCCGGCAGGCACCCCGGACGGGAACGCCCAGCGGGAGCAGGCCCAGACGCACCTTCTGCGCATCCTCGCCCGGCAGCGCTGGCGCCCCCGCAGACCCGCGCGCCGCAACCGGCAGGTGCTGCTCAACGACGTGCAGCAGTTCCTCCCCATGGGTGTCCTGGGAGCCTTCACCGCACTGCTCACCCGTCCCGAGTGGTACATCGCCGTGCTGGCGGGCATCGGGCTGATGATCCTGCTCGCCGCTCTGAACCACGTGCCCGGACGCGCACCCCTCTTCCTGTGGCTGCGCAGGGAGAGCCGGTGGTTCCTGACCACGACGTTCCTCCAGTCCGCCGCCCGCCGTCAGTCCACCAGCGTGCGGCTCCTGCGACCCGTCCGCTCCTGGCGGGCCATAGCGGCCCGCGCCTACGACGTGTCCGAGGCCATGCGCGAGGGCGGCCCGTTCCCCCTCCAGCTGTACGTGCTGGCGCTCTTCGAGGATCTGCGGGACAGCCACCGGCGCGGCAGCTGGGACCTGCGAGGGCTGAAGCGGACCCGGCCGCCGGTGCTGTTCCTGCGCCGGGTGGGCCGGGAGAACGGCGGCATCGAACTGATCAGGGCGGTCAGTGACGTCCGCAGCCGCCGCAGCGAACTCGACCCGCTGCTGATCGTGGCGGGCGTGGCGGCGGACGACGCGGCGCTGCTCGACCGGGGCACGGAGACGAGCGCGCCGGTGAACCGACCGCAGCCCCAGCCCCCGTCCCGGACCGGGCCCTCGCGCCTGCAGCAACGGTTGCGCCACTGGTACGACGAATGGGCGGGGAACCTCCGGGCCGACCAGTCGCCGAGCAGGACCAACGCCCTGCCCTGGGTGCTGCGGATGCCGCTGCCCCCTGACGAGCTGGTGCAGCTGCGCCAGACGGACTGGCGGTGCGTGCGGGCCGGGCACCGGCCGTCCGTGGCCCGTGTCGTATGGTCGGCGCACAGCCTGATCCTGGTCCTCGCCCTCGCCGCCACCGTCGGCGTCGTCCACGCCCGCGACCTGCACCGGACGTACTGCTCGGCGGGCCTGCTGACCGCCGACCGCGACACCGAACTGCGTCCCGCGCCCGGGGGCGGCACGGAGTGCGTCGGCATAGCCGCCTCGGACGTACGGTTCGGCGCTCACCTCTCCAGCGGAACCGACGAGGAGGGCGGGAGGCTGCGCGAGCTGGAGGAGCTGGTGCACGCCGAGAACGCCGAGGTGCTGCGCGACCACCCCGGCGCCTACGTCACGGTGGTGTACGCGGGACCGCTGAGCTCGGCCGCGGTGGACCCGTCCCTGGTCAAGGGCGCCGAGGAGCTGGCCGGTGTCTACCTCGCCCAGCGCGTCGTCAATGAGAACTACCGCGTGAAACTGCGGGTGCTGCTCGCCAACGGCGGCGCGGACATGGGGCACCAGCGCGTCACGGCCGACGCGATCGCCGAGTACGCCGACCGCGACCCGACCGTCGTCGGCGTCGTCGGCTTCGGCCGTGACCTGCAGAGCAGCCCCGACGTGACGCGCCGGCTCCACTCGGCGGGACTCCCCGTCGTCTCCGGCACCAACTCGGCGACCTACCTGCCGAAGGAGTTCTCCAACTGGTTCAGCCTCGCCGCTCCCGACGAGCACCAGGCGGAGGCGCTCGGTCTCGTCGCCCGGCAGCTGCGCGGCCGGGACAAGGCCCCGCACGCCCTGGTGCTGGCCCGGGACACGAAGCAGTCGCAGGACCGGTACACCAGCGAACAGGCCTTCTACGGCGGGGAGATGCTGAAGCGGGAAGGCTTCCGGCTGCTGCCCGCACGCACCTACCGGGTGGCGAACGGCAAGCCCGAACTGCGGCTGCACGCGGAGAGCATCTGCCGCGGCGAGAGCGTCCCGTCGGTGATCTACTTCGCCGGACGGGTCGAGGACATCGGGCCGCTGATGACCCAGCTGGGCGTCGAACCGGGCTGCGCGAACAGGGAGATCTCGATCCTCACGGGTGACGACCTGAGCAAGGCCAAGTTCTCCGGCACGGGCGGCCGGGACGGCGTGGCCCCGCGGATCACGCTGTACCACGCCGCCCTGGCCGAGCTGCGCGAAGCGGCGTCCGGGACCGCCTTCTACCAGGACGCCGCCGAGCACCTCCCCTGGCTCGAGGACGGGGAGGCCACGTACGACGCCCCCGACTTCGCCAGCGGTCAGACGGCCCTCGCCCACGACGCCACACGTGCGCTGTACTGGGCGGCCAGCCTCGGAGACGTACGCCAGAGCCGCGCCGCGACCTGGATCAACCTCAGGGGCGTCAAGCTCGACGGGATGGCCACCGGCACGATCGACTTCACCGACGCACCTCTGTACGGCGAACGGCACGGCCACAGCATCGTCCTCGCACGGGTCCGTCGCACCCCGGCGGGCGTGTCGAAGGCGGATGTCCTGTGCAGCAGACCGGCGGGCAACACGGAACCGCTCGATGTGAAGGAGTGCTCGATCAAGTGAGCCGAGTGCCGGGCACCGCCCCGGGAGGAGGCGCGGCGCCGGCCGCCGTTCAGGCGTAGAAGTCGGGAATCACCTGGTCCGCCGTCCCGACGGCCTGTTCGACACGCAGGACCTCCCGGCGCACGGCTCCGCCTTCCGCGATCAGCACGTCGGGGAGATGCGCTTCGTAGAAGCGGAGATACCCCACCGTGCCCACGGTCGTCGTACGATCGCCGAGCCACAGCACGATCCTGCGCAGATCGTCGAAGTCGTCGGGATGCGTCTCCTGCCGCACGGTCAGCGCCCATCCCGCGCCCTCACTGGAGTGCAACTCCCCCACCAGCGCGCCCCCGATCCGCAGCGCCGCGCCCCGGGTCTCCCACAGGCGGTCGGTGCGGGCACGGGCCGCCGGGTTGCCGCTGAGCAGCGCGTACAGCACGGCCATGAAGTGCGACTTACCTGGCCGAAAGAGGGTCTGTCAAACGAACGGTGTAACCAGGGGGGTTGGGGTTACTGACGAGCTGCGGAGAGGCGGCCGTCGAAAGTGATGTCGAAGGCGTTCAGGGCGGTCTTCCAGCGCATGGTCCAGCGGGCCTGGCCCTTGCCGGTGGGGTCCAGCGACATGATGGCCATGTAGACGCACTTCAAGGCGGCCTGCTCGTTCGGGAAGTGGCCGCGGGCCTTGACCGCCCGCCGGATGCGGGCGTTCACGGACTCGATCGCGTTGGTGGTGCAGACGATGCGGCGGATCTCGGTGTCGAAGCGGAGGAACGGCGTGAACTCCTCCCACGCGTTCTCCCAGAGCCGCACGATCGCCGGGTACTACTTGCCCCAGGCATCGGCGAACTCGGCGAACCGTTCAAGGGCAGCCTCTTCGGTCGCGGCGGTGTAGACGGGCTTGAGGACGCGGGCGATCTTGTCCCAGTCCTGGCGGGCGGCGTAGCGGAAGGAGTTCCGCAGCAGGTGGACCACACAAGTCTGGACCGTGGTGCGGGGCCAGACGGCCTCGACGGCGTCGGGCAGGCCCTTGAGACCGTCGCAGACGAGCATGAGGACGTCGTTGACGCCGCGGTTCTTGATCTCGGTGAGGATGTGCATCCAGTGCTTGGCGCCCTCGCCGCCGTCGCCGGCCCACAGGCCGAGGATGTCGCGGCGGCCCTCGACGGTGACGGCCAGGGCCACGCAGATCGGCCGGTTGGCCACGGCGCCGTCGCGGATCTTCACGTGGATCGCGTCGATGAAGATCACCGGATAGACGGCGTCGAGGGGCCTGTTCTGCCATTCCGCCATGCCGTCCATGACCTGTCGGTGATGGTGGAGATCGTCTGGCGGGAGACTTCGGCGCCATAGACTTCGGCCAGGTGAGCCTGGACCTCAGCGGTCGTCAGGCCCTTCGCGGACAGTGAGATGACCATCGCGTCGACGCCGGACAGACGCTTCTGCCGTTTCTTGACGATCTTCGGCTCACGAAGGAGCCTTCACGGTCGCGGGGCACGGATATCTCGACCGGGCCGACGTCTGTGAGCACGGTCTCGGCGCGGGTGCCGTTGCGGGAGTTGCCGCCGTTCTTCCCGGCCGGATCGTGCTTGTCGTAGCCGAGGTGGTCATGATCTCGCCCTCGAGCGCGGACTCCAGCAGTCGCTTCGTCAGCTGCTGCAGCAGCCCGCCCTCACCCGTCAGCTGCAGGCCCTCGGCCTGGGCGCGGCCCACCAGCTCGTCGATGAGCTGGTCGTCCACCGCCTTCGCCGGCTGCGGCTCGGCCGCCTCAACGGACTCGGCCTCGGTCACGTTCTCACTGGTCATCGATGCATCTTCCTTGATCAGGAGTTACACCGAACGTTTTACAGTCCCGGCACGGTCGGAGATGCCGTTACTGGTGTCGCCCACCTGGCACAAGGCGATACTCAAGCGCTGTGGGGCGACGTTGCTGGAGTAGTAGTGGGCGGACTCGCTGGAGCCGCGTGCGGAGCAGCAGTCGCTGCCTCATCCCCAGCGACGTTGGGAGGCTCTCTGGGAGCCACCGCAGGGTGCTACGCGATTGCATGGAGTGCCGGGCAGATCGCCTCCAACGCGGTAAGCGGAGGCTAAGAGATCAGGACTCTGGGGCGGGGAATGCAATCGCCCCGCCCCAGAGTCAAGGAAGAAGGGATCGCACATGCCCAACCTGGGATGGTCGCTGGAGCAACGGGCAGCGGTGAAGAGGTGGATGCTGTTCGCCACCCTCTTCGCCGTGGCCGGAGTAATCCTGTCGGTCTTTCTCATCGTTGCAGGAAATTCCGGCGGCTGGGTCATCCTGCTCATGACACTATGCATATATGGGGCCCTGACCGCAGATCGCCCGCCGCGGCCCCGAACACGGCTCCGGCCTGGCTGCCCAACGCTGGGTCGTCGAGCGAGCGTTCGCCCACCTGCACTGGTTCCGCCGCCTGCGCATCCGCTGGGAGATACGCGATGACATCCACCAAGCCTTCCTCAGTCTCGCTTGCAGCATCATCTGCTGGCGACGACTGAAGAAGCTCCGACCGCGTTAACGTTCGTTGTCCTGGGCGGCCCTGAAACCGTGATCCTCGATGACCGGGAAGACTTGCTGTGTAGTGGTGATCCAGGCATCGATGTCGGCATGAGACGACCGGATAGCGCTGATCAGCGCCTCGACCACCTGCAGCTTCGCCTTGCCGACGTTCAGGCTGAGCTCGTCCATCGACACCTCTTGGTACGACATGACCAGCTGCCACCAGAAGCGCATGAGGAAGCGGCATTCCTGCGGGTCACGGTCGTCTGCGAGGCGATCATGAATGACCCTCTGGACACGCCGCCGCTGCTCATCATCACGAAAGCCGTTCTTGAGGTCAGTCAGGGTCACATCCGGACAGTAGCAACCACGCTCGTTCACGGCACCGAACAAGCACTCAAGTCCGCGTAGAGCATTCCGTTAGGGGTTCTAAGGGCCCGCATGCACCTGGCAGGCCCACAGGCTCGGGGTTCCCGGGTACGTGTCGCGCAGCGTGCGTACCGCCCTGTGCAGGGCCTCGGCCGTGCGGGCGACGTCGAGTGTGCCGTCACCCGTGTCCAGGGTTTCGTACACGCTGAGCGCGACCTCGGCCGCGATCACGTCGTCGACATGCCACAGCGAGCCGACCACATGGGGGAAGCCCGCCATCTGGAAGGCGCTGACGATGTGGACCGCCTCGTCGGCGAGTTCGGGGCTGGTGCGCAGAGTCGCGCAGGCGGAGAGGTAGGCGAGCCGGACCGAGGGCAGCCGGAGGCGGGCCAGGTCACGGACGGTCAGCGGGTGTTCGGTGTGGTCGTGCAGGACGAGTCGGCTGCCGGACGGATGTTCCAGGTCGCCCAGGGCGTGGCAGGCGAAATGGGCGTGGGCGTGGCGGTGCAGTGCGGAGACGACCGCGGAGTGGGTGGCCGAGGTGTCCGCCAGCAGTGCGGCACCGGGGAGCGTGCGGGCCAGGTGCTCCGCTTCGCGGCGTGCGCCCGGGAGGGGGGCCTGGCCGGTAGCTCGCTCGACGCTGACGACGAGGGTCCCGGTGCCCGCCGGGCGGGCGGCGCGGCGACGGGCGTGGTGCAGGGCCCGCAGTGTCGGCGTGTACGAGGAGACCACCCGGTCGAGGGCGCCGGGGGCGCCGTCGGCGGGGGCTGCCGCGTGCAGGGGCAGCGTGCCCAGCAGGCCACCGGGCGACCACCACACGCGGGTTGCCCCGGGGAGGTGGTCGAGGACCGGGCCGGTGGCCGTCTGCCACAGCCAGGCGAGGGTTTCCCGTACGTCCTGCTGGGCGCGCTGCGACTGCTTGCGGGAGGTTCCGGGCGTCTCGATGCGGAGCAGGGCGTCCTGGAGGGTCTGCCGGCGCATCGTCGTCGTCCGCGGGTCGAGACCGGGGAGCGGTACGGCGTCGATGGAGTGTCCGGTGACGACGAGGGCGTCGCTGCCGTGTGGAGAGACGTTGACCAGGACCACCGGGCCCGCCGCGGCCGTCGCGCGCAGTTCGCGTTCGTCCCAGTCCCGCACCGGACGCAGCATGCCCAGTTCGGGATGTTCGGCGCGTATCCGGTCGGTGAGCTCCCGCCACTCGGCGGCCAGTCGCTGCCGCAGATCGGCGCGGGCGTCGGGGGCGGGCGGTCCTTCCTCGGGGAGTTCCCCGCTGTCGGTCGCCGTGTCGAGGGCGTCCCGGAGCTCCTCGAAGCGGGCGGCGAGGCCGGGGGCGGTCTCCCGGAGCCGGGTCAGATCGCTGTCGGCGTCGAAGGCGTGGGAGAGGGTCACGCCCCGGGCCTGTTCGAGCAGACGGACGGCGAGTCCGGGCCGGCCGCAGCGCACCGCGCAGGCAGCGGCGGCGGCCCCCAGGCCGACGGTGCGGCTCAGTACGAACTCCTGGTCGTCGCGGACGAGCTGGCGGGGTGCCACGGAGTGCAGCAGGTCGACCGCGACCACGTAGCCGTCCAGTGCGCGGTCCCAGTCGCCCAGCTCCGCCCGGATGTCGCCCCAGGCCCGTGCCGCGCCCAGCCGCTCGAAGGGCGCACACTGCTGTTCCAGGGCCGCTTCCCGGAGCACCTCGGCCGCCGCGGTCAGATTGCTACGACGGCTGCGGTCCGGGCCCAAATCGTACAGGGCGTAGCCGAGGCCGGTCAGACGGAGCGCGCGCTGGGGGTGGCCGGGCGGAGTGGCCTCGACCGCCCGGCGGTGCAGCGCAATCACCTCGCCCCGGCCCGCCGATGACAGCAGGGCACGTGGGCTCACCGTCCGGGCCCTTGCGGCCACCACCAGGGCGCCCGGCAGATCGGGCGAGTTCGCGGGCAGCGCCGCGATCACCGCGTCAGCCAGTTCGCGCGCTTCGCGGACCTCTGCCGTCCGCAGCGCCTGTGGGCTGCGGGACAGCAGGGCGACGGCGAGGCGGTGCCGTCGTCGGGGCAGTTGGGGGTCTCCCTCCGAGGTCAGGGACAGAGCTTCCCTGAAAAGCCCTACGATTTCGTCGAGTTGCGCGTCCGGATCAGTGGCTCGTTCGAGGCCCGTCATCAGGCCGATCCCCGTCGAGCCCAGCAGTGCGGCGTGGTGGGCGCGGCCGAGGCCGGGCAGCGTGGCGGCACGGCGCCGGCATGCCCGGGCCTCCCGCAGGTCTTCGCCGTCTCCGGTCATCCGGTGGCGCAGGCCCAACGCCGCACCGAGGTTGAGCAGCCGCAGGCCGAGGACGCCGTGCCCTTCGGGGGTGAGCGCCACCGCCTCGCGATGGGCCGCCACGGATTCGTTCAGCTCCTCTCTGTCTCCCGAGCGTTGGTGGCAGGCGACCAGCACCAGGCCGAGGTAGTTGAGCACCGCGGGACGGTCCGGGTGGCCCGGCGGCATGAGGGGCTCGGCCTCTCGGAGACGCCGCAGCGCCTCGTCGAGGTCCGCCCCGTGCGCCTGCGGATCGCGTGTGTAGCGGGTGTACAGGACCAAGGCGGGGGCAAGAAACGGCACGTCCGGGCCCGTTGCCGTCCCTGTGGGGGCGGTGGCGGGGTCGATGAGGTCGTGCGCCGCGTCCAGATCGGCCGGAGCCCCGGTCACGACGGAGCGGGTACGCAGAGCGTTGCCCAGGGCGTTCCGCAGGGCCGCCCGCTCCCCCGGACTCCGCGCCACCCGGAGCGCCTCGGCCAGCACCTCCACCGCCTCGTGCAGGTCCTCCACCAGGCCGGTGTGCTGCGCCCGCAGGACTAGCGCCATGCCCAGGTCGTGGCCCGCCGCGCCGGGCCCCCGTAAGTGGCCGGCGAAGCCCCGGCGGCACAGGTCCACCACTTCGTCGCACTCCTGCGCCGTCGCCCCCTGCGTCTGCCGCAACGTCAGCAGGGCGCTTCCCAGACCGGCGATGCCATCGGTCAGGTGCGGGTGTCCGGGCGGTAGTTGGGCCACTACATCACGTGCGATGCCCACCGCTTCGTACAGGTCCTCGGCGTCGAACGACTCACGGAAGCGGTTCAGGAGCCGACGGCCCAGACCGTCCAGGGCGAGGAGACGTGCGGGGGAGGCGGCCGGGGTGCGCTTGACGGCACCGTGGACGAACCGGACCGGATCCGCGTCCGCCAGGTCCCCGAACGGCCAGGGCCTCCCGCTGAGGGACACGGCACGGGACAGTTCGTCGAGCCGGTCCGCGAACCAGGGTTCGTACTCCCATGTCGCGAGGAGGGCGAGGCTGCCGCATCCGATCGCGCTGATGAGCCGGGTCTCCCGGGAGGGGGTCGTCGCGGCCATGAGCGCGGCCATCTCGTGGAGCCGCAGCATGTCTTCGTCGGCGTCCGGCGGCGGGTCGTGCTGCCGTCCCTCCGTCGCGATTCTGAACGCGGCACACAGGGCCGACCACTCGGCGGGACCGTCCGCGTTCGCCGGGTCGGGGCGAGCGGCGGGGTCGGCGGACGCGTAGCCCGCCGCCAGCTCCGGGGGTACCGACGTCGGATCGGCGACCCACACCGGGAAGAGCAGTGTTCCGGCCATGGCCCCGTGGACGGTGTCGCGGTTCCCCGGTTCCGTCATCGCGCGGGTGGCGCAGAGCCAGCCGGCCGCGTGCCGGGCCTCCATGTCTCTCGTCGTATCGGCGGTCCGCAGCAGTCCGCGGAGTTCGGCATCCGCGTCGATCCCGAACAGCACGCTCCTGGCCGCACCCTCGTCCGCCGTCACGGCCCGGCCGAGGCGCGCGTGAATCGACTCAAGGAACCAGTCCCGGTCGTACCTCACCCGTCGCTCCCCCCTTCCGCACCCTCCGTCGGCTCGGAGGCCGCGCCAAATCATGCCCGACTCTGCCTTATTTACGGCACACTTGGACCATGACGTCCCCTGCCGACCTGCCCCGGCCCGACCCCCGGGCGGCAGCCGCGTTGTGCGCCCTGCTCGGCTCACCGGAGGACCTTCGGCAGCCCGGTGTCCGGGAGGCGGCCGAGCGCGCGCGTGACCTCCTGCGATCGGGTGCGGACGCCGACGAGCTCGCGATCTGCTACCGCGCCCTGGACACGGCGTTACGCCGGAACGGGGATGCACGCGGACTGGTCAACGAGTCCCGAGGAACGACGGTCCCCGGCATCACGCCCCACATCAAGGTCGCCGTATGTCCTGGACCGACCCGCTGCATCCGCGCCGAACGGGCCCGCGACCTGCTTCCCGCCCCGTACTGTGCCGTCCACGGCACCCGCATGCGCAAGGCCCGACTGGGCTCCGCGCAGTGACCCCACTCCCGTGAACCCGCTCCTCGCCACCCTGGGCGGCAAACTCACCGAGCGCTGGCTGAATCTGCTGGTCCTCCCCGGCGCCCTGTTCCTGGCCGCCACTGCCGTCGGCGCCACCCTGGGTCACCGCCACTGGCACGACGTCGACCGGCTGCGCACCACCCTGGACGACCTCGCCGCCGACCCCGTTCTGGACCGCACCGGCACCGCCGCGCTCCTGGTCGCCCTCGCCCTGCTCGCCGCGACCGCGGCCTCACTCGCCGCGCAGTTCCTCGGTGGCGCGATCGAGCGGTGGCGACTGCGCTTCGGCCACGACCCGTTCTCGCGCGCCAGGACCGCACGCCGGGCCCGCCAGTGGCGGGAAAGGGACGCGCGGTTCGACGAAGCCGTCGGCCACGCCCACCGGACGACCACCGGGTCCGATGGATCCGGCGGGTCGGTGACGGACCGGGGCAGAGCCCTGGAACGGGTCCATGCCCTCGCCGAGGCCCGTGACCGCATCGCGCTGCGCGCACCGGTCCGCCCCACCTGGTACGGCGACCGTATACAGGCAACGGCCCACCGCCTCGACGCCGCCTACGGGGTGGACCTGGCCGTCCTCTGGCCGCGGCTGTGGCTCACCCTCCCCGAACCGGCCGTGCGCCGCCTTCAGTCGGCTCACGACTCCTTCAGTGCCGCCGCCCGCCTCAGCGCCTGGGCTGTCGGCTACGCCCTGCTCGCCTGTTGGTGGTGGCCGGCCGCGGCGGCCGCCGTCTGCTGCGCCGTCGTCGCCCGAACCCGTGCCCGGACCTCCCTGGACGCGCTCGCCGGCCTCATCGAGGCAGCCGTCGACGTGCACGGCCGTGAGCTGGCCACCAGGGTCGGCCTGATCTCACCGGAGACCTCGGGGCGGCTGACTCCCGACACGGGGGACGTGATGTCGGAGGTGTTCAGGAAGGCCGAGTAACGGCCAGGGGCGTGCGGGTGATCCGTGCGTGGGACGTCGCGAGCACGGTCACCGAGGTCACCACGATCACCGCCGGGCGGTACCCGACGGGGTCCGCATCGGTACAGAGTCCGGTGCCCGCGCGCGCCTCATCCGGCTTCTCTCGGCCAACCCCCGGCGACGCTCAAAGATGTGACGAAACGCCGGCTCGGCACATCCCGTTGCGTTCAAGCCATTGACACGTGCATTACATGGGCTTTACGTTCCGGCCATCTGAGAGCGCTCTCAGAGTCTCCCCACTGTCACGACTTGAGGTGACGCATGCCATCCCCACGCACCAGACCGGCCACCGTTCTGCTGCTGGCCTCAGCCCTCGCCGTCGCCGGCCTGGGCGGCCCGGCCGCCGCGCCGGCGTCCGCCGCCACCGTGCCTGTAGGCAACGGCAGTTACTCCGACACCCGGCCCCCCGGCACGTCGGGCCCCACCACCAACACGGGAACGCCGGTCACACCCAAGGTGACCGCGGCCGCCAGGAACCGGCCCGTACCCACCAACGACTGGTGGTCCTCCCTCGCCTTCCAGCGTTACGGCGACAACCCGTACTCGACGCCCATGTACGGGCACCCCCTCACCTACCAGGCCACGGCCGGCGGGCTCGACATCGGCTACCCGACATCCCCCACGATCGTCGGCGAGGGCCGCCAGTACGAGTACGCCCACAAGCGCGACCTCACCATCGGGCTGACCGGCCTCAACTCCCCCGACACCAAGGCCGACGACTGGTCCGACTGGACGGTCACCCCGTACTGGTCCGACGGCGCCCGCACCCTGCGCACCACCATCGGCCACGGCTCCCCGTTCGTCTACGCCAAGGGCTCCGGCGGCAACGCCCAGATCACCACCGCGGGCGCGCCCACCGTCTTCGCCGACCAGGGCAACGTCCTCGGTATCACCGTCGCCGGGCACCACTACGCCCTCTTCGCGCCGACCGGCAGCGACTGGAACGTCGCCGGATCCACCGTCACCGCGGGTCTCGGTTCCAAGGACTACTTCTCCGTCGCCGTACTGCCGTCCACCGGCGCGCTGGCGACGTTCAAGAAGTACGCCTACAGCTTCGTCTCCGGCTCCAAGGTCACCTGGAACTACACCGGAGGCACCGTCGGGGCCACCTACACACTCACCACCGAGGCGAAGGAAGGCACCGAGCGCGGCACGCTCCAGGCCCTCTACCGCCACCAGTGGCTGCACACCACGGACCCCCTCACCTCGTACACGTACGTCTCACCGCGCGGCACGATGAAGGTCCGTGAGGCGGCCTCCTTCACCACGAGCCAGAAGGCGTCGGCGGTGCTGCCCGCGCTGCCCAAGTCGAACGGCGTGGACACCGCCCGGCTGCGCGGATACCTGAACGACGTCGTGAACGCCGCCGACCCCTTCTCCGGGGCCTCCGACACGTACTGGACCGGCAAGGCACTCGGCCGCCTCGCCCAACTCGTCCCGGTGGCCGACCAGATCGGTGAGACCGCCGTCCGCGACCGGATGCTCGGCCTGATGAAGGGCAAGCTCCAGGACTGGTTCACGGCGGGTGGCGCGAACGAGTTCAGCTACGACAAGGACTGGAAGACGCTCACCGGCTACCCCGCCTCCTACGGCAGCGACACCGAGCTGAACGACCACCACTTCCACTACGGTTACTACGTCTACGCGGCAGCTGTCATCGCGCAGTACGACCCGGCGTGGGCCGCGGAATCCGCCTGGGGCGGCATGGTCAAAACCCTGGTACGGGACACCGCCAACCCCAGCCGCACCGACACGTCCTACCCCTTCCTGCGCGGCTTCGACATCTACGCGGGCCACGGCTGGGCCTCCGGCCACCAGGGCTTCGCCGCCGGCAACAACCAGGAGTCCTCCTCGGAGTCCACCAACCTCAGCGCCGCCCTGATCCTCTGGGGCTCCGCCACCGGCGACACCTCACTGCGTGACCTCGGCACCTTCCTGCTGACCACCGAGTCGGAGTCCATCGCCCAGTACTGGTTCGACGCCGACGAGCAGGTCTTCCCGTCCTCCTTCGGCCACGACACGGCCGGCATGGTGTGGGGCAGCGGCGCCGCGTACGCCACGTGGTGGACCGCCAACCCCGAGGAGATCCACGGCATCAACGTCCTGCCGGTGACCGGTGGTTCGCTCCACCTCGGCGGCGAGAAGGCCGCCATCCGGCGCAACATCGCCGAGATGGAACGGGAGAACGGCGGCCCGGCCGTCGAATGGCGTGATCTCCTCTGGGAGTTCGAGTCCTTCGCCGACCCTGCCGCGGCCAAGGCCAAGTGGGACGCCGGCCACGCCGGTTACACCCCGGAGGAGGGGGAGTCGAAGGCGCACACCTACCACTGGCTCACCACCCTCGACACCCTCGGCGCACCCGACGCCACCGTGACCGGTGACATCCCCACCTCGGCCGTCTTCACCAAGGGAACGACCCGGACCTACGCGGCCCACAACCACGGAGCCACGGCCCGCACCGTCACCTTCTCCGACGGCAAGACCCTCTCCGTACCGGCCCGTTCCACCGCGACCGGCACCGGAACCGGGTCCACGGACCCCGACCCCGACCCCGATCCGGAGCCGGAGCCGGAGCCGGAGCCGCCGACCGGGAACACCTTCCAGCTGCGCGGCGGTGGCGTCCTGACCACGGCGACCGGCGGCACGGCGGGCAGCGACACCATCGCCTCCGCCGGCGGCGCCAACCGCGACGGCGCCCCGTACCAGCCTCTCGTCTACCAGGTCCGCGGCGTGAACGGCACGCTCACCCCGGGCGCGCAGACCGCCTTCCGGCTCCAGGTGGACGCCGGCACCACGGTCGGGCTGGGCCAACAGGCACGGATCAGCTACGACTTCACCGGCGACGGCAGCTTCGACCGAACGGAGACGTACCACTACTTCGCAACCGACCCGGTCAATGGATGGGAGGAGTACACCCAGGCACGCGGCCTCAAGGCGTCCACGGGCACCCTGGGCAACCTGAGCGGCGGCACCGTACGCCTGGAGGTGTGGAGCGCCATCGGCAACGGCACCTCGAAGCTCCAGACGGGCACGGCCACGTCCGTGCTGGTGATCCCCTACAGCTGAACCGGCGCGCAAGACCCGCGGCGGGGACCGGCGTTCGCCCGGTCCCCGCCGCTCCCGCATGCGCCCAGGCCGGTGCGGGTGGAGCTGATCTGACTGAACGTCATGCTGTCGCACCGGCAGGGAAGTTCGGGCGATCAAGGGGCCACAAGTTACTCCGCGTGTACTTGCTACGCGGGTAGAACATCCACCGTCGGGCTTATAGGCTGACTTTTTGTTGAGCCCATGCGGTGCGTGGCCGTTCGTCATGCCCGTGCGGGGCCCAGTGCGCCGTTCGCCTGCGTCACGGGTGAGCGCGTCGTCGTGGATGTTGGCCGATGATGCCCAACACACGGCACCCGGAACCACCTTCCATCCTTCTTGGTCAAAAGGAGTACGCGCATGCGTCCACGCGTGTCGGCCACCACCGCACTGGTCCTGAGCATGACCGGATGCCTCACGTTCGCCCAGGGGACCGTCCAGGCGTCTCCGCTGCCCTCGTCGTCCCATGTCCTGCCCGGTCAGGCGCGTGACTGCTCCGACTCGGTCCGTATCCGGGCCTTCTCGGACGACCTGGACAAGAAGACCCTGGACGGCGTCTACGTAGGCAACATCTCCGCTCTCGCGGTAGACCGGGGTGGCCGGATCACCGCGGTGTCCGACGAGTCGTACGTATACTCCCTCGCCGTGCGAGAACGCGCCCATGCACTGACCGCCGAGGCGAAGACCGTGGCACCCCTCGCAGACCTGAACGGCACGGCGCCGGACTCCGAGGGGCTGGTCATCGACCGGGACGGCGCCCGGCTGATCAGCTCGGAGACCGAACCCTCCGTCACCCGCTACGACCGCGACGGCACGCCTCTCGAGGCACTTCCCGTACCGGCCGCTCTCGCTGTGGCTCCGGCAGGCCGCGCCGTACGCAACGAGACCTTCGAAGGGCTGACCCTTCAGCCCGGCGGACGGACTCTGATCGCCTCCATGGAGGGGTCCCTCGCCGGGGACGAGGCCGGCGTGGTCCGCTTCCAGACCTGGAATCGCGCGGGACTCGGCAAGCCCTTCGCCATCGGCGCCCAGTACGGCTACCGGGCCGATGCGGGCCTTGGAGTGGTGGAGTTGGCGGCTACCGGGGACGGTCGGCTCCTCGTCCTCGAACGCGGCTTCACCGCGGGTGTCGGCAACACGGTCCGCCTGTATCTGGCCGACCTGAGCCGGGCCGAGGACGTCAGCGGGACCGAGAACATCGCGGCAGGCGATTCGGTCCGCCTGGCCTCGAAGACGCTGCTGGCCGACCTGGTCGACTGTCCGACCCTCGGCGCCACGTCCGAACAGCCCCAGCCCAACCCGCTACTGGACAACATCGAGGGCCTCGCCGTGACCGGCCACACAGGCCACGGACGCATGCGCATCCTTCTGGCCAGCGACGACAACGAACGGGAGACCCAGATCACCCGCCTGTACTCCCTCGACGTCCGCCTGCCCCGCTGAGCGCCCCGGTCGGCGAGCCCCGCACCGCGAGCCGTGGCTTGGGGTCCTTGATCTCCGCTCTCTGCTAACCCCGTTGCAGGGCCGCGCGATTCACCTGGGCGAGGAGCGGCGGCTCGGAGTCACCCTCGTAACCGAGGTGGAGTTCCTGCCGTGCCCGGGTGGCCATCACGTAGTAGGACATCCGCAAGGCCGCGGAGGTGGGATCGGCTGCCGCGTCCCGGTGCGTGTCCGGGATGACGACCGTGTCGAAGCCGAGCCCTTTGGCACTCGCACGGTGCACGATCACGATGCCGGGGCGGCCGAGGTCGAGATTGCGGTACAGACGCCCCTTGGACTCGGACGTGTACAACTGGGGCTTCAGCCGAGGGGCGCGGTTCTGAATGCTGGTGAGCAGAGAGAACTGCGTGTGCTTGGACCCGGCGATCACGCCGATGGTCTTCTTGGGCTGCTGCTCCGCGAGCAGGAGGGGCAGATCCGCGACACCTCGTTCGGGGAAGCGGTGCAGCCGCGGCGCCGGTCCCTGCCGGCCGGGCAGGACCGGCATGCCGGTCCCGTTGTGGAAGTGGGCCGCGAAGGACGCTATCTGTTCGGTGTTGCGGTGATTGCCGTCGAGTTCGTGCCGGGTGCAGCGACCGAGGTTGCGAGCGATCTCACCGAGGGTGGAGTTGGTGTCGGTGAGCCGCTGGCACTCGTCCGCGAAGACGGTCGTAGGAGCCTGGAGCATGCGACAGAGCAGGTAGAACTCGGGCGGCAGGTCCTGGCCTTCGTCGACGACCAGGGTGGGGGCGGTGGACGCGGGGTCGGCGGCCCGGTTGTGGAGCGCGTCCCAGTCGTACCAGCCGTCTTCGGCGCGGGGCGGTGTCGCGCCGTACCAGTCGGCGAGCCAGCTGTGCGCCGTCATGACGCGGACCGACCGGTCCGCCGGCCCCAGCGCGTGCACGGTCCCCGCGAGGGACTGACGCAGCAGGTTCGAATAAGTCAGCAAGACCACGGGCGTGCCGGTGAGGGCGAGCATGATGGCGCGCTGCGCGGCCAGGATGCTCTTGCCGCTGCCCGGTGGCCCACTGACCAGATGGTTGCCGTCGAAGGGCAGGCCGTCGAGCCCCGCGCGCTGGTCGGGGGCGAGGTCGAGGTAGGTGATGGTCATGACTGCTCCAGGGCATCGGCCGCGGCGGCGCGGGCCGCGCTGACGATGGGTTGCAGGTAGCCGGGAACCCGCTCGCCGCCGATGACGAGAGCGCGGTCCAGGAGGCTGTTCCCGGCCTCGCAACTGGTCTCAGGTAGCAGGGCACAGGCGTGGCAGGCGGCCCTGTTCAGGTTGCCGAACCCCTGCCCTGCGTGTTCGGCGCACAGCGGGTCGGCGGAGCACCAGGCGGCCGACTCGGTCATGCGCAGGAGGGTTTCGGCCAGTCGGGGTGGTTCACCCTGGCGGACGAGCCCGCCCAGGGTGCCCTCGGCGTCACCGGCGGCCGTGTAGACGAGGACGCCGTACTGGTCCTGCTCGGGTCGGGCGTAGATCCGCTCGCGCAGGCTCGCCGTGGTGTAGCCGGACTCGAAGGACAGCTGCCGGATGAGCAGGTGGGCCAGGGTATGCAGGAGGACGAAGCGGGGTGACAGTTCCGGTCCGGTCACGCTCTCCAGCCGGTCCTTCTGGAAGGAGCGGTCGAGGTCGGCACGCATGCCCTTCACGCGCCTGCGGACGTCCGGATCGTCTTCCCAGTCCTTCAGTGCGGCACGGTCCAGGGTGAGGAAGATGCCCTCGCCGAAAACCTCGACGGCAGGAAGCCACTTCAACCGGCGGGAGGTGTCGGCAGGAACGACGGTTGCGTCCGGGGAGACCCGGGTGAAACCCGACAGGGCGCGGACCTCACGGAGCCGGTCGGCGAGGACGATGCGGCCGAAGTGGCCGGCGAGACCGGCCCACGGTTCGGCGGTCTCCTCCGCCAGTCCGAGCGTCGTCTCGCGCAGAGCGAAGTCCCGGGTGGCGGGCGGGACCGGTGCCGTGAACGCGGCCCATTCCTCCCTGCTCAGGTCCGGCTTGGCGGGGCCTTCGGACGCGGCAGCGGTGGTGGTCGGACTCATGACGCCCGTCTCCTCGGCGAGGAGAGCGTCCAGCAAGGCGTCATCGGCGCCCGTGTCCTCCTGGATCATCTGCCGGAAGAGCACGGCGCGCGGGGATGCGGCATCCCGGCACAACGACACCCACAGGTGGTGTTCACGCACCTGGTCCGCGAGCGCGTCGTCGGCGTGCGCGGGTACATCGGTCTCGGGGATGTCGAGCGCCGAGTGAACGATCGGGTAGTACAGGTTGCCGGCGGTACGCTGCACGATCTGCACGGGCCTCGGGCACTGCACGGCCTCGCTCGCGCGCTGCCACGGGTTGCGGCCCGAGCAGCGCAGGCCGTGCGTGCCGAGCACGTCGAGCAGGTCCCGGACGGCCCCGCAGTCCTTGGCGGTGCAGGCGACGGACAGCGCTTCGAGGCCGGAGGCCCGCTCCGAGACGAGGAACTTCAGTTTCTCGCGCTCCCCGCACTGCCCCCGCTCGCCCCCGTCCCGCCGTGAGTGCGCCCAGAACCACCAGTCGACGTCGCTGAGATGACCGGCCTGGCAGATCTGCACGAACCGCATGGGTGCCAGGGTCCGCGCCGGGGAGCAGGACGGGCAGCGTGGTGCCTGTCCGTGTTTCTCATCGGCGATCCGCCATCGCTTCATGCGTCGGCACGCCCCGCAGAACAGCCAGGAGGGGAAGCGGATGTAGGGCGCTCCGGGCGCGTCGGCAATGTCGAAGCGGTCGTTGGCGGTGGCGGGAGCGGCGAAGAAGCCGGAGACGCCCAGGCGGCCCGCGAGCCGGGCCGACTCGATCGGCTGCCTGCCGCGCGACGGCCAGTCGCCGATGCCGGTGGCGACGAACGACTCGCCCTGGATGTCGAAGACGGCCCCGACTCCGAAGGGCACCACGGTCTGCGACTGACGTACCCGCAGCGTGCGGCTCACAGGTCGGCTCCCTTCACTGTCACCTGGCATTCCCGGTCGACGTTGCGCATGGAGTTCGGTGTCTCCCACAGGCCGTAGAGCTGCTCGAAGCTCTTGATGAGGTTGGACTGGCCCTTGCCCTGACTGCGGTAGTACAGCTCGCGGCCGTCCTTGCGGGCCTGGCGCGCGAGGTCCTCCCAGTCGGCCAGCAGCCCGGCGAGTTCCTTGCGCACCGCGTCACCCGCGCCCGGCTCCGCGGTCTCGGCGCGGGCGGCCAACTCCTCGATCAGCGTCTCCGCTTCCGGCATCCGGTCAAGGATCGCTCCCGCCTGGTTCTCGGCCGCGAGTCCGAGCCGGTGCCGTACGAGGACGACGAGCACGGCGTGCAGGGCGCGGCGCCGGGAGGGAACGGACCAGGGGGTGACGCTGGTCGGTTCGACGTGCCGGTAGAGGGCGCGGTGATAGACGTCGAAGGTCTCGTAGTGCGAACGGTCCCTGGGGCGGGTGGCGTTGAAGAAGGTCACCACCAGACCGGGTACGGAGTGCCGGCCCACGCGGCTGGTGGCCTGGATGTACTCGGCGGTCGTCTTGGGCTGGCCCTGCATCAGCATCAGGGCGAGCCGCTTCACGTCGACACCCACGGACAGCATGTTGGTGCAGGGCAGGAAGGACACCGACTTGGGGTCGTCCCAGCTCTTCTCCAGCCGGTCCAGCAGCACGGGCTGCTCGGAGCGGGGCAGGTTGCTGGTGAGTTCCTCGACCTGCTGGTCCGGCAGGGGACGTACGCCGTTGCCGGAGTCGAGTCCGGCGAGCTGGGCGGGGATGTCGTCGGCGGCGGCGGTGACCGTACGGCCCAGTTCGCGCAGGCTGTGGTGGTAGGCGACGAGGGTCCAATAGGCGTCCCGGTGTTCCTCGGGCAGTTCCCACGCTCCCTGGAGCAGGGCGGCGGCGGTGGCGACGGACGCGCGGCCGGCCGTGTGCCCCTGTGCCATGACACCGACGTAGCGGCGGCCCGGGCGGGAGGTGTCGGGCTCGGCGAAGTAGGAGTGGCGGGCGTCGAGCCCGGCGGGCGGGAAGAGCTGGACGTCTCCTCCGTAGAGGGCGCGCACCTGTTCCCCCGAGCGGCGGATGGTGGCGGTGGACGCCACGACCTTCGGACGGGTTCCGTCCGGTGCGGTGCACAGCCCGAGGACGGCGGCCTCGTAGAGGCCGACGGTGGTGCCGAGCGGGCCGGTGAGCAGGTGCAGTTCGTCCTGGATGACGAGGGACGGCGGGCGGTTCCCGGTGCCGGACCCGAAGAGGCGCCCCGCGCGGGGTTCCCAGGCCAGCCGGGCGAATTTGTCGACGGTGCCCAGGACGAAGGTGGGCGGACGGTCGTACAGGTGCTCGTCCACGACGGCGACGGGCAGCTCGTCGTGGAAGAGGCACGCGTCCCTGGGGCAGAAAAAGGCGAAGGAGTCGGCGGCGGCACGCACCCCGTAGTCGCCGATGTCGGGCGACTTGTGGGCGGGCAGGATGCGGGTGCCGCACCACGGGCAGCGGTCGAGGATGAACACGTCGTCCGGAGCCGCTGCGGCCCGCGCGGTCTCGAAGTCGCGGCGCGCTTTGTCGTAGCTGTTGGCGGTGGTGGTCTCACCGACCCACAGGCCGATGGAGAACGGCTCCTCACCGTAGGTGGCGGGGTCGGCGCGGCGCATGGACTCGAGGGCGCACACGGTCGTGGCGGCACGCTGGAACTGCTGCGTCGTCAGCAGGCTGAGGGTGTAGCGGCTGAGTACGGCGGTGCCTCCGCCGTCCGGCCCGCCCCGGCGCAGCACCATCACGAACGCGGCCAGCAGCAGGTACGCCTCGGTCTTGCCGCCACCGGTCGGGAACCAGATGAGGTCTGTGACAGCGCGGTCCGGGTGCCGGGGGTCGACGGCACCGTCGACGGCGAGCAGGAAGAACGCGAGCTGGAAGGGCCGCCAGGTGGCGTCCGGGAACGGCTCGGGGTCGGGCGGCACGGCCTGGTCGCGGCGGGGGCGCCGGGTGCCGGCGAGGTCGGCGACGGAGTGGCGCATCTGCAGCGCCATGGCGTGGTTGGCGGCCCGGAACGCGTGCAGCAGTTCGGGACGCCGGGGGTCGCAGAGGGTGCGTACGCCGGACTCGATGCGGGACACCGCGGTGCCGATCCGGGCGAGCACGCGCTGGGCGGCCTCGCGTCCCCACTCGGGCACCTCCGTGTTGAGCTGACCGACGTACCAGGCCCGGTAGGCGGAGGCGAACTCGCCCAGTTCCTCACGGAGCTGGTCGACGGAGACGGCCGGGTCGGCGAGGTGGGCGAGGCTGAGTACCGGTGTGTCGGTCAGTCCGGCGGCTCGTACGCCCGTGACCTCCGCCTCGGGCATCACGGCCGCCCGGAGCCCGGTCACCGTCTGCCCGCTGTCGTCCCGCAGTTCCTCGACGGCGCACCCGTGGCCCACGGCGTGGGTGCGCACGTGGCGGTACTGGAGACGCAGCTCCTGTTCCTCCAGGTCACGGCTGGCGAGGCGGACACTCGGGTACTGGAGCACCTGCCCGTCGACGGGCCGTGCCCGCAAATCCACTTGGAACAGCATGCCGTCCCAGTGGGCGGTCTTCCCCGAGGCGGGGTCGTACCGGGCCGCGTTGACGAGGGCGACGGTGACGAGCTTCCCCGCGCCGAAGTCGCGTCTCGTGATGCGGAGTTCGGCTCGCGCATCCAGCACGGAGACGTGATGACGGTCGGAAGCGAGAAGGTGTGTCTCGGCCGGGATCGCGATCCGTTGCCACGTGCGTCCGCGCTGACCGCTGCGCGACCGGGTGAGGTAACGGGCGGCGGAGCAGTCGACCTCGAGCGTCTCGGCGTCGGTGTAGAAGCTGAATCCGAGCGAGGACGGCAGCCAGGAGTTCGACTCCGGTACGGGGTCACCCGCCGGTGCGGTGTCCTCGGCTCCCCGCTCGGTGCCGGCCCCTTCGAACTCCTCCTTGGCGAGGTCGAGCTGACCCTGCAGATCGGCTTCCTGCGGGTAGAGGGTGCCCATCAGGTACTGCCGGTCGGGCGGTGCGTCGAGCGTCTCGTCGTCGCCGTCGACCGGGCCGACGAGTTGCCGCCGCAGGTGGGAGACGAGTTCCTGTCTGGGGTCCATGGCATTCCTGGTCTTCTTGGAGGAGGGAGGGGACGAGTGGGCGGTCGGCGGACTCATGACCTGCGCCACCGGTCTCGGAGAAATCCGCGGCTGTGTTCCACTTCCTGTGCCGCGGCCAGTTGTGCCTGGGCCTGGTCGAGCTGCGTCTGCAGGGCGGTGATGCGGAGCCAGGCGTCGTGCTCGCTCTGTGCGATGCGCTGCGCCGCCTGCTGTTCGGCCTCTTCCGCGCGCCGACGGGCCGCCTCGGCGGACGCGACCTGTTGCGTAAGGGCGTCCTCGGCGTCTCGCAGGCGGGACTCCATTTCGGCGATGCGCAGTTGAGCACCCTGGCGGTACTCCTCGCGTGCCGACGCGGCGGCGCGTTCCCGTTCGGCGGCAGATGCCTTGGCGTCGTTCAGCCGTGATTCGAGGTCCGCGATGCGTGCCTCGGCACCCTCGCGGTACTGGCGCAGCCGCAGTTCCAGGACGCCGGTCCGGTCCCGCTGCTGCTGCGCCGACCGGGCGGCCTCCTCTGCCTTCTCGGCCCTGTCCAGCACCGACCGGTACGCCGCGTGGTGCTGTGCCTTGAGCTGTGCGACGTGTACCTCGGCCTCGGCCCGGACGCGCCGTTCGCGCCGGAGCAGGAGGGCGTCCATGCGCGCGAACAGCACCTCTTCCCACCCGTCGAGTTCCCGCTCGGCCTCCGCCCGGACCGCCGCGACGCGCTCTTCCGCGACGCGCCGCTCCTCGCTCAGCAGACGCTCCTGTTCCCGCGTCAGTGAGACGCACCGGGCCTCGTCGGGGGCCGGGTCATCGGCAGCCGGCCGCTCGGGCCCCGCCGACGGCTGTGCCTCCTGCACGGGATCCGTAGGTTCGGACGCCTGGTTCTCGTCCCTCGCGCCGTCCATCGGAGCCTCGGGCGTGCCGACGCCGTTGCGGACCCTTTCCGCCGTGGAACCGACCGGCTGCGGCGATGCCGCCACGAACCCTCGGAGCGCGTCACGCACGGCGACCCGTGACTCGGCCCGCACGAGAGGGTTCGTGGCCAGGTACGCGCGGGGAGTCACCCCGGCCAGCACGCCGGCGGGCGACTCGAAGAAGTGCTCAGGTCGCAGCCCTCTCTGCTTGACCGCGGTGAAGACGTCCACGAGCGTTTCCAGGGCCTGGATGACGGGGCGATCGAGCGTGCCCCGATGGCGTGCCGCCCGCACCACGGCATCGGCGGCCGGCGCACCGAGGAGCACGGAGAGCTGCAGATGCCCCAGGGCCAGCAACGCGTACTCGGCGAGCCAGGACACTCCCCCGCCCAGCGGCGGTTCCGTCAGCGCCAGAGCCTGGTCCCAGTCGGCGGTGGTCTGCGGGGGCGCGACGGGGGTGTCCGTCCCGGCGTGGTCGGTTGCCTGCGCTGTCGTCGTGTCCGCGACCGTCTCCACTTCCGCGTCGGGCCCGGGCACCTGGGGAGCGTCCGTCTCCACTCCTCGCGTCCGCTTCGGCGTCTCCGCGTCCTCGTTCCCGGTGGACGCGACGGCGAGGAATTCGCGCAGGGCGTCCCGTACAGCCAGTCGGGACTCGCGGTTCACCAAGGGTCTGCGTTCCAGATAGGCGCGGGGCGTCGCCCCGACGAGCGCTTCCGCGGAACGGTCGAGGAAGTCCTCCGGCGTCCGCCCGGCACTCACCAGGGCGTCGAAGACGCGGCGCAGCACTTCCAGCGCCGTGAGTACCTCACGCGGCAGGCGTCCGGCTGCACGGGCATCCCTCACCGCCCTGTCGGCGGCCGACCGGCCCAACACTGCCGCCAGGCCGTCTTCGCCGAGCGCCGCCCGTGCGTAGTCGACGAGCCACCAGAGCTGTTCGACGGGTGCCTCGGCCATGCGGCAGGCACGCTTCCAGTCGGCTGCGACGACAGCCGGCGCCACACCGGAGTTGACAGTCTCCTCGGTGTGAGCGGCGGCACGGGGGTCGACCGCGTCCTCGACGTCGACAGCCACCTCGGCGCGGGCGTCGTCATGGGCGTCCATCGTCACCGCGTGTTCGGGCTCCGCATGTCCGGGCTCCACCTCGACGATCGGGACGGCATCGGTCTCCTCGGCCTGTTGTCCGGCCAACCGGGCCAGGCGCTCCGCCCTCACCTTGCGCAGCGTGAGCCGGATACGGACGGACCGGGCCACCTGAGCGGAACGGTCGATCCGTGCCGCCCTTTCGGCCTCGGCGGCGCGTTCCGCCGCACGCTCGGCCTTCTCGCACGCGGCCTCGATACCGACGAGGCCCGCCTCGCGCAGCCGGACGCGCAGCGCCGGTCGCGCCTTGCCCTCGATCTGCCGGATGCGCTCTCTCGACACCCCGAACTCGCGGCCCAGTTCGTCCAGTGTCGAGGGCTCGTCCCCGTCGAGCCCGAGCCGCCGCACGAGGATGCGCGCCTCCCGTTCGGTGAACGTGTCCACCACGGCCAGCACGTCGTCCGCAAACAGGGCACCGACCACCTGCGTCTCCACCGGCGGCAGGGTGTGGGTCTCCCCCACGAAGTCTGCCAGTGTCACCCCGTCGCCGATGATCCGGTCCAGGGAGTCGGTGCGGTGGGTCAGGCGTCGGATCTCCTGCACCTTCTGCAGGGTCATGTCGCATCGCACCGCGACGTCGGCGTCGCCCGCACGGCGCCCCTCGGCGGCGAGGGCGCGTTCGGCCCTGGCGACTTTCCGCATCTGTTCGTGCATGTGCACCGGGACGCGGATCAGCGCGCCCTCGTCGGCGATGGCCCGGGTGATGCCCTGACGGATCCACCAGGTGGCGTACGTGGAGAACTTGAAGCCCTTGGCGGGATCGAACTTCCGGGCGGCCCTGAGCAGGCCGAGGAAGCCGTGCTGGAGGAGGTCCTCGTAGTCGAGACCCTGCTCCAGATGGTGCCTCGCCAGGGCGTGCACAAGTCGCTGGTTGTGCAGGACGAGGCAGTCCCGTGCCCGGATTCTGAGGTCGTCCGACGGAAGGGCCGTCAGCTCGTCCTCGGTCGGTTCCTCGGCGATGCGGTCCGGTCCGCCCCGCACCAGCACGGCCAGACCCACCTCGGCCTGCGCGCTCAGCAACCGGCTGCCGGGGTTCCGCACGCGTCGGTCCGTGTCCAGGACGGCATGCGCCGCGGCCACCGACTCCGCGAGGTCCCCCTGCACCACCGCTTCAGCGGGCGGCTCCTCCAGGTCCGGCCCGTCGGCTTCGGCGTCCTCCGGATCACCGGCTGCGAAGCCCTCCCCATCGCCGGTGGCCTCTCCTACCGCCGCCGACGACGACGTTTGCGCCTCACCGGCTTCCTCTCCCTCCCCGGCGCCCCGCTCCCCTTCCGGCGCCCGCACCGAGGTCTCCGCCCGCAGCCGCGCGGCCTCCCGCGCGCTGAGTCCGGCGAGCCGCACCACACCGTCGATGACCCGCGAGGTGACGTGGCCGTCGGCGTCCGCGTACCGGGTGAGCAGGTGGCGCACCGGAGTCAAACGTGGGAACACACTTTCCCCACAGTTCTGTGCAACCTTTTCACCGTCTCGGTGGTCGCCTTCTGTGTGCATGTGCACGTCCCGCACGGGCAGGCCCAGCCGGGCCAGCTCGTGCCGCAGTCGCTCCCGCTCGGCGTCCCCCAGGGCGAGGTTCCGCACGCTCTCGGCGAAGACGCGTTCCGGTACGACACCCTCCACGGCCGCACTCCGCAACTGCGTCAGCAGCGCGCCGAGCGCCGCACGCAGAGCGGACGCGCCACTGTCGTCCGCAGGCAACCGCGCCATGAGTCCCCTCCCACCGATTCCGCAGCAACGCTAGGGGTGTCGCGTTGATGATGTCAACAGATAGATTCGCTATACCTCTATCACCTTTTCGTGTACGGTGGCGCCCACTGCCGCTTGCCCTCTGTCACGATGAGTGGGCGCAGCGACACGTGAGGGGGTCCCGTCGGCCCGGGGCAGGGCAGGACGCGGGGACGTGCACGAGGGACGAAGGAGCGAGGGGCAGTGAGCCAGGAGCTGGTCGACGGCAGGTTCCGCATCGGACAGGTCATCGGCAGGGGCAACATGGGGGAGGTTCACCGCGCCGAGGACCTGCACGCCCCTGAGGGCACTCCCGAGCGCGCCGTGGCCGTCAAGACGATCCTGCGCCGCCGCACCGGCTCGCAGATCGACACCGGTGGTGACACCAAGGCCGTGCAGCGCTTCTCCCGCGAAGTCCGCATCACCCGCAGGTTGCGCCATCCCAACCTGACCCGTCTCGTGGCGGGCGGCATCGACGACCAGTCGGGCGGCCTGCCCTACCTGGCGATGGAGTTCCTGGACGGCGAGACGCTGCGCGACCTGATCGAGGAGGAGTCCCAGCTGCCCGTCTCCTGGGCCGCCGCGATCGGCGCGCAGATCGCGGCCGGCCTCGCGGCCGCCCACACCGCCGGTGTCGTGCACCGCGACCTCAAGCCGGCGAACGTGATGCTCACGCAGGGCGGCACGGTCAAGGTGCTGGACTTCGGCATGGGCAGCATCGCCGACGACCCGGACCAGACCCGGCTGACCAGCACCGGCGTCAGCGTGGGCACCGCCCGCTACATGGCCCCGGAGCAGTGCCAGGCCAAGCAGGTGACCCAGGCCGCCGACCTCTACGCGCTGGGCTGCGTGCTGTACGAGATGCTGGTCGGCGTTCCCCCGTTCACCAGCGAGTCCGCGTACGAGCTCGCCGACCGCCATGTGAACCAGCAGCCGGCCCCGGTGCGGGCGATCCGCCGCGAGGTCCCGGTGGAGCTGGCCCGGCTGGTGGAGCGTCTGCTGGCCAAGGATCCGGCGGACCGCCCCGCCGACGCGGTGACCGTCCGGGAGGCGCTGCTGCCGCTCGCCGTGGCCGACGCGGGGGCATCGCTGCTGCCGCACTGGGCTGCGCTCGACCCGACCGTGCCCGTGCGCGATGCGGCGCCCGCCCCGGCCTCCGCCCCTGCTACCGCCGACGCCGACGACGAAGACGAGGAGCCCACCGCCGCGCAGGGTCCGGCCGCCGGAGCCGGCATGGACGTCTTCGGCGTCCACCGGGCCCTCATCAAGGACTACCGCTCCTTCACCGAGGGCGGCACCGTCATCCGTGACGACCGCATCGCCGGCTTCGTGGAGCAGGACCTCGACGACAAGTCGCAGTGGCCGGACCCCTGGCTGTCGCTGAACCCGTTCTTCCAGGGCGGCGGCACCGTCGTCGAACTCGCTCAGCAGAAGGTGCTGCACGCCGAGTGCGCCCGTATCTTCCAGGCGAAGAAGACCGAGGGCGGCACCGTCTGCGACGGCCGCCCGCTCACCCTCCACCGTCACCAGCGCGACGCCATCGACGCCGCCGCCTCCGGCGCCTCGTACGTGCTGACAACCGGCACGGGATCCGGCAAGTCCCTCGCCTACATCGTGCCGATCGTCAACAAGGTGCTGCACGAGCGGGACGAGGAAGGCCCGAACGCCCCCAAGCGCGTGCGCGCGATCATCGTCTACCCGATGAACGCGCTCGCCAACAGCCAGCTGCGCGAGCTGGAGAAGTACCTGCGCGACGGATACGGCACCGGGAAGGAGCCGGTCACCTTCGCCCGTTACACGGGCCAGGAGGACGACGAGAAGCGCAAGGAGATCCGCGACAATCCGCCGGACATCCTGCTCACCAACTACGTGATGCTGGAGCTGATGCTCACCCGCCCCGCCGACCGGGCGAGCCTGATCCGGATGGCGCGGGGCCTGGAGTTCCTGGTCTTCGACGAACTGCACACCTACCGGGGCCGTCAGGGCGCCGACGTGGCCCTGCTCATCCGCCGCGTCCGCGAGGCCTGCCAGGCCGAGGAGCTTCAGTGCATCGGCACCTCGGCGACCATGTCGACGGAGGGTACCTGGGAGGACCAGCGCCGTGTGGTCGCCCAGGTCGCGAGCACCCTGTTCGGTACGAAGGTGCGGTCCGAGCACGTCATCGGCGAGACCCTGGTCCGCGCGACCCGCGAGGCACCCGACACCGTCCCGGCCGAGCGCCTCACCTCCCCCGCCGCCCCGCGCGCCTACGACGACCTGGTCCGCGACCCGCTGGCCCGCTGGATCGAGAGCCGCTTCGGCCTGGTCCAGGACGCGGAGTCCGGCCGCCTGGTCCGGCAGCAGCCGGCGAAGATCGAGATCGCCGCGAAGGAGCTCAGCGAGCAGTCCGGCGTGCCCGAGAAGGACTGTGTCGCCGCCATCCGCGCCACCCTGGAGGCGGGTTCACAGGCCCGCCACCCGCTCACCGAGCGGCCCCTTTTCGCGTTCCGGCTGCACCAGTTCCTCTCCAAGGGTGACACCGTGTACGTCACCCTGGAGGACAAGCTCTCCCGCCACCTCACCCGCTCCTACCAGCTCGAACAGCCGGGCAGCGGCGGCAAGTTGCTGATGCCGCTGGCGTTCTGCCGGGAGTGCGGCCAGGAGTACCTGACGGTGTGGCGCACCGAGAAGGACGGCGAGGTCCGTTACGAGGCCCGCCGCGACACCTCGGCGACCGGCGGCCGGCAGGGCGACGGCTACCTGTACGTCGACCACGAGCGGGAGTGGCCGTCGAACGTGCAGTACGCCGTCGACGACCGCCGGCTGCCCGAGTCCTGGCTGGAGGTGGACGACCGGGGCCAGGAGATCGTCAAGCGCACCTACCGCGACCGGGTACCGCGCGCGGTCACCGTCGACCCGTACGGCCAGGAGGGCCAGGGCGAGCTGAAGGCCGCCTTCATCCCGTCCCCGTTCCTCTTCTGCCTGCACTGCGGGGTGGCGTACGAGCAGACGCGTGGCCGTGACTTCGCCAAGCTGGCCACGCTGGACCAGGAGGGCCGTTCGTCGGCGACCTCGCTCGTCTCGGCGTCCATCGTGCGGTCGCTGAAGTCGGTGCCGGAGGAGGCCCTGGACAAGGAGGCGCGCAAGCTCCTCACCTTCGTCGACAACCGGCAGGACGCCTCCCTCCAGGCGGGCCACTTCAACGACTTCGTGCAGATCACCCAGTTGCGCGGGGCGCTGTACCGGGCGGCGCTGGACGCAGGCGAGGACGGCCTGCACCACGAGGAGCTGGCCTCGGCCGTCACCAACGCCCTCGCACTCGCCCCCGGCGACTACACGGGTGACACGGACCTCTCCCCCGGCCTGGCCCGCAACGCGGCCCGCACGCTGCGCGACATGGTCGCCTTCCGGCTCTACCTGGACCTGGAGCGCGGCTGGCGCATCACCATGCCCAACCTGGAGCAGACGGGCCTGCTGGAGATCGACTACGAGGACCTGCACTGGGTGGCCGGAAAGCAGGACCGCTGGGAGACCACGCACCCCGCGCTGCGGGACGCCGACCCGGCGCTGCGTGCGGAGATCGTCAAGGCGCTCCTCGACGAGATGCGCCGTTCGCTGGCGATCGACGTGTCCTTCTTCCGCGACGACACCTTCGAGTCGCTGCAACGGGCCACCGAGGAGCGGCTGGTGGACCCGTGGGTGCTGTCGGCCGGTGACAAGCCGAAGGTCGGCACGGCGTACCCGCACCCGTCCCGGCCGGGCGCCGACCGGGCCAGCCTGTTCCTGTCGGCGCGCGGCAAGTACGGCAAGTACCTGAGGCGCACGGACGGTTCCTTCGCAGGGCTGGACCAGGACGACCTCCAGCTGATCATCGCCCAGCTGCTGACGGTGCTCACCAAGGCGGGCCTGGTGAAGGAGGTCGAGACCGCCCCGCAGCGCCCCGGCCGCTTCCGCCGCCCGTCAGGACCGACGACGACCGGCTACCGGGTCGCCGCCCAGTCGCTGGTCTGGCGGGCGGGCAAGGGCGAGTCGGGCGCGCACGACCCGCTCACCCGCACCTACCAGAGCGGCGACGGCCCGCGCATCAACACCTTCTTCCTCAAGCTGTACCGGGAGACCGCCGACGCGCTCGCGGGCCTGTTCGCCCGCGAACACACCGCACAGGTCGCGCCGGAGGACCGGGAGAAGCGCGAGGAGGCTTTCCGCAAGGCGGAGTTGAAGCTGCTGTACTGCTCCCCCACGATGGAGCTGGGCGTCGACATCTCCTCGCTGAACGCGGTGATGATGCGCAACGTCCCGCCCACGCCTGCCAACTACGCCCAGCGGTCCGGCCGTGCGGGCCGCAGCGGCCAGCCCGCGCTGGTGACGACGTACTGCGCGACGGGCAACAGCCACGACCAGTACTACTTCCGCCGCTCGGAGCGCATGGTCGCGGGCGCGGTCGCCCCGCCCCGCCTGGACCTCGCCAACGAGGACCTGGTCCTCTCCCACCTCCAGGGCATCTGGATCGCCGAGGCGGGCCTGCGTCTGGGCCGCTCCATCCCGGACGTGCTGGACGTGTCCCACCCGGACACCGGTGACCGTCCGGACCCGGCCCTGGAGCTGCTGCCCGACATCCTGGACGCCTCGCACGACGACGGCGCGCAGCGCCGCACGGTGGACGCGGCCCTGGCCGTCCTGGGCCCGCTGCTGAAGGAGTTCGCCGACACCACCTGGTGGCACGACGACTGGATCCAGGACAAAGTGCGCACGGTCCCCGAGCGCTTCGACCGCGCCTTCGACCGCTGGCGCAGCCTGTTCCGCGCCGCGCTGGACGACCAGTACGTGCAGAACAAGCGCCGTCTCGACTACAGCCTCACGGAGACCGACCGCAACCGCGCCAACGCCCGCCGCCGCGAGGCGGAGACACAGCTCAACCTGCTGATGAACGAGAGCGTCGACAGCAAGTCGGTCCTCTCGGACTTCAACCCGTACCGCTACCTGGCCTCCGAGGGCTTCCTGCCCGGCTACAGCTTCCCGCGCCTGCCGCTGGCCGCGTACATCCCGACGATCGGGCGCCGCCGCGGCGACGGCGACTACCTCCAGCGGCCCCGTTTCCTCGCCATCCGCGAGTTCGGCCCCGGCTCGCTCATCTACCACGAGGGCGCCCGCTACCAGGTGACCCGCATCCAGCTCCCCCCGGACTCCTCCGGCGAGCTGACCACGGGCGAGGCCCGCCGCTGCACGTACTGCGGCTACCACCACGACCCGAAGGACCGCGAGGACCGCTGCGGCTTCTGCGACGAGCCGCTGAGCTCGGCGACATACGGCCTGCTGCACCTGCACACCGTGTACACCACGCGCCGCGAGCGGATCTCCTCGGACGAGGAGGAGCGGCGCCGGGCCGGCTTCCGGCTGGAGACGTCGTACCGCTTCCACGACCACGGCGCCCGCCGGGGCCGCCTGAACGCGACGATCGCCGACGCGGCGGGCGGACAGCTCGCCGAGATCGCCTACGGCGACTCCGCGACCATCCGGATCACCAACACGGGCCGGGTGCGGGCCAAGAAGGACGAGCCGCCGGGCTACTGGCTCGACCTGGCCGACGGCCGCTGGATGAACGACAAGGACGCCTCCGAGGCCTCCGGCGACTCCAGCGAACTCCCGGTGATCGACGCGGACGGCAACGAGCGGCGCCGCAAGAAGCGCGTCATCCCGTTCGTGGAGGACCGCCGGAACATCCTCGTCGTCACCCTCGACGAGGCACTGCCCGAGCCGGTCGCGCTGACGCTGATGTACGCGCTGGAGCGGGGCATCGAGGCGGCCTTCGAGCTGGAGGACGCCGAGCTGACGGCGGAACTGCTGCCGCCGGACGACGGTCCGCGCCGCCGCATCCTGTTCATGGAGGCCGCGGAGGGCGGCGCGGGCGTCCTGCGCCGCCTCCAGGCGGAGGACGACGCCCTGGCCAAGGCGGCCCACCGCGCCCTGGAGATCTGCCACTTCGCCGCCGACGGCACGGACGAGGGTGGCAAGGCCCACCGCGGCGACCGCGCCTGCGCGCTCGGCTGCTACGAGTGCCTGCTGACGTACGGCAACCAGCTCGACCACGCCCGGATCAACCGTCACACGGTGGCGGCGCTGTTGGTGCGCTTCGCGTCGGCGACGGCGACGCGGGAGGCGCGCGGGGAGTCGCGGTCGGAGCAGTACCGGCGGCTGGTCGCCGAGACCTCCGCCCCCTCCCCGGCCGAGCCGACGGTGGTGGAGGCCGCCGCGGCTGCGGAGCTGGTGGAGCAGGGTGACTTCCTGGGCTGGGTGAAGGCCAAGGGCCTCAACCTGCCGACGGAGACCGGCGCCCTGCTCACCGAGGCCAACGCGATGCCCGACTACGTCTACCGGCAGCCGGGCACGCGCCTGGCCGTCTTCGTCGACCTGCCGGACACGGAACAGACCGCCCTGCGCGACGAGGACGCCGAGGAACGCCTCTTCGACGCCGGCTGGGAGGCCGTCCGCTTCCGCCCCGGCGACGACTGGAACGCGCTCGCCGGCCGCTACGCCGACTGCTTCGGCAACCCGACCACCAACTGACCGCCCGCACTTACCCTGCCTCTCCTTTCCGAGGATCTGACGACTGACATGGCACTCACGTACTCCGCAGGCTCCCTGGTCACCGCACGCGGCCGGGAGTGGGTCGTACTCCCCGAGAGCGAGCCCGACCTGCTGGTGCTGCGCCCGCTGGGCGGCTCGGACGACGACATCGCGGCGGTGTTCCCGGCCTTCGAGACGGTGAAGGGAGCCGAGTTCGCGCCCCCGGAGCCCGGCGACCTCGGCGACCAGCGGGCGGCCGGCCTGCTGCGCACGGCGCTGCGCGTCGGCTTCCGCTCGGGCGCGGGCCCGTTCCGCTCACTGGCCGGGATCGCGGTGGAGCCGCGCGCGTACCAGCTCGTCCCGCTGCTGATGGCGTTGCGGCAGAAGACGGTGCGCATGCTGGTCTCCGACGACGTCGGCATCGGCAAGACGGTGGAAGCGGGCCTGATCGCGAGCGAGTTGCTGGCGCAGGGCGAGGCGACGGGCCTGGCGGTGCTGTGCTCGCCCGCGCTGGCGGAGCAGTGGCAGCAGGAGCTGCGGTCGAAGTTCGGCATCGACGCGGAACTGGTGCTGTCGTCGACCGTCTCCCGTCTGGAACGGGGCCTGGACCTGGGCCAGTCGCTGTTCGACAAGTACCCGCACGTGATCGTCTCGACGGACTTCATCAAGTCCACCCGCCACCGCGACGACTTCGTACGCCACTGCCCCGACCTGGTCATCGTCGACGAGGCGCACACGTGCGTGACCTCCGACGACTCCAAGGTGAGCACGCAGAACCAGCTCCGCTACGAGCTGCTGCGCCGTGTCGCGCAGGACGCCGAGCGGCACCTGCTGCTGGTGACGGCGACCCCGCACAGCGGCAAGGAGTCCGCGTTCCGCAACCTGCTGGGCCTGGTCAGGCCGGACCTGGCGCACGTGGACCTGGACTCGGAGAAGGGCCGCAAGCTCCTCGCCCAGCACTTCGTGGCCCGCAAGCGCGCGGACGTACGCCAGTACCTCACCAAGGAGGACGGCCTGGCGGACGACTCGCTCGCCGAGCGCACGGCGTTCCCGTCCGACCGCTACTTCAAGGACGAGACGTACAAGCTGTCCCCCGAGTACCGGGCACTGCTCGACGACGCGATCGCGTACGCGAGCGAGCGCGTGGAGGAGGCGGACGGCCAGGGCCGGCGCGAGGCCCGTATCGCCTGGTGGTCGGCGATCGCACTGCTGCGCTCCCTGGTGTCGTCGCCGAGGGCGGCGGCGCAGACCCTGCGCACCCGGTCCGCGGCGGCGGTGGCCGCGTCGGCGGAGGAGGCGGACCGGCTCGGCGCCCCGCTGACCAGCGACTCGGCGGACAGTGACGCACTGGAGGGCATGGACGTGGCCCCGGGCGCGGAGACGGAGGAGCACGCGGGCTCACGCCTCGCCGAACTCGCCGAGCGGGCCCAGGCGTTGGAGGGCCCGGCGCAGGACCTGAAGCTGAAGGCGCTCATCAAGCACCTCAAGGCCCTGCTGGCCGACGGCTACAACCCGATCGTCTTCTGCCGCTACATCCCGACCGCCGAGTACCTGGCCGAGCAGCTCGCCAACGACCCCGAGGCGAAGAAGCGCAGTCCGCTCGGCGTGAAGACGGTGGTGAAGGCGGTCACCGGCACGCTCTCCCCGCAGCAGCGCATCGACCGCATCGAGGAGCTGGCGGCGGAGGCCGGTGAGGACGCCGCCGCGCGCCGCGTCCTGATCGCCACCGACTGCCTCTCGGAGGGTGTGAACCTCCAGCACCACTTCGACGCCGTCCTCCACTACGACCTGGCGTGGAACCCGACCCGCCACGACCAGCGCGAGGGCCGCGTCGACCGGTACGGGCAGAAGCGCGACGAGGTCCGCGTCATCACCCTGTACGGCGACGACAACGGCATCGACGGCAAGGTCCTGGAGGTGCTGATCAAGAAGCACCGCCAGATCAAGAAGGACCTCGGTATCTCGGTGTCGGTGCCGGACGAGATGTCGACGGGCGTGACGGACGCGATCGTGGAGTGGCTGCTGTTGCGCGGCCGGCAGGGCGAGCAGGAGGCGCTGTTCGAGACGGAGTCGTTCCAGCAGAGCTTCGCAGACCTGGAGAAGGACTGGAACTCGGCGGCCGACCGGGAGAAGGCGTCCCGTTCGCGGTTCGCACAGCGTTCCATCCACCCGGAAGAGGTGGCCCGCGAGGTCGCCGCCGTGCGGGAGGCATTGGGCGGCGCTGGCGAGATCGACACGTTCGTACGGGAGTCGCTGAACGCCCTGGGCGCGGCCCTGCGCGACTCCGGCCAGGACTTCACGGCCCAGGTCGGCGGCACGCCGATCGGCCTGCGGGACGCCCTCGCCCCGGTCGTCGGCGCGGAGACGGTCGAGCGGGACCGCCCGATCCCGTTCCGCTCGACCCCGGCGGTGGCCCGGGGCGAGGCGGCCCTGGTCCGCACGGACCCGGTGGTGGGCGCGCTGGCGTCGCACGTGCTGAACGCGGCGCTGGACACACAGGCGGACGGCGCACGCCCGGCCCGCCGGTGTGGCGTGGTGACGACGGACGCGGTGACGACACGTACGACGCTGTTGCTGGTCCGCTACCGCTTCCACCTGACCCTGCCCTCGCGCAACGGCGAGAAGCAGGTGGTCGCGGAGGACGCCCGTCTGCTGGCCTTCGAGGGCGCCCCGAAGAACGCGGTGTGGCTGCCGCCGGAGCGCGCGGTGGAGCTGCTGGACGCGCGGGCCACGGAGAACACGGCCGCGGCGGCCGGCGAACGCACCATGACTCGCATCCTGGATCAACTGGGCGAGGCGACGCCGTACCTGGATTCGTACGGCGACGAACTGGCCGCCGAACTGGACGCCTCCCATCGCCGGGTTCGCGCCGCCTCCGGCGAGATCGTCCGGGGCCTGTCTGTCACGGCCCAGAAGCCCGCCGACATCCTCGGCACCTACGTCTACCTGCCCGCAGCCCTCTCCCCCGTCTCCGCTTCCGCTGCCTCTGTTCCCGCTGGAGTGTCCGCCTGATGTCCGCCACCACCCGCAACCAGGTGTTCACCGCCGTCCACACCGTCGGCGGCCTGCTGCCGGCCGACATGCTGGTCCGCATCTCCGAGGGCAAGGACGTCCCCGGCTCCAAGCCCGCCGACTACGGCATGCCGTCCTCGCGCTCGGTCCGCGACGAGGCCGAGCGCAGCTGGGAATACCTGAAGCCGCTATGGCGCGACCTGCGCAAGCACCTGCCCGAGGACACGGAGACGGGCGTCCCGGCCACCGACCCGACCGGCCGCGCCGACACCGACTGGCTCGCCCCGCTCTGGCGGGAGCTGGGCTTCGGCCGGCTGACGCCGGTCGGCCCAGGGGGCATCACAGCCAACTCCGACGCGGAGAAGAAGTTCCCGGTCTCCCACCGCTGGGGCCACGCCCTGATCCATCAGACGGCCTGGAACGCCGAGCTGGACAAGCGCCCGGCCGGCGCGGGCACGGTCCCGCCCCAGTCGATGCTCCAGGAGTGCCTGAACCGGACGGAGGCGCACCTGTGGGGCGTCCTGACGAACGGGCGTCAGGTGCGGCTGCTGCGCGACTCCAGCGCGCTAGCCACGGCGTCGTACGTCGAGTTCGACCTGGAGGCGATCTTCGACGGGGAGCTGTTCAGCGAGTTCGTGCTGCTGTACCGGCTGCTGCATGTGTCGCGGTTCGAGGTGGCGGAGGGGGCGGCGGCGTCCTCGTGCTGGCTGGAGGCGTGGCGGACGGCGGCGATCGAGACGGGCACCCGTGCCCTGGAGAACTACCGGTACGGCGTCCAGCAGGCGCTCGCCGCACTCGGCACCGGTTTCCTGCGCCATCCAGACAACACGGAACTGCGTGAGAACCTTGATCCGGCGGCCCTGCAGTCGGCGCTGCTGCGACTCGTCTACCGGCTGATCTTCCTGTTCGTGACAGAGGACCGCCGAGCGCTCCCCTCCCCGGACGCCGACGAACAGGCCCGCGACCGCTACACCCGATACTTCTCCACGGCCCGGCTGCGTGAGCGGTCCCTGCGCCGGCAGGGCACCACGCACAGCGACCAGTACGAGGCCCTCCAGCTCGTGCTGACCACCCTGGGCGACGAACAGGGCCGCCCGGAACTGGGCCTGCCGGGCCTCGGCGGCCTGTTCAACGACACGGCGGCCGACGCACCGCTCGCGGGCGCCCGGCTCGCCAACCGGTACTTCCTGGAAGCGGTGCGGCACCTCGCCCGCGTCCGGGACGCCGAAGCCGCCCGCTGGCGGACCGTGGACTACCAGCACATGGGCGCCGAGGAACTCGGCTCGGTGTACGAGGCCCTGCTGGAGCTGGTGCCCAAGCACAGCGCGTCCGACCGCACGTTCGCGCTGGTGGACCGGGCGGGTAACGACCGTAAGAAAACCGGTAGTTACTACACCCCCGCGGCACTCACCGAAACGCTCCTCGACTCGACGCTGGACCCGGTGATCGACGCCGCCGTGAAGCGCGGCGAGCAGCGGGCTTCCGCCGAGGGCCACCCCGACCCCGCCGACACCATCGTTGAGGAACTGCTGTCCCTCACGGTGTGCGACCCGGCCTGCGGTTCGGGCCACTTCCTGGTGGGCGCCGCCCGCCGCATCGCCAAGCGGGTCGCCTCCGTCCGCGAGCGCAACCCGGAGCCCACCGCCGAGGCGGTGCAGCACGCCCTACACGAAGTCGTGGCACAGTGCGTCTACGGCGTGGACCTCAACCCCATGGCGGTGGAGCTGGCCAAGGTCTCCCTGTGGCTGGAGGCCATGGAGCCAGGCCGTCCACTGGGCTTCTTGGACGCCCACATCCGGCACGGCAACGGTCTGATCGGCGCGACGCCAGCGCTGATGAAGGACGGCATCCCCAGTCGTGCGTTCAAGAAGACGGAGGGCGATGACGAGGCCTGGGCGAAGCGGTTGTTCGCTGAGAACGAGAAGGAGCGGGGCGGGCAGGGCCTGCTGTTCGAGGTGGAGGAACGCGAGCCGAATGTCGCCAACACGGCATTCGCGTCCGGACTTCGCCGTATCACGTCCGCTCCTGCCCACACCCTGGCTGACGTACGGCGCAAGGAGGCCGCGTTCAAGGAGTGGGCAACTTCCGGCGAGTACCTGAGGGCGCTGCATCTCGCCGACGCGTGGTGCGCCGCGTTCGTGTGGGTCAAGCAGGAGGACGCGCCACTGGCAGTCACCCACAAGGTGTTCCGGGGCCTTGAGGATCCCGAGGCCGACGCGGCTCCGCAGTCGACGCACAATGAGATCATCCGCCTGCGCGACCAGTACGCCTTCTTCCACTGGCACCTGGAGTTCCCTGAAATCTTCACTGTCCCCGACGAGGGCACGGCGGAGGCAACGAAGATCGACCCCGCGACAGGCTGGGCCGGCGGATTCTCGTGCGTGGTGGGCAACCCGCCGTGGGACAAGGTCGACTTCGAGGACAAGAAGTACTTCAGCGTCGTCGACCCGGACATCGCCGCGATCTCCGGCACGGCGCGGCGGACGCGGATCGCGGAATGGGAGGCCGAGCATTCGGAGGCGGGGGCGCGGTACCGGGAAGCGCGGCGGACAGTCAAGGGGACATTTCATTTCGCTGGGGACTCGGGGGTATTCCCGCTGTGCGCTAAGGGGCTGACGGTCAAGGGCGTCAACTCGCTCCAGACGGACACCTTGTTCGCCGAGCGGATGACGACGATCGTGGCTCCCGAGGGGCGGCACGGCCTGATCCTGCCAACGGCGATCGCGACGGGTGCAGGATCAACGTCGCTTCCGTAGTGTGATCTTGGTCGGGTAGGGTCCTGATCTTGTGGCGAGCGGGCACATAGCTGGTGAGACGTATCCCGAGCGGACGCG
>NZ_JBITRU010000014.1:0-2919 GCF_044540255.1 Streptomyces sp. NPDC086080
GCCGACAAATCCCAAACAGGACAGTCGAGACGTCAGTCAGCCGAGGGGTCAGACCCGCCAGCAGCGTCACCACGTCACATCCTCACTGTCAGCCGAGCAAGGTGTCTCCGATCCAGCCGTCGGGGGCGCAGCCCGGTGGGACGGCGAAGACCGCCGAACCGATGGGGGTGGTCCACTCGTTGAGGAGGTCGGACTCGTCCAGGCTGCGCTGGATCGGCAGGAACTGCTCGCCGATGTCGCGCTGGAACGACGCGAAGAGCAGCCCGGCCTCCGACCGCCCGTCCGCGGCGACGGCGTCGTCGTAGTTGTACGGCCGGCGGAAGATGCGCCGCCGGTCCTCTCCCACGTGGGCCCGCCGTATGTGGGCGTGCTCGGAGATGACCGGGAAACCGAGGTCGTTCGTGGCGCCGAAGTCGGGGTCGTCCTTCTCGGCGGTGCCGGTGAGCGGTGCCCCGGTGCTCAGCCTGCGGCCGACGGTGAACTCCTTGGCGCCGGGGTCGACCGCGTCCCAGGTCTCCAGCTCGATGCGGATCCTGCGCAGTACCAGGGTCGTACCGCCGGCACTCAGCCATCGCGGCCCCGCGTCGGTCCAGACGATCTCCGAGAAGACGTCGTCGTCCAGGTCCGGGTTGGCGGTGCCGTCGAGCTGGCCCATGAGGTTGCGCTGGGTGACCCCGTCGTCCTCGATGCCGCGTCCGCGGCGGAACCCGCGCTGGGTCCAGCGCAGCCGGGCGAACGACCTGGCGTCCTTGGTCAGCATGCGCTGGGCGTGCGCGACGGTGAGCGGGTCGTCGGCGCAGATCTGGATCAGCAGGTCGCCACCGCTCCAGCGGTCCTGCAGCCGGTCGATACCGAACCGCGGCAGCGGTTCCAGGGAGGCCGGGCGCTGCTCGTCGACGCCTGCCGCCTCGAACAGTCCGGGCCCGAACCCGAAGGTCACGGTCAGTCTGGCCGGCAGCGCCGCGAGTTCGGGTTCGGTGTCGGCCAGGGCCGGCTCACCCTGGGTGAGCCGGGCGGCGTCGTCGGTGAGCAGCCGCATCATCCGGCCCAGGGCCGCGCGGTCCGTGCCCTTGGCCAGCTCGAAGCCGAGGAACACGGCGTGGGACTGGGCCGGGGTCGCGATGCCCGCCTGGTGTCTGCCGTGGAAGGGCACGGTCTCCTCCCCGTAGGCGGCGGTGACCGTCCGCGGGCGTCGGCCCGTGTCGCCGCCACTGCCGTCCCCGGACGCGCTGCCACGCTCCACGGCGGCGGTGACCCCGGCACCGGCAAGGGCACCCGTGACGGTGAGCGCTCCGCCGGCCAGCACCCGGCGGCGGCTGACGGGCGAGATGCGGTTGTCCTCCATGGCGGGGGTCAGTCCTTCTTCATGTTGGACATGTCAGAGTCCTTCATGTCGGAGTCCTTCATGCCCGACCCGCCGGGCTCGTAGTTCTCCTTGCCGCCCGCGAACTCCTTGGCGACGGCGGTGAACTCGAGCGTCCGGCCGTCCTTGAAGGTCAGGGTGACGGGGACCTCGTCGCCCGGCTTCACGGCGCCCGTCAGCCCCATCAGCATCAGGTGGTCGCTGCCCGGTTCGAGCGTGTGGCTGCCCTTGGCCGGTATGACGAACCCGTCCTCCTTCGGGCGCATCACCATCTTGCCGTCCACGTCGGCCACCTCGTGCAGCTCCGTCCTCTTGGACGCGGTGGAGGTGGCGGACGTGACGGTGATGTCGGCGTCCGTGCTGTTGACCAGGGTGCCGAACGCCCCGGTCATGCCGGACTCGGCGGCCTTCACCCACGGGTCCTTCATGGTGACCGGCGCGGCAGTGACGGCGGCCTTGCCGGGTGTCGCGGTGACGGAGGCGGAGGCGTCCGGGCCGGACGGGGACGGCGAGTCGTCCGAGCCGCCGCAACCGGCAAGGGTGATCATCCCCAGCACCGCGACCGCCGAGGCGGCGGCGAGGACACGCGGACGGCGGGTTCCGCGGGGTGTGGGACTGGTGCTGGCGCGCATGATTCGTCGGCCCTTCGGTTTCGCGTTCGGCAGTTCGGCACTTCGGACAGGTAGTCGTGGCGCTCTGGCCGGAAGTTCCCGGGCACGTTCAGAAAGTTCTCCGGGAACTTTTCGGGTGCCGGATCCGACGTACTGGTACGTGAAGCCCCGAAGCGATGTCCCGTTCCCGCCCGCCGGGCCCTCCACGACCGTCCGCGCGGCCGTGCCGGCACTCCTCGCGCTGCTCGCGCTGCTGCTGGTCGTCGCGGTGGCCGCACCGGCGCAGGCTCACGCGCGGCTGGTCCGGTCCGACCCGGCGGCGGGGTCCACGGTGTCCCGGTCCCCCGGGTCGGTCACGCTGACCTTCGACGGGCCGGTCAAGCAGCAGTTCACCACCATCGTGGTGTCCGGCGCCGACGGTGTGTCGTACAGCGACGGCACGCCCGACGCGCTCAACAACGACGTGGAGCAGAAGGTGAGGGCGCTGCCCTCCGGGGAGATCGTCGTCACCTGGCGCAGCGTCGCGGCCGACGGGGCTCCGCTGCAGGGCCGCTACACCTTCACCAACGCGGATCCGGCGGCGCCGACCGTGGTACCGGCCTCGGCCTCGCCGGCGGGTACCGCGGACGGGACGCCGTCGGCCGGCCCCGGTGCGGGTGGGGCGGGTGAATCAGGCACCGCCGACGACGAGGGCGACGTGTCGTGGTCGGCGGTGTGGCTCGTGGGAGGAGCGGCGCTGGTGGCCGTCCTGGCCCTGCTGGGCGTGCTCCTGGTCCGGTCGATGCGGCGCCCGTGAGACCTGGGCCGGATGGAACGGGCCGGACCCGGCCCGCCGCCAGGCCCGGAGGGGACTCTCCGGAGCCTGGCGGCGGGACACTCCGGACGGCAGGTTCGCCGCGGGCCGCACCGCCCGGCCCACTGCCAGGCCCGCACGGGACGCTCCGC
>NZ_JBITRU010000014.1:3019-32079 GCF_044540255.1 Streptomyces sp. NPDC086080
CGTCGGCACGGGACGCTCCGCCGTCGGCACGGGACGCTCCGCCGTCGGCACGGGACGCTCCGCCGTCGGCACGGGACGCTCCGCCGTCGGCACGGGACGCTCCGCCGTCGGCACGGCCTCCGGCGGACCGCGCCGCTTCCGGTTCCCGTCCGTCGACGGGAACCGGAAGCGGCCGCCGCGGCCGTGGCGTGCGGCGGCTCGGGTTACCCGGCGGTCTCCGCCATCCGCAGCAGCCCGGCCATCTCCTCGCGCGCCCGCGCCACCCGGGAGCGGACGGTGCCGATGGGGCAGCCCACCAGGGTCGCGGCCTCCGCGTAGGGCAGGCCCATCACCTGGGTGAGGACGAACGCCTCCCGTCGCGGGGCGTCCAGAGTTCTCAGGATGTCGAGGAGCGCGACTCCGTCGTCGAAGCCGGGCAGCCCTGCCTGCTGGGCGCACTGCGCCCGCTCGGCGGGCACCCGCCAGTCCTCGGCGTCGGCGAGCCGGGGCCGGGCGGCGGCCGCGCGGTGGCGGTCGACGACCACGCGGCGGGCGATGGACAGCAGCCAGGTACGCGCGTACGAGCGGCCGGCGAAGCGCGGCAGCCCGGTCAGCGCCCGCAGATACGTCTCCTGAGCGAGGTCGTCGGCCCCCTGCACGTCGGCGCAGAGATGGGCGACGAAGCGCCAGACGTCGCCGTGCGTGGCGCGCACGAACCGGTCGATCGCCTCGCTGTCGCCGCCTCGGGCGGCCAGCGCCCATCGGGTGATCTGCTGGTCGTCGCGCACGGCGGGGGCCGGGCGCGGGGCCCGTTTGAGGGCAGGGGTCATGGTTGTCGGTGCGGAGGTCATCACAGGGTCCTCGCGGATGCGTGGTGAGCGGCACACCGTCGGGCCGTCGGGCCCGGGGTGCCGCGGGGCATGGGCCGGCGCACGCGGGGCGTGAGACGTCGGACGTGCGACGCGTCACGGGCGCGCCGGTACTCCGCCCGTCACCGAGGAACCGTGAGGACCGCGGAACGGGCGGTCAGCAGCAGACGGGGAGGGCCGGCGGACCTCTGCGGGAGACGCAGTGGAGCAGCGGTGACCTGCGCAGCCGCTGGGCCCGCGGTGCGGTGACGATCCGGCCGGGCGGGAGGCCGGGCGCGATGCGGACCGCGGCCAGGCGGGCGCGGCGCAGCGGCGCGAAGACGAAGGCCGCGAGCGCGCGGCCGAGCCGGAACGCGGCCGCCTCGCCGCGCCAGAGCCACAGTCCGCAGAGCAGGGCGGCCAGGGTGTGCGCCAGCACCATGCCGGTGGTCCAGCCGTGTGCGGACGAGGCACCTGACACGGGCATCGTGTGCATTGCGTGCGTCGCGTGGTCCATGCCCGCCATGCCGTGCGTGCCGCCCGTCCCCGGCGCGGAGCCCATGGGGGACGGCGCATGGGTCAGGGTGAACAGGGTGTGGAGCACGAACTGGGTGATGATCGTCGATCCGGTCACGGCGGTCGCCCCGCGTTCCCGGCCGGTCAGCCACCACGCTCCCCCGGTCGCCGCGGCGAACGCGCCGGTGAGGGTCCACGCCGACGGCGCGGTGCCGCCCATCATGGAGTGTCCCAGCGCCGTCGTCACCACGCACACCGCCGCGAAGATCGCGGCTCGCGCGAGACGGAAGCCGGGCCGGGTGGTCATATCCGGCATGGTGCCAGCCCGTCGCTCACACGGACGCACGGGGGTCCGTTCGGGCGTTTCTGTCCGGGCTCGTCGCGGGTTTCGCCCGCCGCCGTTCCGCGCGGCCGCGGGCGTCACCCCGCCGGCTCTCGGCCGATTCCGGGTTCGGCAGCGGAACGACGGGCGGGGTCCCGGGCCGCACCGGCCCCGGACCCCGCCCCTCGCGGTCACACCGTGACCGTCACGCCTCGCGGGTGCCCTCGTACATCTCCTCGATGAGGTGCTTGTACTCGCGCTCCACCACCGGGCGCTTCAGCTTCAGGCTCGGGGTGATCTCGCCGTGCTCGACATCGAGGTCGCGCGGCAGGAGGCGGAACTTCTTGATGGTCTGCCAGCGCTGCAGGCCCTCGTTGAGCTGCTTGACGTAGCCGTCGACCATCTCGACCGTGACGGGCGCGGCGACGATCTCGGCGTACGGCTTGCCCTCCAGGCCGTTCTCGGCCGCCCAGGCGGTGAGGGCGATCTCGTCGAGGGCGATGAGGGCGGTGCAGTAGTTCCGGTCGGCACCGTGGACGAGGATGTTGGAGACGTACGGGCAGACGGCCTTGAACTGGCCCTCGACCTCGGCGGGGGCGATGTACTTGCCGCCGGAGGTCTTGATGAGGTCCTTCTTGCGGTCGGTGATGCGGAGGTAGCCGTCCGCGGACAGTTCGCCGATGTCGCCGGTGTGGAGCCAGCCGTCCTCCTCCAGGACCTCGGCGGTCTTGTCGGGGAGGTTGTGGTAGCCCTGCATGATGCCGGGGCCGCGCATCAGGATCTCCCCGTCGTCGGCGATACGGACCTCGGTGCCGGGCAGCGGCTTGCCGACGGTACCGGTGCGGTAGGCCTCGCCGGGGTTGACGAAGGAGGCGGCGGAGGACTCGGTGAGGCCGTAGCCCTCGAGGATGTGGATGCCGGCGCCGGAGAAGAAGTAGCCGATCTCGGGGGAGAGCGCGGCCGAGCCGGAGACACAGGCGCGCAGGTTGCCGCCGAAGGCCTCACGGATCTTGGCGTAGACGAGCTTGTCGGCGACGGTGTGCTTGGCGCGCAGGCCGGCGGGGGCGCTGGCGACGCCGGTCCGGCGGAAGTTGTCCTGGGTGACCTTGGCGTACTCACGGGCCACCCCGGCGGCCCACCGGAAGATCTTGTACTTGGCTCCGCCGCCGGCCTTCGCCTTGGCGGCGACGCCGTTGTAGACCTTCTCGAAGATGCGGGGCACGGCCGCCATGTAGGTCGGCTTCACCACCGGCAGGTTCTCGATGATCTTGTCGACGCGGCCGTCCACGGCGGTGACGTGGCCGACCTCGATCTGGGCGGAGGTGAGGACCTTGCCGAAGACGTGCGCGAGCGGCAGCCACAGGTACTGCACGTCGTCGCTCCTGACCAGGCCGGTCGCGGCGATCGCCTTGGCCATGTACGACCAGCAGTCGTGGGGCAGCCGGACGCCCTTGGGGCGGCCGGTGGTGCCGGAGGTGTAGATGAGGGTGGCGAGCTGGTCCTTGGTGATCGCCGCGACCCGCTCCTTGATCAGCTCCGGTTCGGTCTCGAGCCGGGCGGCGCCGCGCTTCTCCAGCTCGGTGAGGGTGATCACGAAGTCGTCGGTGTCGACGCCGTCCGGGTCGATGACCACGACGCGGGTGAGCTCGGGCAGCTCGGCGCGCTTCGCCACGGCCTTGGCCGCCTGCTCGGCGTTCTCCGCGATGAGCACCCGGCTCTGGGAGTCGGACAGGATGTAGGCGGACTCGTCGGCGTTGGTCTGCGGGTAGATGGTGGTGGTGGCGGCGCCCGCGCAGAGGATGCCGAGGTCGGCGAGGATCCACTCGGCGCGGGTGGCGGCGGCCAGGGCCACGCGCTCCTCGGGCTGGACACCGAGCTCGATCAGGCCGGCCGCGATGGCGTGGACCCGTTCGGAAGCGCTCGCCCAGGTGTACGACTTCCAGTCGTCCGGGCCCTCGCCGGAGGCGGGCGGGACCGGGTAGCGGTAGGCCTCGGCGTCCGGTGTGGCCGCCACACGCTCCAGGAAGAGGGCCGCCACGGTCGGCGGTCGGTTCTCGATCAGTGTCTGTGTGTCGCTCACGACGTCCTCCGGGGCCCGCGACGGTGCGGCTGGCTCAGTGCGGCTGGGTTTCCTCGCGTCGTTGTTTAACTCGCGAGTAACTATCGAGCACGGACAGAGTAAAGGCCGACCGGCTCCAACGTAAGGGGCCACGGCCTGTTACTTCGCCCAGAGAGCTACCCGGACCGACGCGCGGGGCCCGCCGCAACCACGTGCGACGGGCCCCCGATCCACCCGGTTCGCGGAGTGACCCGCGGTAACACCCGGTTACTTCTTGCCCTTGCCCGATCCCGCGCTGTCGTCGCTGGAGAGGACCGCGATGAAGGCCTCCTGCGGCACCTCCACGGAGCCCACCATCTTCATCCGCTTCTTGCCCTCCTTCTGCTTCTCCAGCAGCTTCCGCTTACGGGAGATGTCACCGCCGTAGCACTTGGCGAGGACGTCCTTGCGGATGGCGCGGATGGTCTCGCGGGCGATCACCCGGGAGCCGATGGCGGCCTGGATGGGCACCTCGAACGCCTGGCGGGGGATGAGTTCGCGCAGCTTGGCGACGAGCCGCACGCCGTACGCGTACGCCGCGTCCTTGTGGGTGATCGCGGAGAACGCGTCCACCTTGTCGCCGTGCAGCAGGATGTCGACCTTGACCAGGCTGGAGGTCTGCTCGCCGGTGGGCTCGTAGTCGAGGGAGGCGTAGCCGCGGGTCTTGGACTTCAGCTGGTCGAAGAAGTCGAAGACGATCTCGGCGAGCGGGAGGGTGTAACGGATCTCCACGCGGTCCTCGGAGAGGTAGTCCATGCCGAGCAGGACGCCGCGCCGGGTCTGGCAGAGCTCCATGATCGAGCCGATGAACTCGCTGGGCGCCAGGATGGTGGCGCGCACGACCGGCTCGTACACCTCGCCGATCTTGCCCTCGGGGAACTCACTCGGGTTGGTGACGATGTGCTCGCTGCCGTCCTCCATGAGCACCCGGTAGACCACGTTCGGCGCGGTGGCGATCAGATCGAGGCCGAACTCGCGCTCCAGCCGCTCACGGATCACGTCGAGGTGCAGCAGGCCGAGGAAGCCGACGCGGAAGCCGAAGCCGAGGGCGGCGGAGGTCTCCGGCTCGTAGACCAGGGCGGCGTCGTTGAGCTGGAGCTTGTCCAGGGCCTCGCGCAGTTCCGGATAGTCCGAGCCGTCCAGGGGGTAGAGGCCCGAGAACACCATGGGCTTGGGGTCCTTGTAGCCGCCCAGCGCCTCCTCGGCGCCCTTGTGCTGGCTGGTGACGGTGTCACCGACCTTGGACTGGCGGACGTCCTTCACACCGGTGATGAGGTAGCCCACCTCACCCACGCCGAGACCGTCGGCGGACAGCATCTCCGGGGAGTTGGTGCCGATCTCCAGCAGTTCGTGGGTGGCGCCGGTGGACATCATCCGGATGCGCTCACGCTTGTTGAGCTGGCCGTCGATGACACGGACGTACGTCACGACACCGCGGTAGGAGTCGTAGACCGAGTCGAAGATCATCGCGCGGGCGGGGGCGTCCTTGACGCCGACCGGGGCGGGCACGTCGGCGACCACCCGGTCCAGCAGCGCCTCGACGCCGAGGCCGGTCTTCGCGGACACCTTGAGGACGTCGTCGGGGTCACAGCCGACCAGGTTCGCCAGCTCCTCGGCGAACTTCTCCGGCTGCGCGGCCGGCAGGTCGATCTTGTTGAGCACCGGGATGATCGTGAGGTCGTTCTCCATCGCCAGGTAGAGGTTGGCGAGGGTCTGGGCCTCGATGCCCTGGGCGGCGTCGACGAGGAGGACGGTGCCCTCGCAGGCGGCGAGGGACCGGGACACCTCGTAGGTGAAGTCGACGTGCCCGGGGGTGTCGATCATGTTGAGGATGTGCGTGCTGCCCTGGTCGTGGGTCGGCGCCCACGGCAACCGCACCGCCTGGGACTTGATCGTGATGCCGCGCTCACGCTCGATGTCCATGCGGTCGAGGTACTGAGCGCGCATCTGCCGCTGCTCGACCACTCCGGTCAGCTGGAGCATCCGGTCGGCGAGCGTGGACTTGCCGTGGTCGATATGAGCGATGATGCAGAAGTTGCGGATCAGCGCCGGGTCGGTACGGCTCGGCTCGGGCACATGGCTGGGGATCGCGGGCACGCAGGGTCCTGATTCTTGAGGCGTCCGCATACGTGTGCTTGTCCGTCTGCGGTCTCGGGTCGGATCGATACGTAGCTTCCATGGTCCCACGGGTGGCGACCGGGGACGGGTTTGGGCCAGTGAATGGGCCGCTGGTAGTGTGGGGGGCTGTGTCTCATGCCCTCTCAGCGCGAGGCACACCCCAAGAAATCACTCGGCACCGGATCGTGCGGCTCTCGTGCGGCCCCGTGCCAGAACCTGTAGAGGCTCATTCGTGGCGAACATCAAGTCCCAGATCAAGCGGAACAAGACCAACGAGAAGGCCCGGCTGCGCAACAAGGCCGTCAAGTCCTCTCTGAAGACCGCGATCCGCAAGGCCCGCGAGGCCGCCGCCGCGGGTGACGTCGAGAAGGCCACCGAGTACCAGCGCGTCGCCGCGCGTCAGCTCGACAAGGCCGTCTCCAAGGGCGTCATCCACAAGAACCAGGCCGCCAACAAGAAGTCGGCGCTGGCTCAGAAGGTCGCGGCCGTCAAGGGCTGAAACCCTGTGATCTGACCGTCGGCGGGACCCAGGGCGGGCCCTCTCTCATCCGCCCCCGGCCGGCACCCCGAGCCCGTACGCGGCCTGCGTTCGCCACGCGGGTACGGGCTCACCCGCTTCATCCCGAGGGCCCCGCCCCCACCCTTCCCCAGGGTTGGAGGACGGGGCCCTCGGTCTTTTCCCTCAGGAACCGGAACGTTTCCCCCGAGCCCGGAATTCGTCCGCGGCTGACGTCGTCAGGGCCAGAAGCCGTCTGCCTCGTCGAGGTCCTCGACGCACTCGTCGACATCCGTGATCTTGCCGCCGACGATCCTGAAGACGTCGCACCCGGCCTGGTCGAAGGTTCTCTGCCCTGCCGCCCGGCACGTGTCCGGTGCACCGCCCCCACGTGCCCCCGGCCGTCGACGAGGAGGTCACGCAACTCGACCTCGGGCGTCCCGCCGACCTCGCGGGCGTGCCGCCTCCTCCCGGCCGGGGCGGAAGCGGCTCGATCACGGACACCTGCCCCGGGTCCTACGCCCGGCCCCTCGACCGGGCCGCGCGGGCGATGGTGACGACCGCTTTCTCCAGGGCGTACTCCGGGTCGTCGCCGCCGCCCTTGACGCCCGCGTCGGCCTCGGCGACCGCGCGCAGGGCCACGGCCACGCCGTCCGGGGTCCAGCCGCGCATCTGCTGGCGCACCCGGTCGATCTTCCAGGGCGGCATGCCCAGCTCACGGGCGAGGTCGGCGGGTCTGCCGCCGCGCGCCGACGACAGCTTGCCGATCGCCCGTACGCCCTGGGCCAGCGCGCTGGTGATCAGCACCGGGGCGACCCCGGTCGACAGCGACCAGCGCAGGGCCTCCAGCGCCTCCGCCGTACGCCCCTCCACCGCCCGGTCGGCGACCGTGAAGCTCGATGCCTCGGCCCGCCCGGTGTAGTACCGGCCGACGACCTCCTCGTCGATGGTGCCCTCGACATCGGCGACCAGCTGGGACACCGCCGAGGCCAGCTCGCGCAGATCGCTGCCGATGGCGTCGACCAGCGCCTGGCACGCCTCCGGGGTGGCCGACCGGCCGGCGGCCCGGAACTCGCCCCGTGTGAAGCCCAGCCGGTCCGCCGGCTTGGTCATCTTGGGGCACGCCACCTCGCGCGCCCCCGCCTTGCGTGCCGCGTCGAGCAGGCCCTTGCCCTTGGCGCCGCCCGCGTGCAGCAGGACGAGGGTGATCTCCTCGGCCGGCGACCCGAGGTACGCCTTCACGTCCTTGACGGTGTCGGCGGACAGATCCTGCGCGTTGCGCACGATGACGACCTTGCGCTCGGCGAAGAGCGACGGGCTGGTCAGCTCGGCGAGGGTGCCGGGCTGGACCTGGTCCGGTGTCAGGTCACGGACGTCCGTGTCGGCGTCGGCCGCCCGCGCGGCGGCCACCACCTCCCGCACGGCACGGTCGAGCAGCAGGTCCTCCTGGCCCACGGCGAGCGTCACCGGGGCGAGGAGGTCGTCGGATGCGGTCTTCCTGGCCATTGCGGCAAGCATCCCACGCACCGCTGACAACGCCGTGCGCCCCCGCCGCCCCTTCCCGTCCCCCGGGGCTCCGCCCCGGACCCCGTGCGCTGTTCCCCGCGCTCTTGAAGGGCGCGACCCTCAGGGGCGCGGGGAACGGCGTCAACAACCACGACGGACCCGCACGTGCCCGACGTCCCCGGCCCGGGGAGCGGCGGTCACGGCTCCTCCCGCCAGCCCTCCCACTCGGCCACGAACGCGTTGAGCTCGCCGGGGTCCAGCCGCTCCGCCTCGTCGCGCAGGAGGACGAGCCACTGCGCGTCCTCCGCGTCGTCCTCACCGGCGAGGGCATCCCGCACCAGCCGCGGCTCCTCGCGCACCCCGAGCCGTTCCCCGAGGGCCTCGGCCACCTCCTCCGCGGCGTCACGGTCGGGCAGCACCAGCACATGTCGCACGTCACTCACACGGCTCATTGTCCGGCACCGGGGGTCAGGCCCCGCGCCCGGTGTCCCGCACCGTGGGAACCGTGTCCAGGGTGATCCCGAACCGGTCCCGGTAGAGCGCGAGCAGTTCCTCGTCCGTCCCGGCGCCCGTCCCCACCTCCCGCTCCTGCCGGGTCCCGTCCGGCGCGGTGACCGTGAACCGGCGGCCGCTGAGGGTGATCCGGCCCCCGTCGTCGGTGATCCGCGAGCAGACCAGCGACCGGGTGAAGTGGGACGCCGGGGAGGTGCTGTGCCACCACGCCCCGGCCGTGAAGTCGCCGAGCGCCCGGGGCCGCACCTCCAGGCGGTAGACCGGACGGCCGTCGCGGAGCACGTCCAGGTCCGCCGCGTCCACCGTGGAGTGCCCGCCGCGCACCCCCGCCGCGTCGGCACCCGCCTCGACGATCCGGAACGTGCCGCCGGGATCCTTCTGCTCACCCCGCTCCCCGAAGGCGAGCGGCAGATGGAAGTGCGCCCCGAAGCCGACGTCCGCCAGCCAGTCGCCACCGTCCACCGTCCGTACCCGCAGGGCGAGATGGTCGTACGGAATGCCCGGACGGTCCCCGTCCCCGTACACCCGCGCGGCGAGCAGGGTGACGTCGTAGCCGAGCGCGGCGAGCAACGTCCCGAAGGCGCCGTTGAGTTCGTAGCAGAAGCCGCCCCGCCGCGCCTCGACCACCTTGTCCAGCAGCCGTTTCCCGTCCAGCACGATCTCCTCGCCGAGATGGACGGACAGGTTCTCGAACGGCACCGTCCGCAGATGCCGCAGGTGCAGTTCGCGCAGTGCGTCCACGGTGGGCCAGGCGGGCTGTCCGGCGCCCAGACGGTGCAGGTAGTCGTCGATCCGCGTTGCGTCCATGCCCCCAGTCTGACGGGGAGGGCGCCCCGCTGACACGGAGTCGCCCCGGGCCGGTCCGGTCAGTGGCGCGCCACTCGTAGGTCCGTCCTTCCGGCCTCCGCTCCTCCGTTCTCCCCGGCGAGCACCGCCAGCGCCCCGTCCCGGTCGGTCCGCAGCACCGTCGCTCCCTGGGCGCGGAGTGCGGCGACCGTGCCCGGTGCGGGATGTCCGTAGGTGTTGCCCTCCCCCGTGCTGATCAGCGCCAGTCGCGGGGCCGCCCGGCGCAGGAGGTCCGGGTCCTGGTGGGCCGAGCCGTGATGGGCGACCTTGAGAAGGTCCACGGCGGTCAGTCTCCCGGCCGCCGGTGATCTCGCCAGCGCCCGCTGGGACGGGGGCTCCAGGTCTCCGAGGAGCAGCAGGCGCAGGCCCGCCGTGCGGACCAGTATGGCCACGCTGGCGTCGTTCGGGCCGTCCGCCTCCGGGCGGGTGCCGGCGGGTGGCCACACCACCTCCCAGGACAGGCCGCCCGTGCGGCGGACCTCACCGGCGGCGGCGTGGTTCACCGGGATGTGCCGGGTGGCCGCGAGTCCCCGTACGAACGCCGCCTGGTCCGCGGGCTCTTCGAGGGCCGTCGTGTCGATGGCGCCCACGTCGCGTCCGCGCAGTACTCCGGGCAGGCCCGCCACGTGGTCGGCATGGAAGTGGGTCAGTACGACGAGCGGGACGCTGGTGATGCCGAGGGTGCGCAGGCAGCGGTCCACGAGGGCCGGGTCGGGTCCGGCGTCGACGACCACGCCGGAGCCCTCGCCCGCCGCCAGCACCAGCGCGTCGCCCTGCCCCACGTCGCACATCACCATCCGCCAGTCCGGCGGCGGCCAGCCCGTGATCACCCGGGTCAGTGGCCTGGGCTGCGCCATCAGCAGGACCAGCAGCAGCACGCAGGCGCCACACCACCAGGGGTGTGCCAGGAGCCGGCGGCCCACGAGGAGCGCGACCAGGGTGAGCGCGCCGAGAGCCGCCGCTCCGGCCCAGCTGCCGGGCCAGTCCACGCCCGCGCCGGGCAGCGCGGCCCCGGTCCTGGCGACCTGTGCGATCCACTCCGCGGGCCAGCTCGCGCACCAGGCCAGTGCCTTCGCCGCCGGCATCGCGGCCGGCGCCGTGGCCAGGGTCAGGAAGCCCAGCACCGTGGCCGGCGCGAGCGCGAACTCCGCGAGCAGATTGCACGGGATCGCCACCAGGCTCACCCGCGCCGCGAGCACGGCGACCACCGGTGCGCAGAGCGCCTGGGCGGCGCCCGCGGCGGCCAGTGCCTCCGCGAGACGGGGTGGCACCCCGCGGCGGCGCAGTCCCGCGCTCCAGCGCGGAGCGAGGGTGAGCAGTGCGCCGGTGGCCAGCACGGACAGGAGGAAGCCGTAGCTGCGGGCCAGCCAGGGGTCGTAGAGCACCAGGAGCAGGACGGCCGTCGCCAGGGCGGGGACGAGTGATCTGCGGCGTCCGGTGGCGAGGGCGAGGAGGGCGACGGATCCGCAGGCGGCGGCGCGCAGCACGCTCGGGTCGGGCCGGCAGACGACGACGAACGCGAGGGACAGCGCCGCGCCGAGCACGGCCGTGGTCCGCAGGGGGATGCCGAGGCGGGGTGCGAGTCCGCGGCGCTCGGTGTTCTGCGCCAGTCCTGGCGGACCGAGGAGCAGGGCGAGGAGGATGGTGAAGTTGGCGCCGGAGACGGCGAGCGTGTGGGTGAGGTCGGTCTCCCGGAAGGCCTCGTCCAGCTCGGGGGTGATTCTCGCGGTGTCACCCACGACCAGGCCGGGCAGCAGCGCCCGCGCGTCCACCGGCAGTCCGTCGGTCGCCTCCCGCAGTCCGGCCCGCAGCCGGCCCGCCAGCCGCTGCGGTCCCGATGGCCCGCCCACGGTCTTGGGTGCGTCACGGCCCTTCACCCGCAGGACCGCCGCGAACCGGTCGCCTCCGGTCATGGCCGGCGCGAGCCGTCCCTCCACCCGCAGGCGGGTGGAGGGGAGCAGGCCGAGCCAGGGGGAGTCCCGGTCGTCGCCGGGGGACGCGGGCTGTCCGGCCGGGCTCATGTCGACGATCAGCAGCACGGGGGCGCGGGTCTGCCGCGCCGGTCCCCCGGCCCGCCGCACCTGCCGCACGTCCGCCTCGATCAGCACGGACGCCGGGGCCATGCGGTTCCCGCTGACCCTGGGCCGGGTGAGCCGGGGGTCGGCGGTGATCACGGCCTCCGCGGTGACCCGGGCGTACTCCCGTGCCATCTCGGGTACGGGCCCGCGCCGCAGATCCGAGCCGTGCAGCCCCGCGGATCCCGCGGCGGCGGCGACGCAGAGCAGCACGGCGGCGGTCGCGCGGGCAGTGGCACGTCGCCGCTCCGGCCGGCGGCCCCGCGTCACCAGGAGGACTCCGGCGGCGGCCGACAGAGTGCCGAGGATGGTGCCCATCACCCAGGCGGGCGACGCGTGCAGCGTCAGCGCCGCCGTGACCCACGCGGCCAGGGCGGGTGGGACCAGGCGGAGGTCCGGCGGTCCCTCCTGCCTCGGATGAGCGGCCCCGAGCCGCTTCCCGGAAGCGGCGTGGACCGGTCGGCGGGTGGTGGTGCCCGGTGCCGTGCCGGTGGTCCCGTCGCTCATGGGCGTACAAGGTCGCGCAGGTCCGCGAAACGGCGATCGCCGATGCCGTTGACCTCACGCAGTTCGTCCACGGAGCGGAATCCGCCGTGCCGGGTGCGGTGGTCGACGATGTGCTGGGCCAGTACGGGGCCGACTCCGGGGAGGCTGTCGAGCTGCTCCGGCGTCGCGGTGTTGAGGGAGACCGGCGCGGTGGGGCCGGCTGCCGTCGCCGTACCGGGAGCGGCGCCGGAGGCCGTGCCCGGCGGTGGCGGGCCGCCCACGACCACCTGCTCGCCGTCGACGAGGAACCGGGCGCGGTTCAGGGCGTCGGTCTTGGTGCCGGGTCGTACTCCGCCCGCCGCGCGGAGGGCGTCCTCGACGCGTGAGCCGGCCGGCAGGCGGTGGATTCCCGGCTCCCGCACCTTGCCGCTGACGTCGACCACGATCGCGGGGCCGCCGGACCGCGCCGCGCCGGCCGGCGCACCCTGCGGCGCGCTGTCGGCGCCGTCCGCCTGCCGCCCGTGGGGAACGGCGGCCCGCACCACCTCCGGGGGCCGTACCGGCTGGGTCCGGCCGGCCCAGAAGTGCTGCACGGCGAATCCGGCGGCGACCACGAGCAGCACCGAGAGCGCGACCACACTCCGCCGCTCCAGACCGCATCGCGTCTGCACCCACAGCGGCAGGCGCTCCCGCAAGGCGGGCCCCGCCCGCTCCCGGAGCCGCCCCGGCAGCGGTTCCGGCTCGGGCACGCCGTCGGCCGTCTCCCGCTCGCCGGATCCGACCCGATCGGCCCTGTGTGCCGCGCGACCGCCGGGGTACGCCGACGGATGGTCCGCCTCCGCCGGGGCCGGACGCACCGGACCCGCCCGGCGGTCCGCCCGCACCCCAGGCTCCACCGCCACCGCGCGCAGACGAACGGTCGGCTGCCCCCGTACGAACGCACGCCCCACCGGCACAGGACGGTCCCCCACCGGGAAGGGGAGGACCGGCGGAGAACCCGGCGCGAACGATCCCGCCACCGACGCACGGCGACCGGCCACCGCATGATCCGCGGGCATCCCTCGGCCCACCACCGCGTGATCGGCAAGCATCTCCCGGTCCGCCACCGGGTGGGTGCGACCCGGCGGAGATCCCGGCGCGGACGACCCCGCCACCGACCCACGGCGACCCGCCACCGCATGATCCGCGGGCATCCCACGGCCCACCACGGCGTGATCCGCGAGCACCCCCCGGCTTTCCTCCGGGTGGGTGCGACCCGGCGGAGATCCCGGAGTGGACGACCGCGCCACCGGTGCACGACGCTTCACCACCGTGTGCCCGGGCGTCCCCCGGTCCACCGCCACGCCCGGGCGAGCGGGCGGGGGTCCCAGCGCGAACGAAGGCGCCACCGTGATACGGCGGCTCACCGCTGTTCGGCCCGCAGCAGTCCCACGGTCGGTGGCACCCGTCGCACGGGCCGCGGTGGAGCGGTGCCTGCCCTCCGGCCGTGCTCGCGCCGTCGTGCCGCGTGCGGCGGACGCCCCGTCCCCGGACTCCTCATGGTTCACGGCCGCCAACGCGTCGGTTCGACCGGCGTCGCCCGGCCCGTGCGCCGCCCAGCTCGGCACCCGCCTGGTGGCTTCGCCGGCAGCCCCGGCGTCCCCCACTCCACGATCGCCGTCGCCGTCGCCGTCGCCGTCGCCGAACAGTGCCTCCGCCCGTTGTCGGAGTTCCTCCGCCGAGGCGTGGCGGTCCCGGGAGCGGTAGCCGTGGCCCGCCCGGGGTCGGGGCCCGTCGGGTCGGCGGTGGCGGGCGCGGCTGTCGGATGCGGGGCCTCGGCCCGGTCCGCTGGTCGGTGTCGCTGTGCGTGAACGCGATCGAAGTGCCATGCGAAGAGCATCCGGCACATCGGCTCATCCATGACCATCTCGCCGATATCCGTGGATGGACGAACGATTGTGGACAAGCCCGTCACCCGGACGAGCGGGCTGACCTCATCGGGCGGAGACCACCACTCCCAGCAGCCCCGGCCCCGTGTGCGCCCCGATCACCGCGCCCACCTCGCTGACATGCAGCTCGGCCAGCCCTGGCAACCGGGTCCGCAGACGTTCCGCGAGCGCCGCCGCGCGCTCGTGGGCGGCGAGGTGATGCACCGCGACATCCACCTTCGCCCCACCTGCCCGGTCGGCGGCGATCTCCTCCAGGCGGGCGATCGCCTTCGACGCGGTGCGCACCTTCTCCAGCGGCTCGATGCGGCCGCCCACCAGCTGAAGCAGCGGTTTGACCGCGAGTGCCGAGCCCAGCAGGGCCTGCGCGGCGCCGATCCGGCCGCCACGGCGCAGATAGTCGAGGGTGTCCACGTAGAAGTAGGCCGACGTGCCCGCCGCCCGCTTCTCCGCGGCCGTGACCGCCTCGTCGACCGTGCCGCCCGCCGCCGCGGTCTCCGCCGCCGCGAGCGCGCAGAACCCCAGGGCCATCGCGATCATGCCGGTGTCCACGACCCGCACCGGCACCGGCGCCTGCCGGGCGGCGACGACCGCCGCGTCGTAGGTGCCGGAGAGTTCGGCGGAGAGGTGCAGGGAGACGATGCCGGACGCACCGGATGCGGCGACCCTGCGATAGGTCTCGGCGAAGACCTCGGGGCCGGGCCGCGACGTCGTCACCGGGCGCCGCTTCTGCAAAGCCTGGGCGAGGGACCGGGTGGAGATCTCGGTGCCCTCTTCGAGGGCGCGGTCGCCGAGGACCACGGTCAGGGGGACCGCCGTGATGCGGTGCCGCTCCATCGTCGGGGCCGGAAGGTAGGCCGTTGAATCGGTGACGATCGCGACATGGCGGGACATGAGCTGGAGGTTACCTGGCGTAGTGCCCGTGCGGCAGCCCGGCCCCGCGGGCCGCCCCCGGCCGTGGCCGGATCACGTGCTGCTCACGGTGCTCACGTGGTGGCCGCACGGCGGCACACGTGGTGGCTCACGTGGTGCTCTCGGGGCGCGGCTTCTTCTGCCAGGGGTAGGTGGGACGCGGAGCGGGCGGGTCGAGGGCGGGCCGCGCGGCATCCTGTCCCGGTTCCCGCTCGGCGGCGGGCTCCGGGGGGTCGGGCCAGGTCTGGTCGGCTGTCGCGGGGTCGGCGTGGGCGGCGGGAGCCTCGGGCCACCGCGGGGGCGTGGGCGGCTGCTCCGTGGTGGTCCAGTGCCGCAGGGCCCCGGTCTCCATGTCGATCTGCTCGCTGAGGGAGGCCAGGTCGTCGCCCGCGAAGCGCTGGGCGCGGTCACGGACCGCCCAGCGCAGGGAGTCCGCGGAGCCGGTGATCCGCTCGGTGCGCTCGCGCAACTCGGGCAGCCGCGCGGAGAGGGTGGTGCGGTCGGGTTCGGACTCCAGGCGCCTGAGTTCGCCGTCCAGTTCATGGCCGTGTGCGCTCAGGCGCTGGAAGAGGCCCAGGGACTCCCTGACGGACTCGTCCTCGGCGACGGCGGACTCCAGCGCGTCCTGTGTGGCCCGCATGGAGGTGCGCAGCTTCAGCCGGAGCTGGGCGATCTCACGGGCCGGGCCGGACTGGGCGAAGGCCTTGGCCCTCAGGGTGTGGTCCTCGACCGTGCGGCGCGCCTGGTTGATGTGGCGGTCGGCACTGCGCTTGGCGGCGCCGACGACCTTCACCGTGGCATAGACGCCGAGCACCACGAACAGCACGAAGAGCAGGGCGACGACTGCGAACACCGCTTCCACGAGGGTCCTCCTCCGGGCCCTTCGGCCTGTACCGGCACACTCCGCGCCGCTCTTCCACGGTAAACGCAACGGGCAGGTCGGGAGTTCCGCCAGAACCCCGAACCTGCCCGTAGGGGACTACCCCGAGCCCCGGCCTCGGACCGGTGCACAGACGCCTGCACCGGCCCCGAACCGGTACACAGACGCGTACCCCGGCCCCGGACGCCGACCCCGGGACCCGGCCCCGCAGAGCCGGGCCCCGCACGATCACCTCACGCGGGCACGATGTTCACCAGCTTCGGCGCCCGCACGATCACCTTGCGGATACCGGCCCCGTCCAGCGCCGCGACGACCCGCTCGTCGGCCAGCGCCGTCTTCTCCAGCTCGTCCTCGGAGATGCCCGGGGACACCTCCAGCCTCGCCTTGACCTTGCCCTTGATCTGCACGACGCAGGTCACGCTCTCGTCGACCACGTACGCAGGGTCGGCCACCGGGAAGTCCCGGTGGACCACCGAGTCCGCGTGTCCCAGCTTGCGCCACAGCTCCTCGGCGATGTGCGGGGCCAGCGGCGCCACCAGCAGCACCAGGGACTCCGCGACCGGCCGCGGCAGTGCTCCCGTCCGCTTGGTCAGGTGGTTGTTCAGCTCGGTGACCTTCGCGATGGCGGTGTTGAAGCGCATGCCCTCCAGGTCGCCGCGCACCCCGTCGATCGCCTTGTGCAGCGCGCGCAGGGTGTCCTCGTCGACCTCGTCGGTGTCGACGACGGTCACCTCGCCCGTCGCCTCGTCGACGATGTTGCGCCACAGCCGCTGCAGCAGCCGGAACTGGCCGACCACCGCGCGGGTGTCCCACGGCCGCGACACGTCCAGCGGGCCCATGGCCATCTCGTACAGACGCAGGGTGTCGGCCCCGTACTCGGCGCAGATCTCGTCCGGAGTGACCGCGTTCTTCAGGGACTTGCCCATCTTGCCCAGCAGCCGGGAGACCCGCTCGCCCTGGTACCAGTAGCCGCCGTCGCGCTCCTCCACCTCGGCGGCCGGCACGGCGATGCCCCGGCTGTCGCGGTAGACGTAGGCCTGGATCATGCCCTGGTTGAACAGCTTGTGGAACGGCTCCGCCGAGGACACGTGACCCAGGTCGAACAGCACTTTGGACCAGAAGCGGGCATACAGCAGGTGCAGGACGGCGTGTTCGGCGCCGCCGACGTACAGGTCGACACCGCCGTGCGGCATGCCCTCGCGCGGGCCCATCCAGTACTGCTCGATCTCCGGGTCGACCAGCTTCTCGGAGTTGTGCGGATCCAGGTAGCGCAGCTCGTACCAGCAGGAACCGGCCCAGTTGGGCATGGTGTTGGTCTCGCGGCGGTACCTGCGCGGGCCGCGGCCGTCGCCCAGGTCCAGGGTGACGTTCACCCATTCCTCGTTGCGGGACAGCGGCGTCTCGGGCTGGGTGTCGGCGTCGTCCGGGTCGAAGGTGCGCGGCGAGTAGTCCTCGACCTCGGGCAGTTCCAGCGGCAGCATCGACTCGGGCAGGGCGTGGGCGGTGCCGTCCTCGTCGTAGACGATCGGGAAGGGCTCACCCCAGTAGCGCTGGCGGCTGAACAGCCAGTCGCGCAGGCGGAAGTTGACCGTGCCCTCGCCGTGGCCCCCGCGCTCCAGCCAGTCGATGATGCGGGTCTTGGCCTCGGCGACGCCCAGGCCGTCCAGGGAGACCTGGTCGTTCGACGAGTTGATGATCTTCGCGTCGTAGGAGGAGAAGGCGTCCTCCCACGTCGTGGTGTCCGTGCCGCGGCCGTCGGTCGGCTCGACAATGCAGTGGATCGGCAGCTCGAAGGCGCGCGCGAACTCGAAGTCGCGCTGGTCACCGGCCGGTACGGCCATGATCGCGCCGGTGCCGTAGCCCATCAGCACGTAGTCGGCGACGAAGACGGGCACCTGCTCGCCGTTGACCGGGTTGGTGGCGTACGCGCCGATGAAGACACCGGTCTTGTCCTTGGCCTCGGCCTGCCGCTCGACGTCGGACTTCGAGGCGGCCTGCGCGCGGTAGGCGGCGACGGCCTCGGCCGGGGTCGCGTGGCCGCCGGTCCACACCTCGTGGGTGCCCTCGGGCCAGCTGTCCGGGGTGAACTTCTCGACCAGCGGGTGCTCGGGCGCCAGCACCATGTAGGTGGCGCCGAACAGGGTGTCGGGGCGGGTGGTGAAGACGGTGATGTTCTCGCCGTCGATGGGGAAGTCGACGCGGGCGCCCTCGGAGCGGCCGATCCAGTTGCGCTGCTGCAGCTTGATCGCCTCGGGCCAGTCCAGGGCGTCCAGATCGTCGAGCAGGCGGTCCGCGTAGGCGGTGATGCGCATGTTCCACTGGCGCAGCTTGGCCTTGAAGACGGGGAAGTTGCCGCGCTCGGAGCGGCCGTCGGCGGTGACCTCCTCGTTGGCCAGGACCGTGCCCAGGCCGGGGCACCAGTTGACCGGGGCGTCGGAGGCGTAGGCCAGGCGGTACTCGCCCAGGACGTCGGCGCGCTCGGCCTCGGTCAGCTCGCTCCAGGGGCGGTCGCCGGGGACGCCGCGCTCACCGGACTCGAACCGTTCGATCAGCTCGGAGATCGGGCGGGCCTGCTTCGCCTCGTCGTCGTACCAGGAGTTGAAGATCTGCAGGAAGATCCACTGGGTCCACTTGTAGTAGTCCGGGTCGATCGTGGCGAACGACCGGCGCCGGTCGTGGCCCAGGCCCAGCCGGCGCAGCTGGGACTTCATGTTCTCCATGTTGGACTCGGTGGACACGCGCGGGTGCGTGCCGGTCTGCACGGCGTACTGCTCGGCGGGCAGGCCGAAGGCGTCGAAGCCCAGGGTGTGCAGGACGTTGTGCCCGGTCATGCGCTGGAAGCGGGCGAAGACGTCGGTGGCGATGTAGCCCAGGGGGTGACCGACGTGCAGACCGGCACCCGAGGGATAGGGGAACATGTCCATGATGAACTTCTTCGGCCGGGCGGCCAGCTCCGCGTCACCCGCCAGGTCACCCTTGGGGTTGGGCGCGTCGTACGTCCCCTCGGCGTCCCAGAAGTCCTGCCAGCGTGCCTCGATCTCGGCCGCCAGGGCGGCCGTGTAGCGGTGCGGCGCTGCCTCCGCGGCTGCGGTGGCAGCGGGATTCGTCTCGCTCATGATCCTCAATGCTCCATCGATCGTCTCTGCCTGCTGCTGCGGCTTCGGCGGAAATGAAAAATCCCCTCGCACAGGAGGGGACGCCGCGCCGATTCCGGCCTGCCGGTCGACCGGCGGTCGGGACTGATCAGCGCGGCTCGCTAAGCAGAAGGCGTACGGCACGCATGGCGTCAGGGTACCGCAGCCGCCGATCCCACCGCGACGCACTTCCCCGCCAGGTTGACCATGATTCAAAGTTACTTCGCGTAACGACCACTAAGGGACATCACAACGGCTCCATTGTCCTTTGGTAACAGCGCAATAACTCAAATCTCGTACTGGTCGGTACGAGAGGGCTTAGAGTTCGGCGGCGGGACCGCTTTACCGAACCGTTCGGAGTTGCCCCATGAAGCCTCGTCCAGACAGCAGCCCACCCCCCGCTCGGGGCCGGTCGGCTGCGACTCCGTCGTGCCCGCTGTACGTCGTGACGTCGGGAGGCAGGTCGTGAGGCCGGACGACAGCACGGTGGACGACTGGTTCGCCGGGTTCCTCAACTTCGGCGCGGGCGTCCTCTCGCTCGTCTGCCTCAGCTGCTCGGTGATCTGGGGACTCGTGGCCCAGGACCGGATCCTGCTCGGCCCCCGCCAGCGGATCCTGGCGCAGGCGGTGCACCGCACCACCGCGGTCGCCTCGATCGCCTTCCTGCTGGTGCACATCGGCACCAAGCTGGCCCTGGAGCACACCACGTGGGTCGCCGCGGTGCTCCCCTTCGGACTGTTCCTCACCGACGACGAGACCGTCATCGGCCGGTCCTTCCTCATCGGGCTCGGCACCCTCGCCGGCATGCTGATGATCTTCGTGGGCATCACCGGCGTGCTGCGCAACCGCTTCGCCTCCCCGGCCCCGGTCGCGGCCCGCTGGCGCGCGATGCACATGCTGGCGTACCCGGCCTGGTGCGCCGCGCTGCTGCACGGCCTCTACGCGGGTCGAACGGCGAAGCCGATCTTCTTCATCCTCTACGGGCTGTCCATGCTGGGCGTCCTGGCGGCCCTCGTGGTGCGCGCCTCCCCGCCCCGCGTCAAGCGCAGGATCGCCGACCGGGTCACCGCCCTGCTCGGCCTCTCCGACCAGCGCGATCGCGACCAGCTGGCGGAGAGCCGCTCCCGGGCCGCCGAGTCCGCCCTGCCCGGATACGAGGGCGGACGTGGCTCCGCGCGGGACGAACGGCGCCCGCGCGGCGAGCGCCCGGGGTACGAGAACGCCCAGCGCCCGCTGTACGAGACCGCCGAGCGCGCCCCCGCCCCGGAACCGGCGAACGGCTTCGCGGCCGCCTACCGTGCGGTCTCCACCCCCACCCCGCCACCGGCGGGACAGATGCCCCTCACCGACGCGACCGCCCGCATGGAGCTGCCGCTGGACGCGCAGCCCACGGAGGCCATCCCGCGCGTGGACGGCCTCTCCAGCACCTCGGGCAACTGGCCGATCCCCTCCCCGCCCCCGGTCGGCGAGGCCCCGCCCTCGGCGTACGACCCGCTCCAGGACACCGGATACAACATCCCGGCCTATGACAATTCGGCCGACCCCGGCTTCGGTTCACGTGATATGCGCAACACCGGTGAGACGGACGGCCTCTACCAGACGTACAACCCGAATGACACGTACAACAGCGGTCCCGCCAATGAACCACTCCCCGGTGTGTCGCCGTCGTCGTCCTACGACTTCGACGCACCGGGTTCGGGCGAGCCTTGGAACACGCCCTCCGGAGGCTTCAATTGATCCCTCCCCCGACAACAGCAGTGGGCTCCTGACTCGAGCCGGCCACTCACCCTGTGAGCCATCGAGTCCGACGCCCTCGACACCAGCCGGGACGGAACCATCCCGGTTGCCCAGCAGGATGGAAATTGCGCGTGCCTGGTTCCCGCGACGCACGACTGCCGGCCCGCCCGGCCGAGCCGGCAGTCGGCCCCTTCGGGGGCGACGTCTGTCCTGTCCTGTCACGCAGGAACCCGATTGATCCTCCGGCTGAAGCCGGGGGCACCCCCGGAGGTTGCCAGTGAACGAGGCCCTGCCCGACGTACCCGAAGTGCGCGTGGTCGGCCTTCCCCAACTCACGTCGGGTTTCGACCTTGTCGACCGGCTCGATCTGCCCATGCACCTCAAGGTGCACGGACCGCTGGAGCCACTGGGCGGCGAGCAGCTCGCGCAGCTCGCCGAACGCATCAACCTCAGGGGCCGCGGCGGCGCGGGCTTCCCCTTCCACAAGAAGCTGCGCTCGGTCGCCGAGACGGCGATCAAGCGCGGCGTCCGTCCGGTCGTCGTCATCAACGGAAGCGAGGACGAGCCGGCCTGCCGCAAGGACACGGTACTGATCAACCGTGCCCCGCATCTCATCCTGGACGGCGCGCTGCTGTGTGCCGAGGCCATGGGTGCCCGCACGCTCGTGGTGGGGGTCACTCGGGAGTCCACCCAGCGCTCCATGGAGGCCGCGCTCGCCGAACGCGGCCTGAACAACGGCCGCCGCTCCGCGCTGCGCGCCCGCGTGCAGCGCAACCCGGTCCGCATGGTCACCGGCGCCGCGGCCTCACTGATCCGCTCCGCCGACGGCGGCCCGGCGATCCCGCCGGGCCGCAAGGTCAGCGCTTCGCAGAACGGCGTCGGCGGCGCGCCCACGCTGCTGTCCAACGCCGAGACGTTCGCCCAGCTCGCCATCGCCGCCCGCATCGGTCCCGAGCGCTACTGCAACACCGGTCTGTACGACGAGCCGGGCACCGTGATGCTCACGGTGTCGGGGGCGGTGGCCCGCCCCATGGTGATCGAGGTGCCGACCGGTGTGCCGTTGCGCTACGTCCTTCAGCTCGCCGGGGCTCCCCCGACGCCGCAGGGCGTGCTGACGGGCGGTTACCACGGCAAGTGGATCGACGCGGCGACCGTCAACGAGGCGATCATCTCCCGCAACTCCCTGGACGCGGTGGGCGGTGCCCTCGGGGCCGGGGCGATCCTGCCGATCAGTCAGGACACCTGCCCGCTGGGCGAATCGTTGCGGGTCGCCCAGTGGCTGGCGGAGGAGAGCGCCGGGCAGTGCGGCCCCTGCTACCTGGGGCTGCCAGCCGCCGCGCGCGGTCTGGAGGACATCCTCAACGGCGGCGGTCCCGCCGCCCTGGAGGCGGTCAAGCAGGTCGCCAAGAACGTGAAGCGGCGCGGCGCGTGTTCCCACCCGGACGGCTCCGCGATGTTCCTCGAGTCGACCGTCAAGGCGTTCACCGACGACCTCGCCGCCCATGTCCTCGGCAACGGCTGCGGACGGCCCGTGGAGGGTGTTCTGCCGCTCTTCGAGGGAGGCAGGGCCCCTACGGGCATCCCGGGCGGCGGGGGCGAGGAGAACGGCCCCAGCCGCCAGAAGATCTTCGTCGACTGGACGCTGTGCCGGGGCCACGGCCTGTGCGCGGACATCCTCCCGGAGGTCTTCCAGCTCGGCGCGGACGGCTTCCCGACGGTGGCTCAGGCACAGGTGCCGCGCTACGCGGAGGCCAAGGCGCTGCGCGCGGTGCGCCGCTGTCCGGCGCTGGCCCTGCGCATCGAGGACGCGGCCCCCCAGGCCAAGGCGCCGTCCCGCAATCTGCCGGTGCTCTCCCAGGGCCGCGGCCGGCGGGCCCTGGGCCGCTGACGAGCGATCCGCCGGGACGGCCCCCGGGCCGCCCCGGCGGTGGGGCGCGCTCACGGGCGAGGCGTCCCGCGCGCGTCCGGCCAAGTGCACGTCACCGGCCGGCCTGCCGGAACCGGCGAGGGCGGACCATCCGTTCGGATGGTCCGCCCTCGACTTCTGTGGAGCTAAGGAGAATTGAACTCCTGACCTCCTGCATGCCATGCAGGCGCTCTACCAACTGAGCTATAGCCCCTTGTCGCACCGCCCGATCTCTCCGGCGGCGACGCCAACTTTACACGGTCGACCCGGCCCAACACCAAATCGGTTTCGCGTCGCCCGCCCCTGTCCGGATTGCCCCCGTCATCGGGGCCGTGCCCGGGATCACGCGGTCACGAACGAATAGAAGCGCTTGAGGGTGCAGTGCTCCTCCAGCAGCCGCCCGTAGATCGGCTCCCCCTCGAGTTCGCGGTAGGTCTCGATGGGGTCGCCTTTTATGATCAGCGCCCTGGCGCACTCCTCGCACCAGTACTGGTAGTCGGGATTGATCGGCTCCATGTCGCGGACGATGGGCGTGCCGCTGCCGCACCAGTCGCACTTCCGCCTGTGTGCACCCATCGATCAGCTCCAGCTGTGGCCGCAGGCCGTGCACACGAAGGAGATCCCGCCGTTGTCCCCGAGCACCTGGGCGACATGCGCGGAACCGCAGGAAGGGCAGCTGAGCCTGGTCGAGGTCCGTCGGGTCGACACCGCTCCGAGAAGGTGGTCGACCTCCTCGAGGATGCTCCCAGGCATCACAACTCCCTCCCGTCGGGCCGCGCCCCCTTCCGGTCGTTTGATTCTGCCACGACCGGGCCAACACGGTCAGCGACGCCGTGGTACCGGTCGGGACACGGCTGGACGCCTCGCACAGGTATACGCCCGAGGGGGCCGTCCTGCTCATCCGCGGAGAACGAAAAAACCCGCCTCCTTGGAGAGAGGCGGGATCTTCGTCATGTGGAGCTAAGGAGAATTGAACTCCTGACCTCCTGCATGCCATGCAGGCGCTCTACCAACTGAGCTATAGCCCCTGGTTGCCACGTGGTGCGGCTTCCCGGTGTTTCGCCCCGCTCCGCGGGGCGAACAAGAAGAACTCTAGCCTGCGACCTGCCGGAAAGTGAAATCCGGGTCCCGGGGCGTCCCGGGGCCGGATCGCTCGGTCCTCAGTCCTCAGTCCTCAGTCCTCAGTCGTCGTCGCCGAGCACGGGTTCCGGCAGCGTGCCGGCGTTGTGCTCCATCAGGCGCCAGCCACGGGCGCCCTCACCGAGGACGGACCAGCAGCAGTTGGTGAGACCGCCCAGGCTCTCCCAGTTGTGCGGGTCGAGACCGAGCAGCCGGCCGATGGTGGTGCGGATCGTGCCGCCGTGGCTGACCACGACGAGCGTGCCGTCGTGCGGGAGCTTGTCGACGTGCCGCAGCACCACGGGGGCGGCGCGGTCGGCGACCTCGGTCTCCAGTTCGCCTCCGCCCCGGCGGACCGGCTCACCGCGCTTCCACGCGGTGTACTCGTCGCCGTACCTGGCGACGATCTCGTCGTGCGTCAGGCCCTGCCAGACGCCCGCGTAGGTCTCCCGCAGGGCCTCGTCATGGGTGACGCTCAGGCCGGTGAGCGCGGCGAGCTCCGCCGCGGTGGCCGCGGCCCGCTTCAGGTCGGAGGCGACGATCGCGTCGGGCCCCAGGCCGGCGAGGAGACGCGCGGCCCGGCGGGCCTGGGCGACGCCGGTTTCGGTGAGCTCGACGTCCGTGGAGCCCTGGAACCGGCGCTCCACGTTCCAGGACGTCTGGCCGTGCCGCCACAGGATGACGCGGCGGCCCCAGCGTCTGGACCCGCCCACCTCACCGGCGGCGCTCACCGCCACTCACCACCCGGCTGCACCGCCTCCTCGGCCTCCTGCTGCCTGGCGTGCTCGGCGGCCTTCCCGCGGGTGGCCCTGGCATCCTCGGGCAGCTCCAGCTCGGGGCAGTCCTTCCACAGCCGCTCCAGGGCGTAGAAGACGCGCTCCTCGCTGTGCTGGACGTGGACGACGATGTCGATGTAGTCGAGCAGCACCCAGCGGGCCTCGCGGTCTCCCTCGCGGCGGACCGGCTTGGCGCCGAGTTCCTTGCTCAGCCGCTCCTCGATCTCGTCGACGATCGACTTGACCTGGCGGTCGTTGGGTGCGGAGGCCAGCAGGAAGGCGTCGGTGATGGACAGCACGTCACTGACGTCGTAGGCGACGATGTCGTGCGCGAGCTTGTCGGCGGCCGCCTGGGCGGCGGTCCGGACGAGCTCGATGGAACGGTCGGTTGCGGTCACTACAAGGCTTTCGCTAGGCGGTCGTTTGCCCTCAAGGGTCTCACGGACCGCCGGGCGCACCCCACGTGAATACACGGGGGTGCGCCGGGCCTCGTCACCGCGGGTGCGCCGGGCTCCGTCACGGCGGGTGCGCCGGGCTCCGTCACGGCGGGTGCGCCGGGCTCGCTACGAGCCGGGGTCGTAGTCCTGGCCGAGGACGACCGAGACGCGGGCGTTCGCGGTGGCCTGGCCCTTGGTGACGGAGTCGGCGGGCAGCCCCAGGGTCTTGGCCACCTCGACGGCGTTCGCCTTGTCGGCGGCGTCCGCGTAGACGACCTCGGAGGTCGCCTCCGCGTCGGCGGTGCCGGCCTCCCGGAAGGTGAAGCCGCCGTTGAGGAGGACCACGCGGGCCTTCTCGGTGCGGTCCTCGACCCCGGTGGCGTTGCGCACGGAGACACTGACGGCGGCGTCCGGGTCGGGGCTCTTCGCGGTGCCGCCGAGGACGTCCTTGACCACGCTGTCGCTCGCCTCCGCGGTGAGCGTGCCGTCGTCCCGCACGGGCAGCACGGCGGTCTTGTGGTCGCCGCCCTTGGCGAGGTCGGAGAGCCGGGCGAGGAAGGAGCCGAGGTCCTTGTCGGTGAGCGGCGGCTCGATGATCTGCCCGAGGGTCTGGATGGTGAGCGTGGCGGCGTCCGGGTCGGAGGTCATCTTGCGCAGCACACCGTGCAGGACCTGCCCGAACCGCTCCAGCTGGGCGTTCTGGTCCTCGCCGGGGCCACGGTGGGTGGCATAGGCGACCGCCGCCTTGCCGCTGAGGGTCTGCTTCTCGCCCTTCCTGACCAGGGGCGCCTCGCCCTTCTTCTTGGCGTCCGGGTCGGGCACGTCGGTGTCGGTATCGACCTCCACGTTGCCGACGAGGTCGACGAGGGTCAGCAGGAAGGGGGTGTCCAGTCGCCAGGTGCCCTCGATGTCGGTGCCGAGGACGGTGTCGAGCGCCGTCCTGGTGCCTTCGGAGCCGTCGTCCTCGACCGACTTGGCCAGTGTGGTGGTGGTGCCGTCCTCGGCGGTGAGGGTGAGGGAGTTGGGCAGCAGGACGGTGGTGCCCTGCTTGGTGGTGGCATTGTCGACGAGCAGGGCGGTGGCGGTGCCGCCCCGCTCGGTGTCGTGCAGATGGACGACGATCACGTCCCGCTTCTGGGCGCCCGCGGCCGTCGTGGTGGCCGTGTCCTCGCCCGAGGACAGTCCCGGCAGCTTCCCCGCGTACCAGAGGTAGCCGACGCCACCGGCCGCGACCAGGGCGAAGACCACCACCAGGGCGACGATCCGGCTGCGGGCACGGCGCCGCGCCTCCTCGCGCCGCTCGGTGCGGTTCTCGGTGAACTTGAGCCAGTCGATGACGTCCTCGGAGTCGCCGTCGGGCTCCTCGACGAAGGCGAACTGCTCGGTGTGGTACTCCCGGCCGGGCCCGCCGGGTTCCGGGTCCTCGTCGACCGGGCCGGCCTGCTGCGGGATGTGCGCGGTCTGCTCGGCGACCCGGGGCTGCTGCCCGGTGCCGGTCTGCGCGGTCTGCGCGGTCTGCCCGTAGGGGTCGTACGGGGCCGCCGGGCCGGGCCCGCCCTGCTGGGTGCCGTACGGGTCGTAGGAGTCGTAGGCGGGGGCCTGGGGCTGCTGCGGGGCTCCGGTCGCGTACGGGCCGTACGACGGCTGCTGGTGCCCGCCCGTGGCGTACGGGTCGTAGCCGTAGCCCTGCTGCCCCTGCTGCCCCTGCTGCTGGTACGCGTCGTACTGCTGGGGCTGCTGGGGCTGCTGGGGCTGCTCGTCCGTGGCCTGGCGGTAGACAGGCCGGCCGTACTCGTCGTAGCCGACGATCTCGTACGGGGCGCCGCCCCCGTATCCCGCGTCGTATCGGTCGTTCACCGGTGCCCCTCTCGGATCACTCGCCGCGGTACAGCTCGCGCTTGTCGATGTAGCGCACGACTCCGTCCGGCACCAGGTACCAGACGGGTTCTCCCTTGGCGACTCTCGCACGGCAGTCCGTCGAGGAGATGGCGAGGGCGGGAACCTCCACCAGGGAGACACCGCCCTCGGGAAGGCCGGCGTCGGTGAGATGGTGGCCGGGCCGGGTCACGCCGATGAAGTGTGCCAGGGAGAACAGTTCCTCACTGTCGCGCCAGGTGAGGATCTGGGCCAGGGCGTCGGCGCCGGTGATGAAGAAGAGGTCCGTGTCCGGGTTGAGCGCGCGCAGGTCGCGCAGGGTGTCCACGGTGTAGGTGGGACCGCCGCGGTCGATGTCGATGCGGCTCACCGAGAACTGCGGGTTCTCGGCGGTCGCGATGACCGTCATCAGGTAGCGGTCCTCGGCGGCGGAGACCACGCGGTGGCTCTTCTGCCACGGCTGACCGGTGGGGACGAACACCACCTCGTCCAGGTGGAACTGCGCCGCGACCTCGCTGGCCGCCACCAGGTGCCCGTGGTGGATCGGGTCGAAGGTGCCGCCCATCACACCCAGACGGCGCTTACGCCGCTCGGCCGGGCCGCTGCCGGGGCCGGCCGGCATGTCCTGCTCTCCCATGCGAGCAGACCCTACCGGCCCGGCCCGGCCGCCCCGTCCGCCAGTGCCCTGCCGGGCAGCCCGGCGGGCGTCAGCGGTCGCGGTTGAAGCGGGTGGTGATCCACAGCAGGGTCAGCAGGAGCAGCAGGGTCAGCCCGCCGATCAGGTAGGGGTTGAGGCTGTCGTGGTTGCCTCCGTGCTCTCCGCCCTCGGCGGCGAGGGTGACCAACTGGGCAGCGGTGCTGTGCAGGCTCATCTTCGGCAGTACCTATCGCGTGTGGGCGGGACAGAGACGTCCGCTCATCGTAAGCGGGCGCCTTCGCGACGATCACGCCGACTCCGCCGTTACGGGCGCGGGCGCCCTCCGGGACCGGTCGGCGCAGGCAACCATGCGCGGCCCCCGGTCGTCCTTCTGGCTGTAGCCGCGCACCGGGAACCACGCGGTGAGCGCGCGACCCACCACCATCACGATCAAGACGACCCGGAGCAGAATTCCCGCACCTCCCCGGCCCTACCGACGCCCGTACTGCCCGTCCCAGGCATCTCCGCCTAGGCTGGGCTTCGCCGCGGGGGGCACAGGGCGGTCACCGGTCCCGCACGGGTCACTCAGACGCACATGGGGGAAACATGTCCGACGGCCATCAGCACAACGGGCACGAGAACGTGCCGAGCAGGCAGCGCAGGCGCTTCCCCGGGATCTCCTCGCGTGCGTACGAACATCCGGCCGACCGCTCCGCGCTGGTGGCGCTGCGGAAGCTGAGCGGCTTCGACACGGTCTTCAAGGCGCTCAGCGGTTTGCTGCCCGAGCGAAGTCTGCGGCTGCTGTTCCTGTCCGACTCGGTGCGGGTCTCGGACCGGCAGTTCACCCATCTCAACGACATGCTGCGGGACGCCTGCTACATCCTGGACCTGGAGAAGGTCCCGTCGATGTACGTCAAGCAGGACCCGAACCCGAACGCCATGTGCATCGGTCTGGACGAGCCGATCATCGTGGTGACCACGGGGCTGGTGGAACTGCTCGACGAGGAGGAGATGCGGGCGGTCGTCGGGCACGAGGTCGGACACGCGCTGTCCGGGCACGCGGTGTACCGGACGATCCTGCTGTTCCTGACGTCGCTGGCGGTCCGGGTCGCCTGGATCCCGCTCGGCAACGTCGCGATCATGGCGATCGTGACCGCGCTGCGCGAGTGGTTCCGCAAGTCGGAGCTGTCCGCGGACCGCGCGGGGCTGCTGGTCGGCCAGGATCTGCAGGCATCCATGCGCGGTCTGATGAAGATCGCAGGCGGCAACCATCTGCACGAGATGAACGTGGACGCGTTCCTGGAGCAGGCCGAGGAGTACGAGGCCGGGGGCGACCTGCGCGACTCCGTGCTGAAGATCCTCAACGTGCTGCCCCGTTCGCACCCGTTCACCACGGTGCGGGCCGCCGAGCTGAAGAAGTGGGAGGCCTCCCGCGACTACCAGCGGATCATGGACGGCCACTACCCGCGCCGCGACGAGGACAAGGACGCCTCGGTGCGGGACTCCTGGCGGGAGTCGGCGAGCAGTTACGCCGGTGAGGTGAGGAACTCCAAGGACCCGCTGATGAAGCTGGTCAACGACATCGCGGGCGGCGCCGGTGACCTGGGGGGCCGGGTCCGCCGCGGCTTCGGCGGCTTCGCGTCCCCGGGGCCGAAGGCCGGGCCGCGTGAGCCGGGCGGGCCGTCGGACACGGACGGCCCGAACGACGGAACCGGCGGGGCCGGCGGGGAACCGCCGCGCGACGGCGCCTGAGGGCCGCGCCGCGCCCCGCCCCAGGGGCCGCGGAGCGAAAGCCGTCCCACCGGGGGCGGCCGAGCCAGAGCCGCCCCTTTACGGGCGCCCGGCGAGCGACGTCCCTCGGCGCCGCTCACAGCCTCGGCTGCGCTCCCGGTGCCAGGGACCGGCACAAGGCCGGGGCA
>NZ_JBITRU010000014.1:32177-194307 GCF_044540255.1 Streptomyces sp. NPDC086080
CACCACCCGCGGCACATCCGTGCCCCCGACCGTCCGGCAGCGAGCGCAATCGGCCGGCCGAGCGCCGCTCACACATCCGGCTGCGCCCCCGGCGCCAAGGACCCGCACACGGCCGGAGCACCACCCGCGGCACATCCGTGCCCCCGACCGTCCGGCAGCGAGCGCAATCGGCCGGCCGAGCGCCGCTCACACATCCGGCTGCGCCCCCGGCGCCAGGGACCCGCACACGGCCGGGGCGCTGTCCGTGGCATAGGGGTCGGTGCCGGGAGGGCCGCCCTCCTCGGCCGTCTGGCCGGCGAGCAGCGGGTGCAGCCGGCCGGCCGAGTCCTGGGCGCAGGACAGCGGTCCGGCCTGGACCTGGGCGAGGACGAGTTCCGCCTGGTGCAGGCGCAGGTCGTCGTGGTCGAAGCGGAAGCGCAGTTCGCGGCGGACGGTGAACAGTGACGCCCTGGCGTCCCGGTCGGCGCCGGCCGGCCGCAGCGCGTAGACGAAGGTGTGGTCGGTGGTCACCTCGAGGGTGGCGGAGTCACGCTCCGCGGCCTGCATGGTGCCCCGGACCCGGATCCCTCGGTCGGCCAGTTGCACGAGGGAGGGATCGAAGCGGACCAGCCATCCGGTGGGCGCGTGCCTGCCGTCGGCGGTGGGCCGGTCGAAGCTCCGGTCGAACTGGTCCAGCTGACCGGAGTCGAGCAGCACCCGCACGGGGCGGATCTCGCCCCCGGTGAGCACCCCGGGGTCGAGGGAGGACCGTACGACGTAGTCCTTCGCGGTGAGGAGGGCGGAGACCACCTGCCCGGCGGAGAAGTGCGCGGTGCTCCGGGAGGCCGGGAGCGGTACCCCTTCGGCGCCGGAGCGGAACCGCGCCGCCGGACTGCGCGCGTACAGCCGTTGCACGTCGGCCGTGCCGGGCACCCTGCCCTCCGGGGCGAGCGGGACGACGGTCATCCGCAGCGGCTCGGCGGGCCGCTCACCGGCGGGGGTCCGGTAGGGGTTGCTCACGCCCAGGTAGACGGCGGTGCCGAAGGCCACGGCGATCAGCAGCACCAGGACCAGCGCCTGGCGGGACAGGCCGCCCCCGCGCCGGTGCGGGCTGCTGCGTACGGCGGGGGCGTGGTCGGTGAGGCGCTCCCGCGCCGAGTACTCCTGGAGCCGGGCAGCACGGACGAAGGACTCGTCGAAGACGACGGACCTGTATTCGTCCTCTCCACCTCCGGGGGCTCCCTCGGGCGTCCCCTCGGGTGGGTCCGAAGGCCCTCCCATATCTTCAGGGTGGGTCCGGGGGCGGCGCGGTAAACGCCCCGCCGCGCCTCAAGTTCTGACAGGTTCCCACCAGGCGGGCCGCCCGGCTGCCGGTCTCAGGGGCTCCCGTGCGGGATCACCGGAACGGTCGGCTGGGAGTAGTCGGCGGACGCGGAGGGCGCCGCCGCGCTGCCCTGCTCCACGCCGGTGGAGGCGGGCGGCGGGACCGGTTCCTGGCGGCCCGAGGAGCCGCCCCGGTAGACGGCCGAGAAGGCCAGCGCGACCATGCCGATGCCCATCACCAGGGCGAGCATCCAGGCGACCGGGCGGTGCCAGCGCACCTGTCTGCCGTAGGGGCCGGGGGAGCCGTAGTCGCCCTCCAGGGCGTCCGCGTCGTCGGAGTCGCCGTATCCGGAGGCGGCCCGGTAGCCGCCGTACCCGTCGTCGTAGCGCTCACCGCGCGCACGGGCCCGGTGGGCCTCGGCCTCGGAGGCCTCGGCTCTGGCCTGCGCGGCGGCCAGGAGGCGTTCGACCGCGGTCGGTTCGTGTACCTCCGCCGCGCGTACGAAGTCCTCGTCGAAGACCACGGAGGCGAACTCTTCGTCCGACACCCCGCGGTCGTGGTCGTCGTCGGGCTCCCAGCCGTCAGGGAACGGCGTGCCCCCCACGTCCTCCGGCACGCATCCAGAGTAGACCTGGGGGGTCAATTTGGGCAGACGGTACGGAAATTCGTCCCTCTGCCGGGGCGCCGGTCGCGGCGCGCCCCGGTCCCGCCCGGTTCAGCGCCGTACGTGTCCGTCGCCGGTGACGATGTACTTCGTGCTGGTCAGCTCGGGCAGGCCCATCGGACCCCGGGCGTGCAGCTTCTGCGTGGAGATGCCGATCTCCGCGCCGAAGCCGAACTGGCCGCCGTCGGTGAAGCGGGTCGAGGCGTTCACCGCGACCGTGGTGGAGTCCACCAGCTGGGTGAACCGGCGGGCGGCCTGCTGCGAGGTCGTGACGATGGCCTCGGTGTGGCCCGACGTCCACAGCCGGATGTGCTCGACGGCCCGGTCGAGGGAGTCGACGACGGCGGCGGCGATGTCGTAGGAGAGGTACTCGGTCTCCCAGTCCTCCGTGGTGGCCTCCACGACGGTGGCGCGGGAGTCCTTCGCGTACGCCATCACGCGCTCGTCGGCGTGCACGGTCACCCCGGCGTCGGCGAGGGCGTCCAGGGCGCGCGGCAGGAACTCGGCGGCGATGTCCTGGTGGACCAGGAGGGTCTCCGCGGCGTTGCACACGCCGACCCGCTGGGCCTTGGAGTTGACCAGGATCTCCACCGCCATGTCGAGGTCGGCCCGCGCGTCGACGTACACGTGGCAGTTGCCGGTACCGGTCTCGATGACCGGGACGACGGACTCCTGGACGACCGTGTTGATCAGGGAGGCGCCGCCGCGCGGGATGAGCACGTCGACCAGGCCGCGGGCGCGCATCAGCTCGCGCACGCTGTCGCGGCTCTCGCCGGGGACCAGCTGCACGGCGTCGGCGGGCAGCCCGGCTCCGTGCACGGCGTCGCGCAGCACCCGCACCAGCGCGGTGTTCGACCGGTACGCGGAGGAGGAGCCGCGCAGCAGGACCGCGTTGCCGGACTTCAGGCAGAGGGCGGCGGCGTCGACCGTCACGTTCGGCCGGCCCTCGTAGATGATCCCGACCACGCCCAGCGGTACCCGGACCTGGCGCAGGTCGATGCCGTTGGGCAGGGTGGAGCCGCGGACGACCTCGCCGACGGGGTCGGGCAGCGCGGCCACGTCCCGCACGTCGGCGGCGATGGCCCGCACCCGCTCCGGGGTGAGCGTGAGCCGGTCGATCATGCCCTCGCTGGTGCCGGCCTCGCGGGCCTTCGCCACGTCCTGGGCGTTGGCCTCGACGATCTCACTCGCGCGGACCTCCAGGGCGTCCGCGATGGCGAGCAGCGCGTCGTCCTTGACGGCGCGCGGCAGCGGCGCGAGCGTGGCCGCGGCGCCCTTGGCCCGGTAGGCGGCCTGGTTGACCGGGGACATCGAGTCGTACGGCGAGAGCGTGGTCATGGGGGGAAGGGTAGTGCGGTCGGCGGGCGCATTCCGCCGTCATCCCGAACCATGAGACACGTGTTCAAAAGGGATGGACACCCACCGGGGTGGCCAGGACCGGTCCGTACCCCGCGGCGACCCGCTGGTGGTAGGTCGGCCGGTCGATGACCTCCAGGCCGACGATCTCCCACGGCGGCAGGCCCGCCGTCTGCCGGTGCTCGCCCCACAGGCGCAGCGCCACGGCGGCCGCGTCGTGCAGGTCGCGGGCCTCCTCCCAGTAGCGGATCTCCGCGTGGTCCTCGGCGTAGCGGCTGGTCAGCAGGAAGGGGTGGTCGTGGGCGAGCTGTTCCAGGGCCCGGCGGACCTCCGCGACCGGGGCCGGCGCGCCGGAGACGCTGAGGGTGACGTGCCACAGCCGGGGGAGGTCGTGGGGTCCGCCGCCCGGGAACGGGGCGCCCGCCGCGACGCTGGTCAGGGCGCGCTCGTCGCCGGCCGCGCGGTCGCCACCGCGGGACGCCGTCGTACCGGGGCGCACTCGTCTCACGACGGCCTCCTTCACACGCGGACCGCCCGGGGGTCGGGCGGGCTTGTCCCTGCGAACAAAGTTGAGCAGGCCGCCGCGGCTCGCGGGGCGGTTTCGCGGAACGTGCACCACCGGGGGTGGACGTTCCGGCACATTACGGATGCAGAACCACCAGATCGTCCCTGTGTACGACCTCACGTTCGTACTCCGGCCCGAGATCCCGGGCTAGTTCACGGGTGGAGCGGCCGATCAGGAGGGGGATCTCCTTGGCGTCGAAGTTGACAAGACCGCGGGCCACCGCGTGTCCCCCGCTGTCACGCAGCTCGACCGGGTCGCCCGCGCTGAAGTCGCCGTCGACCCCGGCGATCCCGGCCGGCAGCAGCGACTTGCGCCCCCGCACGACCGCGCGCACGGCACCGTCGTCCAGGGTGATCGAGCCCCGCGGGGCGGAGGCGTGCTGAAGCCACAGCAGCCGGTCGGCGGAGCGGCGGCCGGTGGGGTGGAAGTAGGTGCCGGTGTCGCCGCCGGTCAGAGCATCCGCGGCGTGCACCGCGCTGGTCAGCACCACCTGGATACCGGCAGCGGCGGCGATCCGCGCCGCCTCGACCTTGGTGACCATGCCGCCGGTGCCGACACCCGCCTTCCCCGCGCTGCCGATCTCCACATCGGCGAGATCCCGGGGGTGCCTGACCTCCGCTATGCGCGAGGTGCCGGGGCGGGCGGGATCACCGTCGTAGACGCCGTCCACGTCGGACAGCAGCACCAGCAGGTCGGCGCGGACCAGGTGGGCGACGAGGGCGGCGAGCCGGTCGTTGTCGCCGAAGCGGATCTCGTCGGTGGCGACGGTGTCGTTCTCGTTGACGACCGGGAGAGCGCCCATCGCCAGCAGTTTGTCCAGGGTGCGGGAGGCGTTGCGGTGGTGGGCGCGGCGGCTCATGTCGTCGCTGGTGAGCAGCACCTGGCCGACCCGGACGCCGTAGCGGGCGAAGGAGGCGGTGTAGCGGGCGACCAGCAGTCCTTGTCCGACGCTGGCGGCGGCCTGCTGACGGGCGAGGTCCGTGGGGCGGCGGCGCAGGCCCAGCGGGGCGAGGCCGGCCGCGATGGCACCGGAGGAGACCAGGACGATCTCCCGCGCTCCCCCGCCGTCCCGCCGTCCGCCGCCCTCGGCCGCGCGGGCCACTTCCTCGTTCCTGGTCTTCGCCAGCACGTCGACGAGCGCGTCCACCCGGTCGGCGTCCAGACCGCCCGCCGCGGTGGTCAGCGACGAGGAGCCGACCTTGACCACGATCCTGCGCGCCTCGCCCACGGCCCGCCTTGCCCCTGCCACCTGCCGCACGTCCCCTCACGTCGAACGTTTCACCCGTCAGGCAATCTACGCGAAGCGGAGCGAAGGACGCTCGCCGGTCCAGGCTCCGGGACGGGGCGGGGGCCGCCCGGCGGCCGCGGGCTCCCAGGGCCTGTGGGGCACAGGGCGCCTGCCGCGCGGCGCCGGTTCGTCACGGGCCCGAGCGCTTCGGGGACACGCGCGTGTCGTCCTGTGGTCGCCGGGCGTTAATCCGGGCGCACGGCCCCACGACGACCCTGGAGTGTCCGCAGTGCCCCTACCCACGTCCCCTCGGCGGTTCAGGCCGGCGATCCGCCGGTACCGCTTCCCACCGCCCGGTCTGCCGGGCGGTCCCGCCGTCGCCACGGCACTGGTGGCGGCCGCGCCGGCCGGCGCCTGCGCGGCCCAGGCGGTGGCCGCCCTGTCGCCGCACGTGCCGCTGCTCGTCGTGGCGACCGCGGTGTCCCTGGCCGTCGAGGGTGTGCTGTACCGCTGGCAGCGGGGGGTACTGACCGTGCTCGCCAAGGCGCACGCGGACATCACGGTCCGCCATGTGCTGCGCGATCTGCTGCTGGTGGTGGGCCTGCTGCGGCTCGGTGAACAGGACCGGGAGACCCAGTACGCGGCGATCGCCGCCGGTCTGCTCGTCTGTTACGCCCTGCACTGCGCGATCCAGGCGGTGTCCGTGCTGGTCCGCCGCACCCGCGTGCTGCCCGTGGTGACCCGGAACATCGACGCCTCGGCGCTGCGGCTCTCCCCCGCCCCGCCCGCGGTGCTGCGCCGGCCGGGCCACCGGCTCCTGGTGCTGGGTCTGCCCGCGACGGCCGGACTGGCGGCGACGGCGGCGACGGACGACACCCGGTGCGCGGCGGCCGGTGTCATCCTGTCGCTGGTCCTCGCCCTGACCGGCCTGGCCGTGCTGCTGCTGCGGCTGCTGCCCGGCCGGCGCCCGGCGAACGAGCAGGAGGTGCTCGACTGGTTCGACGCGTGGCTGGCCGACTACCGGCCGACGGTCGGGCTGTACTTCTCCGGCGGTGCGGCCTCCGCCTACCAGGCCGGCATGTGGCTGGAACCGCTCAGCCGGCTGGACGCCCGGCCGGTCATCATCCTGCGCGAGCGGTTCATGGTGCCGAAGATCCCGCCGACCGACATTCCGATCGTGTGCCTGCCGAAGGTGCCCACACTGATGCGGCTCGAGCACTCCACGCTCCAGGTGCTCCTCCATCCCTCCAACTCCGGCAAGACCTCGCAGGTCCTGCGCATCCCCACGATCAAGCACGCCTTCGTCAATCACGGCGAGAGCGACAAGCTGTCGTCGTGCAATCCGTACGCGAAGGCGTACGACGAGGTGTGGGTGGCCGGCCCGGCGGCACGTGAGCGGTACGCACTGGCCGAGGTCGGGGTGGAGGACAAGGACGTGGTGGAGATCGGCCGCCCGCAACTGGACGCCGTACGTCCCTGCGCGGGTCCGCCGGCCGGGCGTCCCACGACCGTGCTGTACGCGCCGACCTGGGAGGGCTGGGACGGCGATCCCGGCAACACATCGTTGATCGCGGCCGGCGAGAATCTCGTACGGGCGCTGCTCGCGGACCCGGACGTGCGGCTGCTGTACAAGCCGCACCCGCTGACCGGTTCGGTGGACCCGCGGGCGCGCGCCGCGGACCGTCGCATCCGGGAACTGATCCACTCGGCCCATCGGTCCGGCTCCGGGCAGCGCCCCGCCCCCTCTGCGGAACTCGCCTCGCTCACGGCCGAGCTGGACCGACTGACCTCGGACGGATTCGGGGAGGACGCCGACCAGGTCGAGCGGATGCTGCGGCAGTCCGCCCCGGAGCCCGGCCGGGCCGAGGCGGTGGCGCGGGTGACCGCCGCCTGGGAGGAGAGGTACTGGGCCTCGCTGCCCGAGCGGGAGCACCAGGTCGTCACGGAGGCCCGCCCCTCGCTCTACTCCTGCTTCAACGTCACCGACCTGCTGATCAGTGATGTGTCCAGCGTGATCACCGACTTCCTGGCCAGCGGCAAGCCCTACGCGGTGGCCAACACCGGCGGCCTCGCCGAGCCGGCGTTCCGCGCGGCGTTCCCGACCGTGGCGGCGGCGACGGTCCTGACACCGGACGCGACCGGTGTCCCGGCCCTGCTGGAAGCGGTCCGGCACCCTGAGCGCGACACACTGGGCGGGGCCCGCGCTGCGTTGGCGCTCCGGCTGCTGGGGCCGGCCGAGCGTCCGTCCCAGGAGCGGTTCGCCGAAGCCGTCCGGGCGCTGTGCGCGACCGCCGAACAGCACCGGGCCCGGATGACGGAACGCCTGTCCGCCGTTCCCGGCCCCCGGCAGCCGGCGCACTCACCGTCACCGTCCCCTCCGACGCCCGCCGCTCGCCGTCACGGACCGGCCGGCACAGTGCGGCCAGGAGCGTAGGCAGGCCCGCTCACGCCGTGTGGGGGCGGAAACGAACAAACCCGTACGGTGTTCCGGGGCCAGGCCGCGCAGCGCCGAAAGGGGCCGCCCGGACGGCAGCCCGATGAGCGGGTTCCCGGCCTCGTCGCAGGCCGAGCACACCTCCACGGCCACGGCGGCGGTCGTCGGACAGGCGTGCCTCCCGCCGTCCGGTACCGTGCGGCGGGGAACGGCGGACAGGCCATCGCAACAAGCGACGGGGAACGGCGGGCCCTGCTGATCAGGCCCGGCGGCCAGGACCGGGGACAACGAGGGGGCGGAGACGGCGGATGCGTCCGGCGGCCGCCGAGGGCTTCCTCGCGGGGAGCACGAGGGGAGCGCTTCGTCCAGCGGCACGCCAGCTGAGCGCCGCTCGGCCGGGAGAAACGCTCCTCTCACCGCCCCCGCGGGATGCGCCACAGCGTCAGCGGACAGCGGGCCCCGCCGACCGTGGCTCAGGAGTGGAGGTGACGCCATCCCTGCCAGGCGGACTCGATCATCTCGTCCACGCCGTACCGGGCGCTCCACCCGAGTTCCCGCTGGATACGGTCCGCCGATGCCACCACTCGTGCCGGGTCGCCGGCGCGTCTTTCGGTGACATCGGCTCGCACCTGCTCATGGCCGGTGACCTTGAGGATGCGGTCGACCATCTCGCGCACCGAACTTCCCTCGCCGCGACCGATGTTGAGCGTGAGGGCGGTGCCCTCCGGCGCCGCCTCCAGCCGGACGGCCGCCGCGAGGTGGGCGGAGGCGATGTCCTGGACGTGAATGTAGTCGCGTACACAGGTGCCGTCGGGCGTGGGGTAGTCGTCGCCGAAGATCCGCGGCGCCTCACCGGCCTCCAGGCGTTCGAAGACCATCGGGATGAGGTTGAACACGCCGGAGTCGGCCAGCTCCGGTACCGCGGCGCCGGCGACGTTGAAGTACCTCAGAGATGCGGCGCGCAGGCCGTGGGCGCGAGCGGCGGCGTTGATCAGCCACTCACCGACAAGCTTGCTCTCGCCGTACGGGCTCATCGGGAGACACTCGGTCTCCTCGCTGACCAGGTCGACGTCCGGCATCCCGTACACGGCCGCCGACGAGGAGAAGACCAGCCGGTCGACACCGGTCGCGGTCATCGTCTCCAGCAGGGTCTGCAGGCCGGTGACGTTCTCCCGGTAGTAGTACAGGGGGCGTTCGACGGACTCACCGACCTGCTTCTTTCCGGCGACGTGCACGACGCCGGTCACACCGTGCTCGCGGATCGCCGACTCCAGTGCGGGCCCGTCGAGCACACTGCCGACGACCAGGGGCACCCCGGCGGGCACCCGGTCGCGGCTGCCGGTCGACAAGTCGTCGTACACCATGACCTTCCGGCCGCCCTCGGTCATCGCGCGCACGACGTGCGCACCGATGAATCCGGCGCCGCCCGTGATCATCCACATGCTTGGGTCATCCCTTTCCGTCGCGCCGCGCGTCCAGACCGTCGATGGCCCGGAAGACGCGTGCGCAGTTCTCCGCGTCGCGCTGACCGAAGAAGTTCTCGACACGCTGAGCGTACGGTTCACCGACCGTGAAGTTCCGGTCGATCGCCGCGACGATCTCGTCGACGGCACCCTCGGCAGTCCGGCTCACCGGCCCGAACCCGTCGCGGGTCAGATCGAAGTAGCCACGGCGGTAGTGACGGCCGTAGAAGTCGTCCTCGTCGAAGGGCACGTAGACGAGGGGCTTGCCCATGTAGGCCACGTCGAAGAAGACGGACGAGTAGTCGGTGACGAGGAGCGAGCACTCCTTCATCGCCTCCTGCACCCCGCGCGACTCCTGGTCGGCCACCTTGATGTTGGGGTGGTCGACCTTGAAGTGGCGCAGGTGCGGACGGATCTCGTAGTGCGGGTAGAACTCCAGTTGGACGCCGGAGCGTTCCAGAGCGGTCCGCAGCCGCTCGTCCTCCAGCAGCCGGGAGAAGAACCGGAAGTACTCCGAGGCGGGGAACTGGACGCGCGGTCGGAGCCTGCGGTTGTACGACGGCACCACGATGTCGCGACGCCACGTCGGCATCAGCAGCACGGTCGGCCGGCCCTCGACGGGCTGCAGTTTGTCGAACCGGGGGAAGCCCAGGGCCCGCACCTCGTCCGGGGCATACCCCATCTCCTCGCGGATGTAGGCGGCCTCGTCCTCGGAGGCGGCCACGAACAGGTCGACGCTCGTGGACTGCCGGTGCGCGGACTGCGAGACGTCGTTGTACGTCACGCCGTGCTGGAGGAAGACCCGGCGGTAGGCGAGCAGGTCGCCGAAGAGGCGCAGATAGCTGAGCTTGCTCATGCTGGGCGGCGCGAGGTACGCCTCCAGGTCGTACGGCGATATCAGCCGGGTGGCGTTGAGCAGGTAGAGCCGGTGCTTCAGGGAGCCGAGCGCGAGGACGTTGCCACAGTCGGCGACCTTCGCACGATCCGCCGACTTCGCGTCGATGACGTAGTAGACATTGCGCCGGGGGTGGTTCTGCCGCGTCCACCGGAAGAAGTGGTAGCCGTTGTCCTGCGCCGTGTCGTGACGCTCGCCGACGATCCAGATGTCGCGGCGGCCCAGGACGGGGAGGGTGAGCCAGTAGAGCAGCCGAAGCAGCCAGCCCGGCTGTCGGGTGACTATCCGGCCGGTCTCGCGGGCCAGGCGTCGTATCCGGTCGGTGAACCCGGCGGCCGACCGCCGCCGGGCCACCCGCACCCGGGCCACGTTCTCCGTGTCCGCGGACACCTCGTAGCGGAAGGCGCCCAGGCGGTCGACACCCTTGAAGCGGTGGAAGGCGGGGCGCGCGGTCACCGGGATGTCGACGTGGCCGCCGGGTCCGTGCAGCCGGACAGCGACGGAGTACACGCCGCCGTGCAGCGCCGCCAGTTCGTCGCGGCCGAGTTCGGCCCGCCAGCCGCTGTGCAGGTCCCGCTGCTTGCGGATGTGCCAGCGGTCGCGGCGGTAGACCTGCCGCGCCGGTACCGCGTGTGCCCGGCCGCCGGGCGCGGTGAACACGAGCTCCAGGCGGTTGCCGAAGTCCTCGGAGATGTCGACGTCACCGAGCGTCAGGAAACCCTCGAAGCGCAGGACGTCACCGACCGGGCGGACGGACTCCGCCTGCGCCGTCCGGGACTCCACCCGCAGCAGTGTGGAGTCGTCGACGTCGCCCTCGGTCCTGCGGAAGAGGTGCGGGCCGGCGACCGACAGTTCGGGCAGGTAGCGGGGCTCCTCGAACGGACGGGTGAGGAGTGCGGCGCTGCCGGCCTTCACGGCATGGTGCGTCAGCAGGGAGGCGTTCGGGCCGGCGCACTCCAGGATGACGTCATCGGGTATGTCCCGGTACAGGGTGCGCAGGCGGGGGAAGAGTGCCTCGAGTTCCTCCACGACCATCATCTTGGGCAGGCTCACCAGGTACGGGTGGAAGCTTCCGGCCACGAAACGCCGGAGCACGGCGCGGGTCCCGGGGTCCGAGGCCGCGTGGGCGTCCAGCAGGGACTGGTGCAGGGTCAGCAGACCTTGGGCGATCACCCGCCGGTCCTGTGCGGGGTGCTCCGCCCGGGCCTCGTTGGTGACGCCATGGACGAGCGCCCCGGTGACGCGGATGCGGCGGGCTTTCAGCAGGATGGTGACCACAGAGGTGATGTGCTCGAGATCCCAGCCGTCCCCGACATGGAAGCCGCACTCGCGCAGCAGGTCGCATCGGAACAGCTTGCCGCCGGGCGAAGCGGCGAAGAGCAGGTCGGGGGCTTCGGTGACGGCGCCGACGGTCCGATCACCGGCCGTGAAGCACTCGCGCAGGAACGTGTCGGCCTCGCGCAGCGCATCGGAGGATCCCCAGGTGTCGGCGACGACGACATCGGCGTCATCCGTGACCGCCGCGGCAAGCAGCACGGTCAGCGCACTTTCGGCCAGGACCCCGGATCCGTCCAGGAAGGTCGCGTAGGGGCCGGCCAGCCGGCCGAGCACCTCCTGCCGGGCGGCTTGGGCAGAAGGCTCCTGGACGCTGACAAGGCTCGTGTTGTCATACCGGTCGGCGAACGAGACCACGGCCGGTGCCTTGGGACCGGTTCCGGACGTGACCAGGAGAACCCGGGTCCGGTGGAACTCCTCTTGGCAGGCCAGCGAGCTCAGAGCGGCTCGCAGCGCGTCGTCGCCGTACCCGGTGCAGAACACCACCACGGTCGCGGCGGGCTCGGCAGGCTCGGCGGCGTTCCGCGGCAGCTCGCGTTCCTGCCACCACTGCCAGTGCTCGGCCGACGGCGCCTCGCGCGTCACCACCCGGGCGTCGGCGGCTTCGGCCGGACGCCAGACGAGGTTGCCGCTGCCCGTGATGTCCGGCCGCAGACCAGCGGGCTCCAGCACATGATCGAGTGGTGCCAGGTCGACGCCGCGTACGGAGAGGGCCGTGGTGTGCTTGCGGCCTTCCCACAGGATCTGCATGTTCAGGTTCACCTGGCCGTGGGACGAGAGCACGGCCTCCGCCGAACCGAGATCCAGGGTGACCCGGTAGGAGACACGGGTCTCGTCCACCCGGACGTCCGGTACGTCCACGACGGTCCGCTCGCCGGTGTCCTTGGCGCGCACATGCAGCCTCAGCCGCAGGGCGTCGCCGCTCTTGATGCGCCCGAACTGGTTGAGGATCTCGCCCTCAAGACGGAGTGTGGTGCCGTCGACCGTGAGCGAGGTGACTCGGTTGAACAGTTTGGAGTTCTCGAACGACTCCTTCTGCAGCCCGAGTTCGGTCACGTCCAGAAACTCGTCGGCGCCCGGCAGGTCGGCATGTCTCGCCGACCAGAACACCCGGTCGCCACGGCGTGTCAGGTCGGTGGAGACAACGCCACGCCGCTGCTCGAATTCGGCGACGGTGAGAGCCTCGTCCACCAGCCGGTGCCGCAGGTAGAAGGCACGCACCCGGTCCAGCGGCCCGCACAACGGGTAGGCCCGTTCGTCGATCTCGGTCAGGTACTCGGAGACGACGTCCATGAACGCGGTGCGGAACTGCTCGTCGCCGGTGCGGAGTTCCTTCACGTACAGCCTGACGTCGTGGCTGATGAAGCGGGCGTCCTTGTAGACCTTGATGTCCTCGGCACCGGCGCCGCGCAGGAACTCGTCCGCCAGCCGGTGCACCGTGACCCGGTCGGTGATGCTGCGGATCTCCGCCCGCCGGTTGGTGATCGAGGCGGTACCGGCCTGCGGGTCCTCCCACATCCACCGGTACACCGGTTCGGCGATGGCGGAGATGCCGGAAGCCAGGGTGTAGGACTTGGCCGAGAAGAAGGTGTCCTCGTAGAAGACTCCTTCGGGGAAGAAGACCTCGTTCTCGAGCAGGAAGTCCCGCCGGTAGAGCTTCGCGGCGGCGATGGGGTCGTTGATCAGCTCCGGCCAGCTCCGGATGCCGTCCACGGCCCGGTCGGCGCCGTAGAGCATGGGCTGCCACACGTGCGTGGTGCCGCGTTGCAGGTTGATGCGGTGGGCGCGCCCGGCGCAGATGTCGGCGCCGGTGTTCCGGGCCGATTCCAGCAGCAGTTCGCACGCCTTGACGGGCAGTTCGTCGTCGGAGTCCAGGAACAGGACGTATTCGCCGCGCGCGGCACGGATTCCGTCGTTGCGGGGTGCTCCGACGCCTCCGCTGTTGGTCTGCCGGGCCAGGACCCTCAGGTGCGGAATACGGTCCATGTAACTTTCCGCGACGATCCGGCTACTGTCCTGGGACGCGTCGTCCACGACCACGACCTCGAAGTCCTGCGACGTCTGCACCACCAGGGAGTCGAGGGCCCTGCCGAGGGTCCCCGCGGCATTGTACGCGGGGACGACGACGGTGATGCTCGGTGCAGCGTCCACGCGCGGGGACATCACGCCTCCAATGCCAGTGCCAGGTGACCGAAAGTCGAAGACCGCAGCCCCCAAGCCGGAAGCTCTCACGTCGGCATGACCTGAGAGGCGCCCAGCTCTCGGCTCGCACGACAAGGAGACTCCTGGAGCGACCCTGCCACACAGACGTGCCGGGCAGCAAAAACCAAGTGGAGCAAGGAAGCGGCTGACTCATCAGCAGATTAACCCAACCCGCACTCGCGCCTGACGGATAAATCCGGGTGATTCGGGCGGTAGGCGCTTCAAGCGACGACTGCGTGTGACGCTTGACACAGACTTGGTGAACGGTACAACCCCAGTCGCCCGAGCGTTGTCTCAAGGCTTGGCGAACGGCGTATGGTTGGCCGCGCGCCCCGGCCGCCCAACGGTGATGTTGGTTCAGTGGATTACCGTGGTAGACGCGCAATGTCCTACAGCCCAAGGCGCACCGGTATGCGCCGACCCGCCTCGCACGACACGACCGACCACTCCACGCGTTCCTCGGCGCATCCGCCGGGGGCCACCCCGAAAGGGCTTCCTCCCGACCATGGACATACCTCCGCTCGCCGAAGTGCGCCGCCGCACTGAGAAGAAGCGGGACGCCTGGTGGACCGTTCTCCTCGTCGACCCGGTAGCCACGCCCCTGGTCCGGTGGACCGCGAAATGGACCAGAGTCACTCCGAACCAGATCACCTGGGCCGCGCTCGTACTGGGCCTCGGGGCCGCCGCGTGCTTCGCCCAGGGTGAGTGGCGCTGGCTCGTGGCCGGCGCCGTCGTGTACCACGCCAGTTTCATCCTGGACTGCATGGACGGAAAGCTCGCACGGCTCACCGGCCAGGGTTCCGAGTTCGGCGGCTGGCTGGACTACGTCTTCGACCGCATCCGGGTCCTCATCTGCGCCATCGCCCTCATGGGCGGCCAGTACGAACGCACCGGCGACGTCGCCTACGTCTGGCTGGCCCTGGCCGTCGTCTTCCTGGACGCGCTCCGCTACATCGACGCGCTGCAGATCTTCAAAGTCCGCCAGGGCATGCGGACCAAGCTCCAGCGGGCCGCAGCGGAGGTGGCCGAGGTGACCCACGCCCCCGCGCCGCGGGTCGCCGCGGCCGCCCGCATCACTGCCGAGGCGAAGGACGAGGCACTGGAGGCGGGCGATGAGGCGGATGAGGAGCAGTCAGTGCCCGGCCCGCGTGCCGAGGAACCCGCCGCCCCTGCCCTCGGGACGGTCACCCAGCAGTCGTTCGTCCGCCGGTTCACCCACTACAACCGCGTCCGCGACTTCCTGATCAACCACCGCATCCGCACTCATCTGATCAGCGGCATCGAGTTCCAGATGGCGGTGTTCATCATCGCCCCCCTGGTCCGGTCGATCATGGGTGTGACGATCGCCGCCGGTATCGGACTGCTGCTGTTCGAACTCGCCATCGTCTACAAACTGATGCTGTCGACCCGCGACTTCGAGCGCGCCATGGCCTCCTACCGCCGCACCATCGCGGAGGCCACCGCGGAGCGGGTCACCGTGACCGCCCCGGCCGACGCCTGACGCCCTCGCGGCCCACCGCGACGCCGGTCTCCTTGCTGTTCCGGAGACCGGCGTCGGTGTTTCCCGGCCATGCCCGCAGACGACGCCCCTCACCCCGTGGGAACTCAGCGGCTCGGTCGCCCCCGCGGCCGGCGGCGCCTTCGGATCACGCTGGACCTCCGGCACGACCCTCATCAGCGGGGTGCTGGACCCGGAGGTGAGCCCGGCCTGCACCCACCGGGGTCTCGCCCCCCTCCAGACCCTGCCGGCGTCCACACTCAGCGTCGCCACCCTGCGGATCTCCGAGGGTGGGGTACTGGCCCTCTCGCTGCCCCGCTGGGCCGACCTGTCGGCCATGACATGGCCGCCGCCGGAGCCGGCTGACGGGCATCGGCCACATCATGGCGCCGACGCGGCACGACGGGTCAAGAGGCGAAAGGGTCGAACCCCTCGTAGCGCTTCTCCGCCTCGTCCCGTTCGGCGTCCCGGTCCCGGCGGCGCTGGGCTGCCGGGCGTACGCCCTCGAAGCGGTGGTCCTCACCGCGGCGGCCGAGCATCTCCGCACCGGCGGTGACCGTCGGCTCCCAGTCGAAGACGACGGCGTTGTCCTCTGGCCCGATCGCCACCCCGTCGCCGGAGCGGGCACCGGCCTTCATCAGCTCCGTCTCGACACCGAGGCGGTTCAGCCGGTCGGCCAGATAGCCGACCGCCTCGTCGTTGTTGAAGTCCGTCTGCCGCACCCAGCGTTCGGGCTTCTCGCCACGCACCCGGAACACCAGCTCCCCGTCGCTCTCCTCGCGGGTGACGGTGAAGCCGGCGTCGTCCACAGCCTTGGGCCGGATGACGATCCGCGTCGCCTCCTCCTTCGGCTTGGCGGCACGGGCCTCGGCCACCAGTCCGGCGAGGGCGAAGGACAGCTCGCGCAGCCCCATGTGGGCGACGGCGGACACCTCGAAGACGCGGTAGCCGCGCTGCTCGAGATCGGGGCGCACCATCTCGGCGAGGTCCTTGCCGTCGGGGACGTCGATCTTGTTGAGGACGACGATCCTCGGCCGGTTGTCCAGGCCGCCGTACTGCCGCAGCTCCTCCTCGATGATGTCGAGGTCGGAGAAGGGGTCGCGGTCGGACTCCAGCGTGGCGGTGTCCAGCACATGCACCAGCACACTGCACCGCTCGACATGCCGCAGGAACTCCAGGCCCAGCCCCTTGCCCTGACTGGCTCCCGGGATCAGCCCCGGTACGTCGGCGATGGTATACACGGTCGAACCGGCGGTGACGACACCGAGGTTGGGCACGAGCGTGGTGAAGGGGTAGTCGGCGATCTTCGGCTTGGCGGCGCTGAGCACCGAGATCAGGGACGACTTGCCGGCGCTCGGATAGCCCACGAGCGCGACGTCGGCGACGGTCTTGAGCTCCAGCACGATGTCCTGGAGGTCGCCCGGCACGCCCAGCAGCGCGAACCCGGGCGCCTTGCGCCGCGCCGAGGCGAGGGCCGCGTTCCCGAGCCCGCCGCGTCCGCCCTGGGCGGCGACGTACGAGGTCCCCTGGCCGACGAGGTCGGCCAGGACGTTGCCCGCCTTGTCCAGCACCACGGTGCCGTCCGGCACGGGCAGGACCAGGTCCTGACCGTCCTTGCCGGAGCGGTTGCCGCCCTCGCCGGGCTTGCCGTTGGTGGCTTTGCGATGCGGCGAGTGGTGGTAGTCGAGCAGGGTGGTCACGGACTGGTCGACGGTGAGGATCACATCACCGCCGCGTCCGCCGTTCCCGCCGTCCGGACCTCCGAGCGGCTTGAACTTCTCACGGTGGACGGAGGCACAGCCGTGGCCTCCGTTACCCGCGGCGACGTGCAGTTCGACGCGGTCCACGAAGGTGGTCATGGGATGTGCCTCCAGTTACTACGGGAATGTCACTTGCCTAACACGCGAAAGGCGGACCCGCTTCCCGTGAGGGAAGTGAGGCCCGCCTCTCGAAAGTGTCCGATCAGGCGACCGGAACGATGTTCACGACCTTGCGGCCACGGTGGGTGCCGAACTGCACCGAGCCGGCCTCCAGCGCGAACAGGGTGTCGTCGCCGCCACGGCCGACGCCGGCGCCCGGGTGGAAGTGGGTGCCGCGCTGGCGGACCAGGATCTCGCCCGCGTTGACGACCTGACCACCGAAGCGCTTCACGCCGAGGCGCTGAGCGTTGGAGTCACGACCGTTACGGGTGGACGATGCGCCCTTCTTGTGTGCCATCTCTCCTCAGTCCCTTACTTCGCAGCCGCGGGGATCTCAGTGACCTTGATCGCCGTGTACTGCTGGCGGTGGCCCTGACGACGGCGGTAGCCGGTCTTGTTCTTGTAGCGCAGAATGTCGATCTTCTGGCCCTTGTGGTGGTCCACGACCTCGGCCTGGACCTTGATGCCGGCCAGCACCCACGGGTCGCTGGTCACGGCGTCGCCGTCGACCACGAGCAGGGTCGAGAGCTCGACCGTGTCGCCGACCTTGGCGGTGGAAATCTTGTCAACCTCGACGATGTCGCCGACAGCAACCTTGTGCTGACGGCCACCGCTGCGCACGATTGCGTACACGCGGAACTCTCTTTCGCTCGGAAACCGGCACCCCCGCAGGCCAGCCGCCCGGCCATGAACACGAACGGCCTCTCCCGGTCACCGGGCACCGGTATCCGGGAGGAGGAGGTTTACGGGGATGTGGCACGCCAGTCGACATGCCGACAGCCAAGAGTACGGGGCTCGGCACGAGGGGGTCAAACCAGGTCCTCCTCCCGGTCGGCGCGGCACCGCACCTGGCCCTTCGGACCGTCCCCGGCACCCAGTGGGAGAGGCCCGCACGGCCCTCGTATGCTCGGCGGGTGGGCCGAAGAGGGGAAGGCGGAGAAGAGTGAACTACAGGATTCAGCCCAGCGCCCAGGTCGACGACAGTGCCGAGATCGGTGCGGGGAGCAGCGTCTGGGACCTCGCGCAGATCCGCGAGCGGGCTCGCCTCGGCAAGGGCTGCGTCGTCGGACGCGGCGCCTACATCGGCACGGGCGTGCGCATGGGCGACAACGTCAAGGTGCAGAACTACGCCCTCGTCTACGAGCCGGCCGAACTGGGTGATGGCGTGTTCGTCGGTCCCGCCGCCGTCTTCACCAACGACCACAACCCCCGTTCCGTCGACCCCGAGGGCCGACAGAAGCGCGGCGGCGACTGGGCGGCCGTCGGCGTCACCGTGGCCGAGGGCGCGTCCGTCGGGGCCCGCTCGGTGTGCGTCGCCCCGGTCCGGGTGGGCCGCTGGGCCATGGTCGCGGCCGGGGCCGTCGTCACCAAGGACGTGCCCGACTTCGGCCTGGTGATGGGCGTGCCGGCCCGGCAGACCGGCTGGGTGGGGCGCGCCGGCCACAAGCTCGTGGAGAAGGAGACCGGGGTGTGGCAGTGCCCCGAGTCGGATGCGCTGTACGACGAGAAGGACGGTGTTCTCACCGAGCGCGCCGCCTGACGCGGCAGACACACCGGGACGGCCCATGGTCCGCAGAAACGTGTCTGTGGATCACGGGCCGTTCCCGTGTGGTCTCGCTGTGCCCGGGCGTCGCCCCGGGCATCAGCCCGGGCATCAGCCCAGGCGTCAGCCCAGGCCGAAGAGCCGGTCGAACTCGCCCCGCACCACCGGCCAGTCCCATGAGGCGAGGGCGTGCTTCTCGCTCTCCCGGCAGTGCTCCGCCCATGTCTCCTCATCGGCGGTGACGGCGAGGATCCGGTCCGCGGCGGCCTGCGGGGTGCTCACCACCCAGTCCGCCGGGTAGAGCGTCGAGGCACCGTGCTTCTGCCCGGCGAAGAAGGGCCAGTCACGGACGACGGGGACCGCCCCGCTGGCCGCGCCCTCCATCACTCCGACATGACAGCCCTCACGCACTGAACTGCTGAGGATGACGCCGATGTCCCGCAGGTTGCCGGGCACGTCGGAGGTGGCGCCCCGGCGCTCCACTGCGCCCTCCTTCACCAGTGGGCTCAGCTTGCGCTGGAAGGAGCGCTGGTAGGCGGCCGCCGCCTGGCTCGCCGTGGTATCCATGTCCCCGCCGATGATCACCAGCCGGTAGCGCTCGTCGCGACCGCGCAGTTCCCGGATGACGCGCAGGGCCCACAGCGGGTCCTTGGCGACCTGACCGATGCCCACCATGCCCACGGTGAAGCGGGCATCGGGGTTCTTCGGCAGGGCGAAGCCCCTGAGGTTCATGCCGTTGTCAACGACGTGCGTACGCGGCGCCCGGGGTCCGGTGAGACCCGGGACGGAACGCAGGACCAGGTCGCGGATGTGGTCCGCGACGAAGACCAAGTCGTCGACGCGGGAGAAGTCCGTCAGCCAGGGCCAGGAGGAGAACGCCTCGTAACTGTGCAGCCGCACGATGATGCGGGTAGTGCCCGGGTCCACGGCGGTGAACAGGGAAGCGGCCGCGGCACACCAGTCCACGAACACGGTGTCGGCCCAGTCGAGGTAGGGCCGCAGGTGTTGTTCGGCGGTGAAGCCGTACATGGGGTCGCTGCCGAGGCGGTGAGCGAGTAGACGCCGGCGGGCGGCGGCGAGCCGCTTGATGCCGGGGTAGTCGGCGATGTCGAGGAACCTCAGCTCGACGTCCGGGTTCGACTCGTAATGGTCTCTGACCAGGCCCAGGAAGTTGTCGTTGCCGTCCGTCACCACGAGCAGGCGCCGCGGCCGACCCGGCTCCGGCTCGGCCGCCGGGCGGGCCCGGCCCTGCGGAGCGGTCGCCGCCGCTGCCGCTGTGGACGCCGTGACCAGACGGGCGAACTCCTCCGCGCGCTTCGTCAGCGGGCTCTCCCGCTGGTCGAGATGTGCGACCCGGTGGAAGGCCGTCTGCAGCGCGTGGTGCACGAACTCCGCCGCACCGGCGGCGTCGTCCGCCGCCAGCAGGCTGTCGGCGTGAGCGAGATCGGCCTCCGCCGACGCCAGCAGCGTATCGGGGGTGACGCCCTGGCTCAGCGCGCGCCGTGTCGCGGTGCGCAGCATCTCGGCACGCGAGCCCGTGTCACGCAACCTCTGCGCGACGGCGCTCGCGGTCGCCACCGCGGCCTGGGTCCTGCGCAGGCCGAACAGGCCCGTCACCACGCCGCGCGTCATGTCGACCCGGGTCTCCTGCGGCATCGGAAGCAGCGGCATCCGCCGGGCAACGGCCGAACCGATCCGTGAGCCGAGTACTTTCTCATGGCCCAGCAGGAGCGCGCTGTCGGAGATCCGGCCGGGCTCGGACCCGTGGTGCGCCTCGTCGGGAACCGTGACGGACGGCGCGGTGCCGTTCTCCATCGCCCGCACCAGGCGCTGGGCCGCGCCGAAGCCGACGCAGGCGTGGGCGCCGGTGTTCAGCCGGGCCAGCTCCCAGCCGCTGTAGTAGGCCTTTGAGTCGACGGCGACGATCACGTCGGCGGCTTCGGCGAGGCGCAGGACCGTGGCGTCCCCGCCGACGTAGGCCCAGAAGCGCTCGTGCGGGTGCGCGTGCACAGCACGGCCACGGGCGCGCCAGCCGAGGTTCGCGCCATCCGTCGCGACCCGGTGGACGGTGTCGATGCCCCAGTCCGCGTCGATGCGCTTCTGGGCGAATGTCCCGACCAGATGCACGCGGACTTCCAGCTTCCGCATTTCGCCGACGAACGTCTGCAGGATGTCGGTGTTGGGCGTGCGCCCCACCACGACGAGCACGTCCCTCACGATTCCGCCTTCACCTTCGCCGCGGTGTCCGCGCCGAGAACCAGTTCCGTCAGTGCGCGTACCGCCGGCGCCATGACCGCGCCCCGCTGGAAGGACGCACCGTGTGCCTTGGCCGCCTTGATCTCCTCGTCCGTGGCCGAGGTCGCCATGTGCGCGGCCCGGCAGAAGGACTCGGTGAGCCTGTCGACGTCGAGGCCGTACGCCCCGGTCCACAGCGGGTGGCCGTCGAGCAGGTCGGAGGCGTCGTGCTCGCGCTCGTGAACCGAGACGACGGGCAACCCGGTGGCCATGTACTCGTAGACCTTCCCGGACGTGGTGTACCTGCCGCCCACAATGATCAGGAGCAGGGCGTCCCAGCTGCCGTACAGCTCGGACACCTGTCCCTTGGGCACCGGTCCGCCGACGACGATTCCGTCGGCGGCGGCCTCGTGCAGCATCTCCATGTGTCGATTGGCTCCCTGGTGCGCACCGACACCGATGTGTCCGCGCACCTCAAGGGTGGCGTCGGCCAGCAGCGGCTCGCGTTCGCGGGCGGCCTTCCAGGATTCGATGACCTTGGCCAGCAGAGGCACCGGGAACGTCACGGTCCCGAGATAGCCGAAGACCAGGGGGCTGCCGGGGTCGCGTCCGGTGCTCGGCAGGTCGACGCTGTCGGCGTCGTAGCCGTTGCGCACGACATGGATCCTGGAACGGGCTTCCGGGTAGCGCTTGCGGTAGTGCTCGGCGATCGGGTCGTTGACACACCAGAAGGCCACCGCGTCCGCCAGCATCCGGGCTTCCCAGACGCCCTGCGGGGAGTCCTCCAGGAATGCCTCAACACCCTCCACGACGTCCAGCGACCAGCCGTCACGGAAGTCGACCACGTAGGGGACGTGGTGATCGTCGTAGAGGCGCCGGATCGCGGCGAGCTGTACGTAGGGCACGCAGCTGGCCATCGCGAGGGTCACGGGGTTCTCCGCATGGATACGGAGCGCGGCCTCCTCCAGGTCCGGGCGCCAGCCGCCGAAGACGGGGTCGGGAAAGATCTCCTGGACTTCCTCGCGGGCCCTGCGGGCCCAGCCCTCGGGATCGACCGCGCGCTCCCGCGAGAACTTCCGCAGGTCCGTCTCCAGGTCGTCCCGGGAAAGGGGCAGCTTCACCACGTCGACCCTGGGGTCGACCGGGTCGGACAGCGTCGGGTCGATGCCCGAGTCGATCATCCAGGACTCGTCCTCGATGGTGACGACGGTGACGCGCCATCCGTGAGCCACGAACTGGTTGGCGGTCTCCCGCATGCGATAGGCACAGCTTTTCGCCGCGGGTGGGAAACCGATCGCGAAGTACAGCAGATGCGGTTTGTCCTGGCCGTCGGCGGATGTCGGGTCGGCGGGTGGCACAGACTTGTCCTCGGCTGGAGTGGTTGACTCGGGCGGCCGTGCATTTTGCTCAGCCATGGTGGAAGCGAGGTGCATACCGGTCCGGCGCGGGGCCCGTCCGGGTGGTCGTGGCCTTCTTCACAGTTCGTGGTATGCCTCAACACCGCTTTCAAGTCGAGGAATTATCACACACGGTCGGCGTAGCCCTCCCAGAGGGACGGCTGCCGTCCATCTTCCCGTAACCCGTGGCCGCCGGACGGGGAGGGTCGCGCGGATCGTATGCTCGGTCGGCACTGCGACGACGAGGAGGACCAGGCGATGACCGGGGGGACACGCATGTCACCGGGACGGAGTGCGGTCTCTGCCGCACCGAGCCGGGACAGGCTTCCCTCCCTCACCGGTCTGCGTTTCTGGGCCGCGCTGGTGGTGGTCCTCTACCACCTCTCCCGGGCAACGGGGAAGATCCCGGGCCTGAGTGACGCGGTGTGGTACGGCCGTACCGGCGTGACTTTCTTCTTCGTGCTCTCCGGCTTCGTCCTCGCGTGGACGTACGACGGAGCGGGCGTCCCGGCGAAGGTCTTCATGTGGCGGCGGTTCGCCCGGATCTGGCCACTGATGCTGGTCACCACCGCGCTGTCGGTGGCCGTGATAGCCGTGCAGGGCGACGCCGTCTCACGGGCCGCGGTCACCACCTCCCTGTTCCTGCTGCACGCCTGGGTACCCGACCCGGTCTACGCCGCCGCGGGGAACCCGGCCGCCTGGTCGCTGAGCGACGAGGCGTTCTTCTACGCGGTCTTCCCACTGCTGCTGGCCGCCCTGACCCGCGGCAGGGCACGCTCGTGGGCATGGACCGCGGTGGCCTGCTGCACGGCCCTGGTCCTGGTGTGGCCTGCGGCCTCCACCGCCTCGGACACCTTCCACCGGGTGTGGGCGCTGGACTATTTCCCGGTGTCCCGTTCCCTCCAGTTCGTCGTGGGGGTGACGGCCGGGCTCGCGGTCAAGCGGGGCTGGCGGCCGCGTGTGTCCCTACCGGCCGCGGCCGGCCTGGTGGTCGCCTGGCATCTGCTGCTGATCCCCTGGTCACGCGCCGTGCCCGACGCCCTCTGGTACAGCCCGTACAGCGCCTCCCAGCTGTTGTCGACGCCACTTTTCGCCCTGCTCGTCGTCGCGGCCGCCCGGGCCGATCTCGACGGCCGGCGCACGGGTCTGGGTGGTACCTGGATGATCCGGCTGGGCCACTGGTCGTTCGCCTGGTACCTGATGCACGAAATAGTCATCCGCGGCGTCAAGGGCCTCTACGGCCGCCCCGGGTCGCTGTCGGAGACCGTCGAGGTCTGGACGCTTGTACTGACGGTCAGCCTGGCGTTGTCCGCGGCCGCCTACCAGTGGATCGAACGTCCCGCCGAACGCATGCTGCGCGGACTCGGCCCGCGCCATGCTCCGCCGGGCGGCGACCACAGACCGCACGCGCCGACTGAGGCCGTACGCCCAGGGTTTACCGCCCCCGACCGAGAAGAAGAGACGAAGTGAAAGTCATCAGCATCGTCGGAGCCCGCCCCCAACTGGTGAAGCTCGCCCCCATCGCCGCCGCCTTCGCGCGGACCGAGCACGAGCACGTGATCGTGCACACCGGCCAGCACTACGACGCCGACCTGTCGGACGTCTTCTTCAGCGGGCTGGGCATCCCGGACCCCGATGTGCACCTCGGCGTGGGCTCCGGCAGCCACGGCGTACAGACCGGCGCGGTACTGTCCGCCCTCGACCCGGTCTTCGAGGAGCAGCGGCCGGACTGGGTGCTGGTGTACGGTGACACCAACTCGACCGTCGCGGGCGCCCTGTCGGCCGTGAAGCAGCACATTCCCGTCGCCCATCTCGAAGCGGGGCTGCGCTCGTTCAACCGCCGGATGCCCGAAGAGCACAATCGGGTACTCACGGACCACTGCGCCGACCTGCTGCTCGCGCCCACCGTGGAGGCCATGCGTCACCTCGTCGCCGAGGGCCTGGAGCACCGTGCCCGGCTGGCCGGGGATGTGATGGTCGACATCTGCCTGCGCATCCGGGACGCGGTGCTCGCCGGGGAGCATCCGGCGCCGGCGCTGCCGGAGGGCATCGACCCGGCCGAGCCGTTCCTGCTGGCCACTTTGCACCGGCCGGACAACACGGACGCCCCGGAGCGGCTGTCGGCCCTCGTCCGGTCGCTGGCCGGGCTTCCGGTGCCCGTCGCGCTGCTCGCCCACCCCCGGCTCGTCGCCCGTGCCGAGCAGCACGGAGTGAAGCTGGAACAGGGGGCCGTCCGGGTCGGCCGCCCACTGCCCTACGCGGGCCTGGTGGCCGCGGTCCTCGCGTCCGCCGGTGTGGTCACCGACTCCGGCGGGCTCCAGAAGGAGGCGTACCTGCTCGACCGGCCGTGCACCACCGTGCGGCCGGAGACCGAGTGGGTCGAGACCCTGGAGGGCGGCTGGAACGTCCTCGTGCCCGACCCGCACGACATGCCGGCCGCGCGGTGGGCCGCCACCGCGTCCCGACCCGCTCCCGGGACGCCCCGCGGCACACCCTACGGTGACGGCACCGCGGCCCACCGCGTGGTGCGGCTCATGGAGGAAGCGGCCGGCGCCTGACCGGCTGCGGAACGTGTGGAGAGCCCCTGCCCCGGGGAACCGACGGGCAGGGGCTCTCCACACGTGCGGTGCGAGAAACCGGTCAGCCTCCGATGACGACCCGCCGTACACCGGCCCAGCGGGCCGGGTCGGTGGTGCGGCGGCCGTCGACCAGGACGCGCACGCCGGGCAGGTCGGTCGCGGACAGCTCACGGTACTCGGCGTGGTCGGCCTGGAGTATCGCGGCCGTCACGGTCTGGCCCTCGTGCGGCGGCAGACCCTGCGCCGTCAACTCCGCCGCGGTGTACATCGGATCGGACACGCAGGGCACCGCGCCCCGCTCGCGCAACGCCTCCACCGTGCCGTAGACGCCGGAGAACGCCGTCTCCTTGACGCCGCCCCGGTACGCGGCGCCGAGCACCAGGACGTGGACGCCGCTCAGGTCTCCGTAGGCGGCCGCGAGGAGGTCGACCGCGTACGCCGGCATCGCCGCGTTGGCCTCGCGCGCGGCGCGCACCACCGTGGCCTGCGGGTCGTTCCACAGGTACATCCGCGGGTAGATCGGGATGCAGTGGCCGCCGACGGCGATGCCCGGCTGGTGGATATGGCTGTAGGGCTGGCTGTTGCAGGCCTCGATGACCTTCTTGACATCGATACCCGCGGTGTCGGCGAAGCGCGCGAACTGGTTGGCCAGCCCGATGTTGACGTCCCGGTAGGTGGTCTCGGCGAGCTTGGCCATCTCGGATGCCTCCGAGGTTCCCAGGTCCCAGACGCCGTTGGGCCGCGGCAGGTCGTCACGCTCGTCGAAGTCGAGGACCTGCGTGTAGAAGTTCACGCCCCGCGCCGCCGACGCCCCATCGATGCCGCCGACCAGCTTCGGATAGCGCCGCAGGTCGGCGAAGACCCGGCCGGTGAGGACCCGCTCCGGGGAGAAGACCAGGTGGAAGTCCTCGCCCGCGGTCAGGCCGGAGCCCTCGGCGAGCATCGGCGCCCAGCGGTCACGGGTCGTGCCGACGGGTAGCGTGGTCTCGTACGACACCAGGGTGCCCGGCTTCAGACCCCGGGCGATCGCCCTGGTCGCCGCATCCATCCAGCCGAAGTCCGGCACGCCCTCCGCGTCCACGAACAGCGGCACGACCACGACGACCGCCTCGGACCGGGCCACCGCGTCGACGGTATCGGTGGTCGCGGAGAGCAGCCCTTCGCCGACGGCCCGCTTGAGGCGCACGCCGAGGTCGTACTCACCAGGGAAGGGCTCGGTACCGGCGTTGACCAGTTCGACGACCTTCTCGTTGACGTCAGCGCCGATCACCCGGTGGCCCTTGGAGGCGAACTGCACGGCGAGCGGCAGACCGATCTTCCCGAGGGCGACTACGCAGATGTTCATGGACGGGTTGATTCTCTCTCTCGGGACGGTCTGCTGAACCGGGACAGGAGCCCGGGGCCTGAACGGTGAGCTGTGTGTCAGGGCGTGGACGGCACGGCGTCGTCGGCCGTGTCCAGCCGCACGGTGACGCCGGTCGCGGCAGACTCGAGCACCGCGGCGGCGACCTCGACCGTCCGCAGGCCCTGGCGCAGCGTGGAGATCTCGTGGGAGCGGCCGAGCACGGCGTCCCGGAAGAACTCGTGCTCGACGAGAAGCGGCTCCCGCTTGGGGATCGCGTAACGGATCATGTCACCCTCGGCGACACCGCGGAACGCCCGAAGTGCCTCCCACTCGGTCGCGACGGCCGCGTTGGAGTGGAAGGTCAGGTCGGCGGTGAGGGTGTCGGCGATGAAGCAACCGCGCTCGCCGGTGACCGAGGTGAACCGCTCCTTGAGCGGGCTCAGCCAGTTGACCAGGTGGTTGACCATGGTGCCGTCGGCCAGCTGCCCCACGGCAGCGACCATGTCCTCGTGCGGGCGGCCGCTCTTGGAGACGGTGTGCGCGGAGACCGACACGTAGGGCTTGCCGGTGACCCAAGCGGTCAGGTCGATGTCGTGGGTGGCCAGATCCTTGACCACACCCACGTCCGCTATGCGGTGCGGGAACGGACCCTGGCGGCGGGTCACCACCTGGAACACCTCACCCAGTTCGCCCGTCTCCAGCCGGGCGCGCAGGTTCTGCAGCGCCGGGTTGAAGCGCTCGATGTGGCCGACGCCGGCCACCAGACCGCGGGTCTCGAACGCCTCGACCAGGCGCCGCGCGCCCTCGACGGTGTCGGCCACCGGCTTCTCGACCAGTGCGTGCACCCCGGCCTCGGCGAGCTTCAGGCCGACCTCCTCGTGGAGCGCGGTCGGGCAGGCCACCACGGTGTAGTCGACGCCCAGCGCGATGAGCTGCTCGACGGCCTCCAGGACCGGTGTCCCGCGCGCGGCACCGAACTTGTCGCCCATCGGGTCGACCACGGCGACCAGTTCCACGCCGTCGAGTTCGGACAGGACCCGGCAGTGGTGGCGGCCCATCGATCCCAGGCCGACGAGACCGGCCCGCAGTTTCGCGTTGCTCACAGTGCTGCTCCCAGGGCGTTCACGGCGTCGACGATGCGCGCGAGGTCGGCGTCGGTCAGCGACGGGTGGACCGGCAGCGACACGACCTCGGCGGCGGCCCGCTCCGTCTCCGGCAGGTCCCAGGTCCGGCCGGCCTTGCGGTCCGGCTCCCGGTACGGCACGAGCCGGTGGATGGGAGTGGGGTAGTAGACGGCGTTGCCCACCCCGGCGGCCGTGAGCCGCTCCTGCACGGTGTCCCGGTCCATGCCCTCGGGAACCCGCACGGTGTACTGGTGGTAGACGTGACGGGCGCCCTCGGCGACGGGCGGCGTCACCAACGTGGTGATGTGCTCGTCGAGATGGGCGGCGTTGGCGCGGCGGCGGTCCGTCCAGCCTGCCAGTCGGCCGAGCTGCACCCGGCCGATGGCGGCGGCGACGTCCGTCATCCGCATGTTGGCGCCGACGATCTCGTTGGCGTAGCGCTGCTCCATGCCCTGGTTGCGCAGCAGCCGCAGGGTACGCGCCACCTGGGCATCGGCCGTGGTGACCATGCCGCCCTCCAGGGCGTGCATGTTCTTCGTCGGGTAGAAACTGAACGTCCCCGCGGCCCCGAACGCGCCGACCGGAGTGCCGTTCAATGCGGCCGCGTGGGCTTGACAGGCGTCCTCGACAACGGCGAGACCGTGCTTCTCGGCGATCGGCGTCAAACGGTCCATGGCCGCTGGATGCCCGTACAGGTGAACCGGCATGATGGCGGCGGTACGCGGTGTGACGGCCGCCTCGACCGCCGCCGGGTCCAGGCAGTAACTGCCGGGTTCGATGTCGGCGAAGACGACGTCGGCACCGACCAGGCGCACGGCGTTGGCGGAGGCCGCGAACGAGAACGACGGCACGATGACCTCGTCACCCGGGCCGAGGCCGAGGGCCATGAGCGTCAGGTGGAGCGCGGAGGTCCCGCTGTTCACCGCGACGCAGTGGCGTCCGTCGACCAGCCGGGAGAACTCCGACTCGAAGGCGGCCACCTCGGGCCCCTGCACGACCCGGCCGCTGCGCAGTACACGCACAGCGGCCTCGATTTCTTCCTCCTCGATCACCGGCCGGGCCGCCGGGATCGACTCAAGGGCGTCCGTCATCGACGTCCTTCCTCTTCAACGGCCATGTCGGCGCGCGCTTGCACGGTCAGGAAGTGGGTGTCGCCGCAGCACGGCACGTCCGCCCGCGGATCGCCTGGGTCTGGCGGCGACCAGCGGCTTTCCCGCGAGATGCCCCCAGACGTCCTGCGGTACGCCCGGCCGCGAGCAGGAAGTGGTCCTGGTGTGCTCGTCGGCCTGCGGACGTCGACGCCACCTGATCGACAGTCGACACCGCCGGTCAGGTTATCAGGAGATGTAACTGTGTTCGCCGGGCCGTCACGTCCTCGCAACCTTCACGGGCAGGAGCCGGGCGGCGGAGCATCCGGCAGGTCCCCTCGGCCGGCTGGCCGCATGACGGCCGCCCGCGGTCCCGCGTCCCTGCCGGAGACATCCGCCGGGCGCCGCATCCCGGAGGGCCGTCCACCCGAGGCGCGCAAATGACACGGTGCGGGCCCCGCCGGGACCCGCACCGTGTCATTCACTTCGTGTCCGCGCCGTCGTCAGTCCCCCGTCGCGGCACTGACCGAGGACGACGGCTGCTGGGCCGCGGCCGCGGTCTTCTTCGACGTCGTCTTCTTCGCGGTCGTCTTCTTCGCGGTCGTCTTCTTGGCGGCGGCCGACTTGGTGGTCGCCGCCTTCTTGGCCGTGGTCTTCTTGGCGGCGGCCTTCTTGGCCGTCGTCGTCTTCTTCGTGGCGGCCTTCTTCACCGTGGCCTTCTTGGCCGCCTTGCGGGCGGTCTTCTTGGCCGGAGCGGCTTCGGCTTCCCCGGTTTCCCCGGCGGCCTCGCCGACGGGCTCCCCGGAGGGCTCCTCCGCGGGTGCCGGCGGCTCCTCCGCCCCGGCCGACGGGACGACCACGACGGCCGTGTCCTCGGACGCGGTGGGCGTGCTCGGCTTGCGCACCGCGCGGCGGCGCGGGCGGGCCGGGGCCTCGGGCTCCGCCGGGGCGGCCGCCTCGGCGGGGGCCTCCTCGGCCTTCGGCGTCTCCTCCGCCTTCACGGGCTCCGTGACGGTCACCACCGCGGCCTCCGCTCCCGGCGGGGAACCGGCGGGCGCGGACACCGCGCGGGTGGCCCGGCGACGCGTGCGGGCCTTGGGGGCGGCCTCCTCGGACACCGCGGCCTTCTCGGACACCACGGCGTCCTCGACGGCCGCGGGCTCGGCCAGCGCCTCGGCGGCCGACTCCGGCTGCACCGGACGTGCCACCTCCTCGGCGGCCGTCACCTGCTGAGCCGTCGGGGCCGCGGCCGTGACGGCTTCCTCGGCCCTGACGGGCTCCTCCGCCCGCACCGGCTCCTCGGCCGGCCGGTGGCCGGCCCGGGCTGCCTCCCGCTTCGGCGCGCCCGCGGGTGCGGACACCCGCCGGCTCGCCCGGCGGCGCGTACGCCCACGGGTGGCCGCGGCCTCCGCCTCGGCGGCGCTGCTGTACAGCTCCTCGTCCGGTGTGAACTCGGGGACCGGAGGAGCCACCGGCTCGGCGGCCTCCGCCACCGGCTCCGCCTCTTCCTCCGCCTCCTCCTCGGCGGTCACGGTGAGCTCGTGCTCGTGCGGAAGATCCGCCGCTCCGGCCCGCGCCCGCTTCCGGCGCTTGCCGCCACCGGCGGCCGCCGCAGGCTGGTCCAGGTGCACGATGACACCGCGCCCGTTGCAGTGGACGCAGGTCTCCGAGAACGACTCCAGCAGCCCCTGGCCGACCCGCTTGCGGGTCATCTGGACCAGGCCGAGCGAGGTCACCTCGGCGACCTGGTGCTTCGTACGGTCCCGGCCCAGGCACTCCAGGAGGCGCCGCAGCACCAGGTCCCGGTTGGACTCCAGCACCATGTCGATGAAGTCGATGACGATGATGCCGCCGAGGTCGCGCAGCCGCAGCTGGCGCACGATCTCCTCGGCCGCCTCCAGGTTGTTCCTGGTGACCGTCTCCTCGAGGTTGCCGCCCTGACCGGTGAACTTGCCGGTGTTGACGTCGACGACGACCATCGCCTCGGTCCGGTCGATCACCAGCGAACCACCGCTCGGCAGCCAGACCTTGCGGTCCAGCGCCTTGGCCAGCTGCTCGTCGATCCGGTACGTGGCGAAGACGTCGACCTCGCTGGTCCACCGGGACAGCCGCCCGGCCAGGTCCGGCGCCACGTGCGACACATACCCGTGGATGGTCTCCCAGGCGTCGTCACCGCTGACGACGACCTTGGTGAAGTCCTCGTTGAAGATGTCCCGCACGACCCGGACGGTCATGTCCGGCTCGCCGTACAGCAGCGTCGGCGCGGTGCCGCCGCTCTTGGACTTCTTCTTGATCTCCTCCCACTGCGCCTGGAGCCGCTCGACGTCGCGGCGCAACTCGTCCTCGCTCGCGCCCTCGGCGGCGGTGCGCACGATGACGCCCGCGTCCTCGGGGACGATCTTCTTGAGGATGGTCTTCAGCCGCGCCCGCTCGGTGTCGGGCAGCTTGCGGCTGATGCCGGTCATCGAGCCTTCGGGGACGTACACGAGGTAGCGGCCCGGGAGGGAGACCTGGCTGGTGAGGCGGGCGCCCTTGTGACCGATCGGGTCCTTGGTCACCTGGACCAGGACCGGCTGGCCGGACTTCAGCGCGGACTCGATGCGGCGCGGGCCGCCCGACATCCCGAGCGCCTCGAAGTTGACCTCACCTGCGTAGAGCACGGCGTTGCGGCCCTTGCCGATGTCGATGAAGGCGGCCTCCATCGACGGCAGCACGTTCTGCACCTTGCCGAGGTAGACGTTCCCGACGTACGAGGTCGCCTGCTCCTTGTTGACGTAGTGCTCGACGAGCACCCCGTCCTCCAGGACGCCGATCTGCGTACGGTCGCCGTACTGGCGCACCACCATCACGCGCTCGACGGCCTCACGGCGGGCCAGGAACTCGGCCTCAGTGATGATCGGCACCCGGCGGCGGCCCTGCTCGCGGCCCTCGCGGCGGCGCTGCTTCTTCGCCTCCAGACGCGTGGAGCCCTTGATGGACTGCACCTCGTCGGACGGCTCGGCGGCCTTGCGCGGCTCCCGCACCTTGACGACGGTGCGCTCGGGGTCGTCGGTGGAGGGCTCGGGCTCGCCACCGCTGTCACCGGCCCGGCGGCGACGGCGACGACGGCGCCGGCTGCTGCTGGAGCCGCCGGAGTCCTCGCGGTCCTCGGCGTCCTCCTCCGCCTGCTCGGCGGTGTCCTCGGCATCCTGGGCGGCCTGCTCGGCGGAGGCCCGCTCGATGTCGGTGTCCTCGTGCTCGGTGCCCTCGGCGTCGCTCTCGGCGGACTCACCGCGCCGGCGGCGACGGCCACCGCGGCGACGGCGACGGCGCGAACCGGAGGACTCGCCGTCCTCCCCCTCGTACCCGTCGCCTGTGTCGGCGTGGTCCTCGGCCTCCTCCTCGGCCTCCTCCGCCTCGTCCCCGACGCGGGTCGCGGGAGCGGCCTCGGCGGACGGTGCGGCGGCCTCGGTCTCGTCGCCCGCGCCCCGGCGCCGGCGACGGCGGCGGGAGACGACGGGCTGCTCCTCCGCGAACTCCTCGGTCTCCTCCTCCGGCTCCACCGGTTCGACGACCTCGGCGGCCGCCTCGGCGGCGGCCCGCTCCGGGGTCTGGAAGCGGGGCTCGGTGAACACCGGCGGCTGGAACACGGCGACGGCCGGGCGCGCGGGACGCCGCGGCGAGCCCTCGTCCTCGGCGGCCTCGGCGGGCTGGGCGGCGGTCCGGGCTTCATGCGCGGGCTCGGCGAACCCGGCGGCGGCCTTGCGGACCACGCGACGGCGGCGGCGCGGAGCGGCGTCGTCGGCGGGGGCCTCGACGGCCGCCTCAGGGGCCCGCTCGTCCTCGGCGGGGGTCGGTGTCCGCGTCTCCTTCTCGGTCACCGGGGCCTCCTCGGCGGTCGGGGCGGCCTGCGCGGACTCGTCCGCGTCGCCTTCCGCCGTCTCGGCGGTCACCGGGGCGCCGGCGGGCGCCGCGGCGCGACGCGAGGCACGGCGCCGGGTCCGTCGCGGAGCGTCCGCGTCGTCGGCGGCCCCGGGGTGGTCGGTGGTGTCGGTGGCCGCGGGAGCGGCGGGGGCCTCGGCCGGCTCGGCGAGGGGCTGCGCCGTCCCGGCGCTGTCCGCGGTGCCGTCCGCCGTGGTGTCCGCCGTGGTGTCTGCCGTGGTGTCTGCCGCCGGCGTGGCGGTGGTGCGCGTCGCCCGGCGCCGGGTGCGGCGTGGAGCGGCCTCCTCGCCGGCCCCGGGGGCTTCGGCGGGTGCGGCGGCCGAGGGGACTTCGGCGATCTCGGCCGTCTCGGCCGCATCGGCCGCATCGGCCGTCTCGGTGGTCGCCGTCGGCGAGGTCACCGTGCGGGTCGCGCGACGACGGGTGCGCCGGGGAGCGGCGTCCTCCGAGGAGTCGGTGGAGGCGACGGCGGGCTCGGGTGCCGGAGTGGTATCGGCCACCGCAGTCGTCGGTACGACCGTCTCGGCGGCTTCCGCCGACGCCGGTGCCCCGGCCGGCGCGGCCGCACGGCGGACCGCACGGCGACGCCGGGGCGCGGCGGCCTCGGTGCTCGCCGGCTCGCCCACGGGCCCTGCGGGCTCGGGAGCCTCGGCGGACGCCGCGGCCGGTATGGCCGGCGCGACGGTCTCGGCCGTCGTGTCGGCCTGGGCGGCGGGCGGGCCCGCCGGGCGGGACGCGGCACGGCGCCGCCTCGGCGGCAGGGTGTCGCTGGGGGTGTTCGGTTCGGAGCCCTTGATGGGCTCGATCGGTTCGAGCATGCGGGCGTTTCTCCCGTCAGGCTCCCGGGCGCCGCGCCTGGTCCGGCGATGCCGGTGACGTCCGCGGCTCGCGCGGTGCGCGGGTGCCGCCGTCCGGGGCGCGGGCGCCGCTCGGGAGCTCTCTGTGTCCTGTCTCGCCGGTTCCGTACGCCGAATGCGTACGGCCTGGCGAAAGTCTTGTGGTCGGTGCGCTGCCCGACCCAGGTGGCTCCCGAGTTCGAGGGCGGCGCTTACGACATCCGTCCCTACGCGGGACCTTCCTTACGCCGGCGCCGTCGCGACGGCAGCGGCGCCGGCCGGATGCGGCTCGGTCGCTGCTGCCTCGCGGTCGGGCGCGAGCGGGTCGGTCACCGTGCCGGTCTCTTCATCGAACAGCCCCTGCGCCAGCCTGGTCACCGCTGCGGGGACCGGCGGCGCCAGGTCGGCCACGGCGCGGAGACCGGACAGGACGTCGTCGGGTCGTACGGCAGGCGTCACGTGCCGAACAACCAGCCGCAGTATCGCACAGGGCCGGCCGGCCGGCCTATCAGCCTGGAGCACGGGCGCTTCGGCGGCCTCCAGGCTCACGACCGCGGAGCGGGCGTCGAAGGTGCGGACGCCGTTCTTGGTGCGGCGCTGGACCTCCACGGTCCCGGCCGCGTCGAAGATCTCCACCGCGCGGCGGGCCTCCTCGGAGGTCACACCGTCCAGCCGCAGTTCCCACACGGACGCCGTGAGCCGGTCGGCGAGTCCCGAGGTGCGGGCCTCGACCGCCTCGACGATGTCGAGCCCGGTGGGCATCGACTCGTCGAGAAGGGCTCTCAGCCGCTCGGGGTCCCGCGGCCGGGTGAGCGCGATCTCCAGATATTCCGCCTCGCTGCCCGTGCCGGTGGGTGCGGCATTGGCGTACGACACCTTCGGGTGCGGCGTGAACCCCGCCGAGTACGCCATCGGCACCTCGGCGCGGCGCAGCGCGCGCTCGAAGGCACGCTGGAAGTCACGGTGGCTGGTGAACCGGAGGCGGCCGCGCTTGGTGTAGCGCAGTCGGATGCGCTGCACCGCGGGTGCGGGCGGCGGGCCTTCGGGCTGTCGCTTGCCCAGTGGATCTTCTCCTCGTTGCGGGGAGACGCGGGGCGCGCCTCCCTTCCAGCGTACGGCCGTACGACGACGACCCGGCCGGCCTGCCTGCCCGGCCGGTCGACGGGGTCGTGGTCCCCCTCAGAGTACGTGTGAGCCGGGCCGCCGGTTCCCGGCGATCCGGGGCGCCCCTGTCACCGCCGGTGCCGGGACAGCGGTCACCAGCCGCAGGAACGGTCCCCGTCCCGGCCCCAGCAGCGCTTGGAGAGCTCCCCCTGCCCCTCACTCACTTTCCGCGCCCCACCCCTCGCGCCAGTTCTCGGTCTCCCCCGGAGCGAGGGCTCTTGGGCTCACCGAGGAGAGCCCGCCGGACCTCGGCGCGGGCCTGACGGACGGTCATACGGACGGGGGCGAGGGCCTGCCGTGTGGCACGTCCCACACGGCGTGCTGCCTCGGCGGCCGGCCGCAGCACGGCATCGCGCACCGCATGCCCCACCGGAGTCAGCACACTCCGGTACACCCACCGCGCGGGCTCCACGAAGGCCCACCGCAGGAGCGCCGCGAGGAACCGGCCCACGACGAGCGAGATGTGCCCGGCGATGCGCCAGGCATGCCCGAACGCGGCCCCGACCTCCCGCGCGACCACGGCCAGCACCCGCCCGACCGGCGCCAGGACCCACCGCCACACCACGAGCGCGGGCAGCACCAGCAGGACCCGCACGATCCAGTACAGCCCCTTGCCGCACCACACGGCCGCATGCCCGAGCGGCGTCAGGATCCACCGGTACACCCACACCGAGGGCACGACGACGAGATACCACCCGAGCGGAGCCAGTACGTACCGGTACAGCGCCACGGCCGGCACGACGACGAGCACCTTCCCGAGCCAGGCCACCCCCCGGCCCAGCCACAGCAAGGCCCTCCCGAGCGGCCGGAACACCGTGTCCCCCAGGAACCGCCCGACGACGACGAGCGCGTCCCAGACCATCCGCACCGGCACGACCAGCACCAGCACCACGATCCGCACGGGCATGCGGAGCGCCACGACGAGGCACCCCTCTCCACGCGCGGGCACCGACGACTTCTCGAGATCCATACCCGCGTAGACGCCGGAGCGGCCCGCATGGATCCCGGACCCCCGACAAGGCCCTTCATATGCTGAACATCAGTCGAAAAAAACGGAATGACGAGGCTTGCACAAAGCGATTTTCACCACGGCTGTTCACTCATTCGCCGCGCATCCAAGTGAAACGGCCGCCGTTAGTCGCTGTATGAAGGCAAGCAGGTCAGGGCCACTCCCACCGCACGGCACAGAACCGCCGTTGATTGCCCCCACCGGCCCGATGAATCAATCCTGACATGAATGATGAACGCTACGACCCTCGCTGGTACAGCGCCGACATCCCGGAGCAATTCAACGAGGCGGGCACAGGACGGCACCGGGCCGGAGCCGTCTACGCGGAACCGGTGGAACCGGCCGTCCCACCCTGGGACCCCGGCATGGAACCGGCCGTACCGCCCTGGGACCCCGCCGAGGAACTGGCCTATCTGCTCCAGGAGGCCCGCAGCGAGGAGTACGCCGCGGCCGCGCCGCCCCCGCGCGAGGAAGCCTCGGTCACCGCACCTCCCGTCGGCACCCCGCTGGGCAATCTGCAGGAGATCACGGCCGAGCTGCCACCCCTGCGCGCCGCCCCGCGCGGCCACCGCAGACCCCCGCGCAAACGCCCCGACGCGCTGCGCGTCGCCAGCTACGCCATCGCCGCCATGGCAGCGGTCACCGTGTCGATGGTGAGCGTTTTCAGCGGCGTGGTCACCTATGAACCCCTGCTCCTCGTCACCACGGCACACAGCAGCGGCAGCTCATCGGCCTGGTGGCCCATCCTGGTCTACGGCCCCTGGCTGGCGGGAACCCTCTCCATCCTCCGCGCGGCACTGCACCAACGGCGCGCCCTGCACTCCTGGTTCGTCGTCCTGCTCTTCTCCTCCGTGGCGGTACTCCTCTGCGTGGCCCAGGCCCCCCGCACCCTCACCGACACCGCCGCCGCGGCACTGCCGGGCGTGGCCGCCCTGGCCTGCTTCCAGCAACTGGTCCGCCAGATCACCCTCACCCGCCCGCCCCGCCGCACCGTCGCCCCCCGCCACCGCACCCGCCCCTACGGCCGCGAGGTCCCGTAACGCCGGCCCCCGCCAGCACGCGGAAGCGGCCCCCGCCGTCGACGGGGGCCGCTTTCTCGCACGCGCGCCCACAGGCGCTTCTCTCACCTCAGTGCGCGTGACCGCTCGACACCGGGGCCGCGTTCTTGACGGTCAGCGGCAGCAGCTTCTTCCCCGTTGGTCCGATTTGAATACTTGTGTCTAGTTGAGGACACACACCGCAGTCGAAGCACGGGGTCCAGCGGCAGTCCTCGACCTCGGTCTCGTCGAGGGCGTCCTGCCAGTCCTCCCAGAGCCAGTCCTTGTCGAGGCCGGAGTCGAGGTGGTCCCACGGGAGGACCTCCTCGTAGGTGCGCTCGCGGGTGGTGTACCAGTCGACGTCGACGCCGAAGGGTGCCAGGGCCTTGTCCGCGCAGTTCATCCAGCGGTCGTACGAGAAGTGCTCGCGCCAGCCGTCGAAGCGGCCGCCGTCCTCGTAGACGGCGCGGATGACCGCGCCGATACGGCGGTCGCCGCGGGAGAGCAGGCCCTCGACGATGCCGGGCTTGCCGTCGTGGTAGCGGAAGCCGATGGAGCGGCCGTACTTCTTGTCACCGCGGATCTTGTCGCGGAGCTTGCCGAGGCGTTCGTCGGTCTCCTCGGCGGAGAGCTGCGGAGACCACTGGAAGGGGGTGTGCGGCTTGGGGACGAAGCCGCCGATGGAGACCGTGCAGCGGATGTCGTTGGAGCCGGAGACCTCGCGGCCCTTGGCGATCACGCGGGTGGCCATGTCGGCGATCTGCAGCACGTCGTCGTCGGTCTCGGTGGGCAGGCCGCACATGAAGTACAGCTTCACCTGGCGCCAGCCGTTGCCGTAGGCCGTGGCGACGGTGCGGATGAGGTCGTCCTCCGACACCATCTTGTTGATGACCTTGCGGATGCGCTCCGAGCCGCCCTCCGGGGCGAAGGTGAGGCCGGAGCGGCGGCCGTTGCGGGTCAGTTCGTTGGCGAGGTCGATGTTGAAGGCGTCGACGCGGGTGGAGGGGAGAGACAGGCCGACCTTGTCCTCCTCGTACCGGTCGCCGAGGCCCTTGGCGATGTCGGCGATCTCCGAGTGGTCGGCGGAGGAGAGCGAGAGCAGGCCCACCTCCTCGAAGCCCGTGGCCTTCAGGCCCTTGTCGACCATCTCCCCGATGCCGGTGATCGAGCGCTCGCGCACCGGGCGGGTGATCATGCCGGCCTGGCAGAAGCGGCAGCCCCGGGTGCAGCCGCGGAAGATCTCGACGGACATCCGCTCGTGGACCGTCTCGGCGAGCGGGACGAGGGGCTGCTTGGGGTAGGGCCACTCGTCGAGGTCCATGACGGTGTGCTTGGACACGCGCCACGGCACGCCCGACCTGTTCGGTACGACACGGGCGATACGGCCGTCGGGGAGGTACTCGACGTCGTAGAAGCCGGGGACGTACACCCCGCCGGTCCTCGCCAGGCGGAAGAGGAGTTCCTCGCGGCCGCCGGGGCGGCCCTCCTCCTTCCAGGCGCGGATGATCCGCGTGACCTCCAGGACGGCCTGCTCGCCGTCGCCGATGACCGCGCAGTCGATGAAGTCGGCGATCGGCTCGGGGTTGAAGGCGGCGTGGCCGCCGGCCATGACGATCGGGTCGTCGAGCGTCCGCTCCCTGGCCTCCAGGGGGATGCCGGCCAGGTCCAGGGCGGTGAGCATGTTGGTGTAGCCGAGCTCGGTGGAGAAGCTCAGGCCGAACACGTCGAAGTTCTTCACCGGGCGGTGGCTGTCGACGGTGAACTGGGGGACCCGGTGCTCCCGCATCAGCTCCTCCAGGTCCGGCCACACGCTGTAGGTGCGCTCGGCGAGGACGCCGTCCTGTTCGTTGAGGACCTCGTAGAGGATCATGACGCCCTGGTTGGGCAGTCCGACCTCGTACGCGTCCGGGTACATGAGCGCCCAGCGGACGTCACAGCTCTCCCAGGGCTTGACCGTGGAGTTGAGCTCTCCGCCGACATACTGGATCGGCTTCTGCACATGCGGGAGCAGAGCTTCGAGCTGCGGGAACACAGACTCGGCGGCTTCGGCGGGCATCTCGCGAACCTTTGTGTGCTGAGTGGGGTGACCATCCAGCGTAACGCGGCTGGAGGGGTACTCCCTACGTTGTCCAGGGCCGAAGGTCCTCGGTGATCGATGTCCAGGCTTCGGGGAGGGCGTTCTCGGCGATCTCCGCGCGGCGTTCCTCCCGGCCGTGGAGGACGCCGTAGGTGAAGGCGTTCTCCCCGGCCGCGTGGGCGACGGCGGCGAGCTCGCGCAGGGTCCGGCGGGCCATGACGCTGTCCTGGTGGTCTCCGAGCAGTCCCTGCAGCGACTTCATGGACCTGACCAGTTCCTTCGCCGGTTCGCCGAGTGCGGGGACGGCGGCCTCGGCGGCGTAGCGGGTGCGCTTGGTCTTCTTGCGGGCCTCGTGCAGGGCGGCGTCGCGGTCGCTGCCGGGCGGAAGCTCGATGGCGTGGGTGACGAGGGCGGTGAGCTTGTCGAGGTCCTTGCGTACGGCCTTGGTGAGGGTCTTCTCCGGCTTGGCCCCGGCCTTCTCGCGCAGGGGCGGGTCGTCGATCAGGGCGTCCAGGGTGTCGAGGAGGGTGAGGTAGCGGCGGGAGTCGAGGATGCCGGAGAGGCGTCCGCGGGCTCCGGCGTGGCGGGCCTCTGACCAGGTGGTGAGGCGGTCGCCGACGGGGCCGGAGACGAGGGCGCCGGGCAGGTCGGCGAGGGCCGTCCTGAGGCGTTCGGCGAGGACCTCCTGGTCGCGGTCGAGGCCGAGCTCGCCGGCCAGCCACTTGAGGTCGGCGGCGACGGGATCGGTGACCTCGCGGTCGAGGACGGTACGGAAGGTGCGGAAGGCGCTGCGCAGGCGGCGGGTGGCGACCCGCATGCTGTGGACGGAGTCGGGGAGGTCCTGGCGCACGGCGGGGTCGAGTTCGACCAGCGCGTCGCGCTGGGCACGCAGGTAGGCGAGGACGTGGTCCCCGGAGGTGACCGGCTTTCCGACCGTGCGTGAGCGCCGTTTTCGCTGCGGGGCGGCTTCCGGCGCCGTGGCGGGGGCGGGGGTGCTCGCCGGGGTCGGGGTGCCGTCGCCGGGTGCCGTCTCGGCCAGGGCCCGGGCCAGTTTGGAGGTCGACTCCGAGGGGCGTACACCGGCCTTGCGCAGGCGTTTTTCGACCTTGTCGAGGAAGGCGGGGTCGCCGTCGTCGGCGAGTTCGACCTCGATCTCGGTCCACTGGGCGGTGCCGCCGTCGCCGGTGAGGCGTTCGGCGTGGACGGTGTCGACGCTGACTTCGGCGAGCAGCCGGCCGTCGGCGTCGAGGAGGTGGCGTACGTCGCGGTCGGAGCGCAGCCGGACGACGGGCAGCAGGGGCCGGTCGCGGACGCGGGAGCGGACGAGGGCGGCGAGTTCTTCCGGGAGGGTGTCGGAGAGGGGGGCGTGGATCTCGTCGCGCACTCCGGGGGCGACGGGGAACTTCAGGTGCCAGCCGGCGTCGGAACCTCCGGTGCGGTGGCGCAGGGTGATGGCGGACGCTGCGAGACGTTCGTCGGTGGTGTCGTGGTAGGTGGCGTCGAGGTGGGTGACGCCCCGGTCGCGGACGGATGCGACGCCGGGGACGCGGGTCAGGTCCGGCAGTCCGCCGCTGCCGGACTCGTACTTTCGCTCGATCTCGCGCTTGGTGTCCGCCATGGATCGAATCTAGTCGCCGTGGGTGCGGAGCGGCAGTGGGCCGCTCCGCACCGGTGAGGTGCGGGCCGGGCGGAGGGCCGGGTGCCGCGCGGGCGTCGGCCGGGGCGTCCGCCGCTACGCGGACATCGGCCGTTGGAGTCTGATCGACTGCAGCAGCCCTATGGCCAGCCATACGGCGAACATGGAGGAGCCGCCGTAGGAGACGAACGGCAGGGGCAGACCGGTGACCGGCATGATGCCGAGGGTCATGCCGATGTTCTCGAAGGTCTGGAAGGCGAACCAGGCGACGATGCCGGCGGCGACGACGGTGCCGTACAGGTCGGTGGTGTCGCGGGCGATGCGGCAGGCGCGCCAGAGGATGATGCCGAGCAGGCCGATGATCAGGGCGCCGCCGACGAAGCCGAGTTCCTCACCGGCGACGGTGAAGACGAAGTCGGTCTGCTGCTCGGGCACGAACTGGCCGGTGGTCTGGGAGCCCTGGAAGAGGCCGGAGCCGGTCAGTCCGCCGGAGCCGATGGCGATGCGGGCCTGGTTGGTGTTGTAGCCGACGCCGGCGGGGTCGAGTTCGGGGTTGGCGAAGGCGGCGAAGCGGTTGATCTGGTACTCGTCGAGGATGCCGAGCTGCCAGACGGTGATCGCGCCGGCGGCACCGGCGCCGAGCAGGCCGAAGATCCATCGGTTGGAGGCGCCGGAGGCGAGCAGGACCCCGAGGACGATGATGACCATGACCATGACCGACCCGAGGTCGGGCATGAGCATCACGATCAGCATGGGGACGACGGCCAGGCCGAGGGCCTGCAGGACCGTGCGGTGGTCGGGGTAGGGCTTGTCGCCGGCGTCGACTCTGGCGGCGAGCAGCATCGCCATGCCCAGGATGATCGTGATCTTCACGAACTCGGAGGGCTGGAGGGAGAAGCCGCCGGGGAGCTTGATCCAGGAGTGGGCGCCGTTGATCGTGGAGCCCAGCGGGGTGAGCACCAGCAGGATCAGGAAGACCGAGGCTCCGTAGAGCAGGGGTACGGCGGTGCGCAGGGCGCGGTGGCCCAGCAGGATGGCACCGATCATCAGGGCGAGTCCGATGCCGGTGTTCAGCCAGTGCCGGACCAGGAAGTAGTAGGGGTCGCCCTGGTTGACCTCGGTGCGGTTGCGGGTGGCCGAGTAGACCAGGAGGGAGCCCAGCAGGGACAGGGCGATCGCCGAGAGCAGTATCGGCCAGTCGAGGCGGCGGGCGAGGGAGTCGCGGGCGAAGACCCGGGTCCAGCCGGCGCGCTCGGGTCCGTATCCGGAGACCTGGAAGCTGTTGACGCCGCCGGTCATGACGCCGTCCTCCGTGTTCCGGTCCGGCCGCCGCGCCGGGGGTGGCGGGTGCGGAGCCTGGCGCCACCGCCGGGTCCCCTGCCGGGTCCGCCGCCCCTGCGTCGCTCGCGGCGGCGGGTTTCGCGGTTGGTGTTCTCGGGTGAGGGGGTTGTGCCGGCCTGCTGCGGGTCGGGGTCGCCCTGCGGGGTGGTGGCCTGTGCGTCGGGCGAGGGGGTCGTCCGGTCCTTGGCGGGGTCCTTGGAGATCTTCGGGGACTTGATGGTGCCGTCCGTGCGGACCTTGGGGAGGGTCTTCTGCGGGGTGGGCAGCAGCGCCTTCTTCTTGTCGATCTCGCCGTCCTCGGAGACGCCGTACAGGGCGTTGTAGATCTTACGGACGGCGGGGCCGGAGGCGCCGGATCCCGTCCCGCCCTGGGAGATCGTCATGACGACCGCATAGTCCTTGGTGTACGTGGTGAACCAGGACGTGGTCTGCTTGCCGTGGACCTCGGCGGTACCGGTCTTGGCGTGCATCGGGATCTCGTCCTGTGGCCAGCCCCCGAATCGCCATGCGGCCGTACCGCGGGTGGCGACTCCTTCGAGGGCCTCGTCGATCTGGGCGAGCGTCTTCTTCGACGTCGGCAGCTTGCCGTGCGCCTTGGGTTCGATCTCGGTGACCGTCTTGCCGTCGGGGCTGATGACGGCCTTGCCGATGGTGGGGGTGTAGAGGGTGCCGCCGTTGGAGATGGCCGCGTAGATGGTGGCCATCTGGATGGGCGTCACGAGGGTGTCGCCCTGGCCGATGGAGTAGTTGACGGAGTCACCCGCGCGCAGCCGGTTGCCTTCGAGGCAGTTCTCGTAGGCGATCTTCTCGGCGTAGCTGCCGTCCTTCTTCCCGTACTTGCACCAGTCGTCCTTGTTGGCCGTCCAGTAGTCCTTCTTCCACTGACGGTCGGGGACGCGGCCGGTCACCTCGTTGGGCAGGTCGATGCCGGTCTCCTCGCCGAGGCCGAACTGGTGGGCGGTCTTGTAGAACCAGTCGTTGGCCTTCTTCTTCGGCTTGTTGCCGCCGTCGCGCTTCCACTCCTCGTGGGAGAGCCGGTAGAAGACGGTGTCGCAGGAGACCTCGAGGGCGCGGCCGAGGCTGATGCCTCCGAAGCTCTGCGACTCGAAGTTCTTGAACACCTGTCCGCCGATGGAGTACGAGCTGGAGCACTCGTAGGGGCCTTCGAAGGAGTAGCCGGCCTGTATGGCGGCGGCGGTGGGGATCACCTTGAAGACGGAGCCGGGCGCGGACAGGCCCTGGGTGGCGCGGTTGAGCAGCGGGTAGTTGGACTTCTCGCCGGTGAGGGTGGCGTAGTCCTTGGCGGAGATGCCGCCGACCCAGGCGTTGGGGTCGTAGGTCGGGTTGGAGGCCATGGCGACGACGCGGCCGGTCCTGGCCTCCATGACGACGACGGCGCCGGAGTCGGCCTCGTAGTTACGGTTGGTGTTGCGGTCGTGCTGCTTGCGGGCTTCCTTCATCGCCTCGTTCAGCTCGTACTCGGCGATGCGCTGGACGCGGGAGTCGATGCTGGTGACGAGGTTGGCGCCGGGCTGGGCCGGGTCGGCCTCGGCCTCGCCGAGGACGCGGCCGAGCTTGTCGACCTCGTAGCGGGTGACGCCTGCCTTGCCGCGCAGCTGCTTGTCGTACTGACGCTCGAGGCCGGAGCGGCCGACCATGTCGGAGCGCAGGTAGGGCGAGCTGGTGTCCTGCGCCTGCTGGATCTCCTCGTCGGTGACGGGCGAGAGGTAGCCGAGGACCTGGGCGGTGTTGGCCTTGCCGGGGCTGGTGTAGCGGCGCAGGGCCTGCGGTTCGGCGGTGATGCCGGGGAAGTCCTCGGCGCGTTCGCGGATCTGCAGGGCCTGTCTGGGGGTGGCCTCGTCGGTGATGGGGATGGGCTGGTACGGCGAGCCGTTCCAGCAGGGCTGGGGGGTCTCGGCGTTGCACAGCCGGACCTTCTGCTCGACGTCCTCGGGCTTCATGCCGAGGACGCCCGCGAGTTTGGTGAGGACCGCCTTGCCGTCGTCCTTCATCTTCATGAGTTCGGTGCGGGAGGCGGAGACGACCAGCCGGGTCTCGTTGTCCGCGAGGGCCACTCCGCGCGCGTCCAGGATGGAGCCGCGGACGGCGGGCTGGACGACCTGCTGGACGTGGTTGCCGGAGGCCTCCCTGGCGTACTGGTCGCCCTCGCGGATCTGGAGGTACCACAGGCGCCCGCCGAGGGTGCCGAGGAGGGAGATGACGAGGACCTGGATGACGACGAGCCGGATCTGGACCCGCGGGCTGCGGCCGGTCTCGGGAATGTTGGTCACGCGGTTTCCTCCTCTCTCAGAGCGTGTGCGCGGATGTGCGTACGAGTGATGAACGGCCGGTGTGCCGGTCGGCGTTCCGCCGTCGTTCACTCGTTCCGGTGAAGTTGGAGGAGGTCACAGGCGCTTGACCCCCTTGATGCGGCCGGCGCGGGCCGTCCGGGCGCGGGCGGCCTTGACCTTCAGCCCGCCGCGCTGGCCTCCGATGCGCAGTCCGGTGCCGCCGGAGAGCCAGCCGGAGGAGATGTCGCCGGATGCCGCGGAATTGGTCTCGGCGAGCGGGTCGTTCTCGGCGCGCCGGGCCAGGGCCATGACGCCGGGGACGACGAACGGCGCGAGCAGCAGGTCGTACAGGGCGGCGGTGAACAGCAGTCCGCCGAGCCCGACATGGCGGGCGGCGGTGTCGCCGACGAGGGCTCCGACACCGGCGTAGAGCAGGGTGGAGCCGACCGCGGCGGCGACCACGACGACCATGGGGCCGGTGGCCGACTTCACCTGGCCGCTCTCGGGTTTGACGAGTCCGGCGAGGTAGCCGATGACGCACAACACGAGGGCGTAGCGGCCGGCGGCGTGGTCGGCGGGCGGGGCGAGGTCGGCGAGGAGACCGGCGGCGAAGCCGACGAGGGCGCCGCCGACATGGCCGTAGACCAGGGCGAGGCCGAGGACGACCAGCAGCAGCAGGTCGGGGACGGCACCCGGGAGATGGAGGCGGGCGAGGACGCTCACCTGGATCACCAGGGCGACGACGATCAGCGAGCTGGAGAGCAGGATCCGGTTGACGCGCATGGGGTGACAGCTCCTACTGCTCTTGCTGGTTCAGGCCGTCGGCAGCGGCGGAGGGGGTGATGGTCACCGTCACGGTCGGCGTGGGAGTCGGCTTGGGCTTCCTGGGCAGCACCGTGTCGCGCGGGTCCTTCCCGGGGGCCTGGACGACGACGCCGACGATGTCGAGCTTGCTGAAGCTGACGAACGGGGTGACGTAGAGGGTGCGGGTGAGGTCACCGCCGGAGGGGTCGACGCGGGAGACGACACCGACCGGGACGCCGGGGACGAACGGCTTGTCGGCCTGGGAGCCGAAGGTGACCAGGCGGTCGCCCTTCTTGATCTCGGCCTTGCCGTTGAGCAGTTCCACCCGCAGCGGGCGGTCGCCCTGGCCGGAGGCGAAGCCCAGTTCGTCGGAGCTCTCCATGCGGGTGCCGACGGTGAAGTCGGGGTCGCTGGCGAGCAGCACGGTGGCGGTGTTCGGGCCGACGGTGGTGACGCGGCCGACGAGTCCGTCGCCGTTGAGTACGGTCATGTCCCGCTGGATGCCGTCGTTCGCGCCCACGTCGATGGTGATGGTCCAGGAGAAGCCCTGGGCCGCTCCTATGGCGATGACCTGGGCTCCCTTGATGCCGTACTGGCCCTTGCCGGAGAGCTTCAGCAGCTTGTCGAGCTGGGCGAGGCGGCTGCGGGCGCGGTCGTCGCTGCCGAGTTCGGCCTTGAGCGCGGCGTTCTGCTGCTCCAGTTCGGCGAGCCGGTCGTGCCGGTCGCCGGATTCGCGCACAGCGGTGACCGCGTTGCCGATCGGGTCGACCGCGCTGGACACGCCGTTCTCGATCGGGCCGAAGACGGTCGCCGCGGCCTGCCGGGCACCGTCGACCGGTGAATCCTCCCCTCCGCGGATGTCCACCGTGATCAGCGCGAACGCGGTGGCGATCAGCAGCACCAGGAGCAGCCGGCTCTCTCGTGTGTCCCTCACGTGCGGCGGCCGTGCCTTCCTCGTCGAGAACGGGTGTGCGGTGTCGTGTTGTTCAGCTGTCCGGCCGTCAGGTGCCCGACAGCCGGGTGCCCGGTAGTCAGTTGCCCAGCGGTCGGTTGTCCGGCGGTCGGTTTCCCGGTGCCGGGTGGCCTGACGGCCCGTGGGTGGCTTTCGAGGCTTATGGGCGAGCCTATGCCTCTATACCAGCGATCCGCCGTACGAGAGGAGAACACCCGTACGGCGGAATCGACGCGTTGTGTCATCTGCGGGGCTGGGCGTCCAGCACCTGCTGGAGCGCCTCGAACTCCTCGACGCACTTGCCGGAGCCGAGCGCCACGCTGTCCAGCGGGTCCTCGGCGATGTGGATCGGCATGCCCGTCTCCCGGCGCAGCCGCTCGTCGAGGCCGCGCAGCAGCGCTCCGCCGCCGGTCAGCACGATCCCCCGGTCCATGATGTCGCCGGACAGCTCCGGCGGGCACTTGTCGAGGGTCGTCTTGACCGCGTCCACGATGGCGTTGACGGGCTCCTCGATCGCCTTGCGCACTTCGGCCGCGGAGATGACGACGGTCTTGGGCAACCCGGAGACCAGGTCCCGGCCGCGGATTTCGGTGTGCTCGTCGGTGTCGAGGTCGTACGCCGAACCGATCGTGATCTTGATCTGTTCGGCCGAGCGCTCACCCAGCAGAAGGGAGTACTCCTTCTTGATGTGCTGGATGATGGCGTTGTCCAGTTCGTCGCCCGCGACGCGGATGGACTGGGCGGTGACGATGCCGCCGAGGGAGATGACCGCGACCTCCGTGGTGCCGCCGCCGATGTCCACCACCATGTTGCCGGTGGCCTCGTGGACCGGCAGTCCGGAGCCGATGGCGGCGGCCATGGGCTCCTCGATGATGTGCACCTGGCGCGCGCCGGCCTGGGACGACGCCTCGATGACGGCGCGGCGCTCGACACCGGTGATCCCCGAGGGCACACAGACGACGACCCGCGGACGAGCCAGGTACCTCCGCTTGTGGATCTTCAGGATGAAGTAGCGGAGCATCCGCTCGGTGATCTCGAAGTCGGCGATGACGCCGTCCTTGAGCGGGCGTACGGCAACGATGTTGCCCGGTGTGCGCCCGATCATCTTCTTCGCTTCGGCACCGACCGCGAGGATGCCACCGGTGTTGGTGTTGATCGCGACGACGGACGGCTCGTTGAGTACGATCCCACGACCCCTGACGTACACCAGCGTGTTGGCGGTCCCGAGGTCGACAGCCATGTCACGGCCGATGAACGACATTGAGTTCCCCATCAGGATTCGACTGGCCTTCCCGCGAGCTTTTGAGGGCTTTTCAGGTCGGCAAGGTGGGTGCGGTGACGTGAAGGCTCCATGGTAGACGCGCCTTCGCGAACACTGTGCGAGGGTCTTCGCCATTGTCATCAGATGGCGTCTCGCCCTGCTTGTGGAGACGGGCCATCGGGGGCATCCGTTCCCCCGAACGCCGTGCATATGCCAAAAAGGTCCGGGGGCAAAGCCCCCAGACCATCCGACAGGCGGCAAATGCGCCGCACACGGCTGCGACGTGATCGTTATGCGCGGGTTTCCCGCACGGACGGCCGTACGGCGGCACACGCGGCGCGCTGTACGAGGTCACGCACGGTACGTCACGACTTCACGCACGGCGCGCCGGGACGATGTCAGACACGCCCGGGAAAGAAGATCTTCACCTCGCGCTCGGCGGACTCCTCCGAGTCGGAGGCGTGGATCAGGTTCTCCCGGACGATCACACCGAAGTCGCCCCGGATCGAACCCGCCTCGGCGGCGATCGGGTCCGTGGGACCCGCCAGCCGGCGGACGCCCTCGATGACCCGCTCACCCTCGACGATCATCGCCACGACCGGCCCTGAGGCCATGAACTCCACCAGCGGCTCGTAGAACGGGCGGCCGACGTGCTCCGCGTAGTGCTGCTCGAGAATGGCGCGGTCCAGGGTGCGCAGCTCCAGTGCGGTGACTCGCCAGCCGGCCTTGCGCTCGATACGGCTGATGATCTCGCCGGTCAGGCCACGACGGACGGCGTCGGGCTTGAGGAGGACGAGGGTGCGCTGGGTCACGACGGAGCTCCTTGTGCGTGAAGTGGTGCGGGAACACGAGATTACCGGGCGTGTCGGGGCATCTGTCACGCAGCGTCAGGCTGCTCCGCCTGTGCGGCGAAACGGGCCTTCGCTTCATCCACCTTTCGGCCGAAGTGCACCGATGCCCACCACAGCAGCGCGAAGACCGCTCCCATGAAGAACATCATCGGGACGACCACCCCGGAGGCGATGAGGGCGATCTGCAACGCCCAGCCGAGGGCCACCCCGCCGGGCCGGGTGACCACCCCGCACAGGGCCACGCACAGGAACATCGCGATCCCGCACACCGTCCACACCGTGCCGGTGGACAGGTCCTGGTCCTTCATGGCGACCAGCCCGGCGAACCCGATGACGAAGAACTCACCGATCAGCGTCGAAGCGCAGAGCGTACGCACGGGATCTCAGCCCCTCCCCAGAAGCAGTCGGGCCTCGCCGACGGTGATGACGGAACCGGTGACGAGTACACCGCCGCCCGCGAACTCGTGCTCCTCCTCGGCCAGCGTGATCGCGGCCTCCAGTGCGTCCGGCAGCCGCGGCTCCACCTGGACGCGGTCCTCGCCGAACACCTCGACGGCGACCGCGGCCAGCTCGTCGGCGTCCATCGCGCGATGGCTGGAGTTCTGTGTGACGACGACCTCGGCGAAGACCGGCTCGAACGCCTCCAGCAGTCCGCGCACGTTCTTGTCGCCGCTCGCGCCGACCACACCGATCAGCCGGGTGAACTCGAACGCCTCCCCGACCGCCTCGGCCGCCGCCCGCGCGCCCGACGGGTTGTGCGCGGCGTCCAGGACGACGGTCGGCGAACGCCGTACGACCTCCAGCCGTCCCGGGGAGGCGACGGCGGCGAACGCCTTGCGCACCGTGTCGACGTCGAGCGGCCGGGCGTGCTGGGAGCCGACGCCGAAGAACGCCTCCACGGCGGCCAGCGCCACGGCCGCGTTGTGCGCCTGGTGCGCGCCGTGCAGCGGGAGGTACACCTCGGGGTACTCGCCGCCCAGTCCGCGCAGCGTCACCAGCTGGCCGCCGACCGCGATCTGCCGGGCGACGACCCCGAACTCCAGGCCTTCCCGGGCCACGGTGGCGTCCGCCTCGACGGCCTTCTTCAGCAGCACCTGAGCGGCGTCGACCGGCTGCTGGGCCATGATCACCGTCGCGTCCCGCTTGATGATGCCGGCCTTCTCGGTGGCGATCTCCGCGGGCGTGGAGCCGAGGCGGTCGGTGTGGTCGAGGTCGATGGGCGTCACCACGGCGACGCTCCCGTCGATCACGTTGGTCGCGTCCCAGCTGCCGCCCATGCCCACCTCGACGACCGCCACGTCCACGGGCGCGTCGGCGAAGGCGGCGTACGCCATGCCGGTGAGGACCTCGAAGAAGGACAGCCGGTACTCCTGCCGGGAGTCGACCATCTCGACGTACGGCTTGATGTCCTCGTACGTCTCGATGAACCGCTCGGCGGAGACCGGGGCCCCGTCGAGGCTGATCCGCTCGGTGACCGACTGGACGTGCGGCGAGGTGTAGCGGCCGGTGCGCAGCTCGAAGGCGCCGAGCAGCGTCTCGATCATGCGGGCGGTGGAGGTCTTGCCGTTGGTGCCGGTGATGTGGATCGAGGGGTACGAGCGCTGGGGCTCGCCGAGAACGTCCATCAGCGCGGAGATGCGGCTGACCGAGGGCTCCAGCTTGGTCTCGCCCCAGCGGGTGGCGAGCTCCGCCTCCACCTCGCGCAGGGCCTTGTCGACCTCGGGGTCCTCGGGGCGCGACGGCACCTGTGCCCGGGACGCGCCGCCCTGGGTGCGCAGGGTACGGCTGCCGGCCTCGATCACCGCAAGGTCGGGGTCGCGGCGGGTCTCCTCCTCGACGAGCTCCGCGAAGTCGTCAAAGGTGTCGTCCGGGTCGGGACCTGCTGATTCTGGGCGCTCGCTCACGATGCCCAGTCTACGGACCGCCCGGGCGGCGCCCGGCAGCCCCCGGCCCCGCGTCAGCCGAGCCACCTGCGCAGCCCCAGTCGGCCCCACGCGACGCTCGCGGCGAAGGCCAGCACGGCGGCGGCCGACGCCGTCACGGCGAGCGCCACGGGCGCCCAGAAGCCGTGCGGCACCCGCTCCGCGACGGGCTCGACCAGCAGCATCACCCACAGCAGATGCACCAGGTACGTGCCGAACGACGCGTCCGACAGCCGCGCCAGCACCGCCCGGGCCCGCTCCGGCACCCGTACCCCGTGTCCCGCGCCGAGCACGGCGAAAGTCAGCGCGGCCACCGTCACGCTCCCGTACGCGGCGGGGTGCCGCACGGTGAACTGGTACAGGATCAGGGCGGCGAGCGCGACCGCCGCGCCCCCGAGCCACAGCGGGCGCGGACCGCACCGCCGGGCGCCGAGCAGGGCGGCACCCGCCACCGCGTACCCCAGCGAGTACAGCGACACGTTCCACCCCCAGTCGGACAGCGGCAGCCCGGTGAGCGTCCGCACGTCCCCGACGGCCGCCGGTGCGACGGCGAACGCGACGAGCAGCAGCAGCGACCGGCGGGGCGTGGCGCGCCGCCGGACGACGAGCACGGCGGCGCCGAGGAGCAGGACGAGCGGCACGTAGGTGTAGAGGTACCAGAGGTGGAAGGCGGCCTCGACGGACCCGAAGAGCGCGTCCGGCGCCTCCTCGTCGCCGGCCTCCGGCGGCCGCCCGGCCACGTACTGCTGCCAGAGGAGATAGATCACCGTCCACACCGCCATCGGACGCAGGATCCGTCCCAGCCGGGTGAGGAGCTGGGCCTCGCCGCGCACCGGCGAGCCGACCAGGGCCGCCCAGCCGGCCATCGCGAAGAACACGGGCACGGCGAACCGGCCGGCCGAGTCCCCGACGACACCGGTCGTACGGTGGCCCGCGTCGAAGAACTCGGCGGAGGCGTGCACGAGGACCACGGCGGCGGTGCAGACGACCCGCAGGAGGTCGATGTCGTGGCGCCGCTCCCCGCCGGATCCTCGCTGCGCGGTCGGCTCGGCGGGCGGCGAGGCCGCGGTGGGCGTGGTGGGCGTGGTGGGGGGCATCGTGCGGATCGCTCCTGACGGCATCGGCCTGGTGACGGTCGAAGCAACAGGCTGCCGCCGGCGGGTTACGCGAAGGCCGCCGCTACGTGAACGGCCCCCGACCGGAGCGGTCGAGGGCCGTGCACGATCCGGGCCCGGTGCCGGACGCCCGCCCTGGTGCCGGGCGCGATGCCCGGCACAGGCCCAGCGCGCCGGACGCCAAGCCCGGCATCCACCACCGGCCACGCATCACGCACCGGCCCAGTCCCGGACACCAAGCCCCATACCCGGCACAGGCCCAGCGCGCCGGACACCAAGCCCGGCATCCACCACCGACCACGCATCACGCACCGGCCCAGTCCCGGACACCAAGCCCCATACCCGGCACAGGCCCAGCACCGGACGCCAAGCCCGGCATCCACCACCGGCCACGCATCACGCACCGGCCCAGTGTCCGACGCCGAGCCCGGTATCCGCCCCCGGGCGGGTGTCACGTACGGGCCCAGTCCCGGACGCCGAGCCCGTACCCGGCACAGGCCAGCGCCGGACGCCGAGCCCGGTATCCGCCCCCGCCGGGTCTCAGGCGGCGGGCAGGCGGTCCAGCTGGGTGCGGATGCGGGCGATGTCCTCGTCCGCCTTGGCCAGGCGGGTGCGGATCTTGTCGACCACGTGGTCCGGGGCCTTCGCCAGGAACGCCTCGTTGCCGAGCTTCGCCGTCGCCTGGGCCTTCTCCTTCTCCGCCGCCGCGAGGTCCTTCGCCAGGCGCTTGCGCTCCGCGGCGACGTCGATCACACCGGACAGGTCCAGCGCGACCTCGACGCCCGCGACCGGCAGGGTCGCCGTCGCGGTGAAGGAGTCACCCTCCGGCTGCAGGCGCAGCAGCTGGCGGATGGCCGGCTCGTGCGGGGCGAGCGCCGTGCCGTCGAGGGCCAGCCGGGCCGGGACCCGCTGGCCGGGCTGGAGCCCCTGGTCGGCACGGAAGCGGCGGACCTCGGTGATGACGGACTGGAGCGTCCCGATCTCCCGCTCGGCGTCCGCGTCCCGGAAGCCGCTGTCGCCCGGCCACTGGGCGATGACGAGCGACTCGCCGCCGGTCAGCGTGGTCCACAGGGTCTCCGTGACGAACGGGACCACCGGGTGCAGCAGCCGCAGCGTGACGTCGAGGACCTCACCGAGGACCCGCTTGCTGACCTCGGCCGGCGCGCCGCCCGCCTGGAACGTCGTCTTGGACAGCTCGACGTACCAGTCGAAGACCTCGTCCCACGCGAAGTGGAACAGCGCGTCGGACAGCTTCGCGAACTGGAAGTCCTCGTAGAACGCGTCGACTTCCGCGACGGTCGAGTTCAGCCGGGACAGGATCCAGCGGTCGGTCGGCGACATCTCGGACGCGTCCGGCAGCGGGCCGTCCACCGTCGCGCCGTTCATCAGCGCGAAACGCGTCGCGTTCCAGATCTTGTTGGCGAAGTTGCGCGAGCCCTGGACCCAGTCCTCGCCGATCGGCACGTCGACGCCCGGGTTGGCGCCGCGCGCGAGCGTGAAGCGCAGCGCGTCGGAGCCGTACGTGTCCATCCAGTCCAGCGGGTCGACCGCGTTGCCGAAGGACTTCGACATCTTCTTGCCGAACTGGTCGCGGACCATGCCGTGCAGGGCGATGGTGTGGAACGGCGGGGTGCCGTCCATCGCGTACAGGCCGAACATCATCATCCGGGCGACCCAGAAGAAGAGGATGTCGTAGCCGGTGACCAGGACGGAGTTCGGGTAGAACTTCGCGAGCGAGTCGGTCTGTTCGGGCCAGCCGAGCGTGGAGAAGGGCCACAGGCCGGAGGAGAACCAGGTGTCGAGGACGTCGGTGTCCTGGTGCCAGCCCTCGCCGGTCGGCGCCTGGTCGTCCGGCCCGACGCAGACGACCTCGCCGTTCGGCCCGTACCAGACGGGGATGCGGTGGCCCCACCACAACTGCCGCGAGATGCACCAGTCGTGGAGGTTGTCGACCCAGTCGAAGTACCGCTTCTCCATCTCCTGCGGATGGATCGTGACGCGGCCGTCGCGGACGGCGTCACCGGCCTCCTTCGCCAGCGGGCCGACCTTGACCCACCACTGCATCGACAGCCGCGGCTCGATGGTGGTCTTGCAGCGGGAACAGTGGCCGACGGAGTGGACGTAGGGCCGCTTCTCGGCGACGATCCGGCCCTCGGCGCGCAGCGCGGCGACGATGGCGGAGCGGGCCTCCAGCCGGTCCAGGCCCTGGAAGGGGCCGTGGGCGGTGATGACGGCGTGCTCGTCCATGACGGCGATGGCGGGCAGGTCGTGCCGCCGGCCGATCTCGAAGTCGTTCGGGTCGTGGGCCGGGGTCACCTTGACGGCGCCCGTGCCGAACTCGGGGTCGACGTGCTCGTCCGCGACGACCGGGATGGAGCGGTCGGTCAGCGGCAGCTTGACGAGCTTGCCGACCAGGTGCCGGTAGCGCTCGTCGTCCGGGTGGACGGCGACGGCGGTGTCACCGAGCATCGTCTCGGCGCGGGTGGTGGCGACGACGATGGTCTCGTCCCCGTCGCCGTACTTCATGGAGACGAGCTCACCGTCGTCGTCCTGGTAGTCGACCTCGATGTCGGAGATCGCGGTCAGACAGCGTGGGCACCAGTTGATGATGCGCTCGGCGCGGTAGATCAGCTCGTCGTCGTAGAGCCGCTTGAAGATGGTCTGGACGGCCCTCGACAGGCCCTCGTCCATCGTAAAGCGCTCACGCGTCCAGGCGACGCCGTCGCCGAGGCGGCGCATCTGGCCGCTGATCTGGCCGCCGGACTCGCCCTTCCACTGCCAGACCCGCTCGACGAACGCCTCACGGCCGAGGTCGTGACGGGACTTGCCCTCCTTGGCGAGTTCCCGCTCGACGACGTTCTGCGTGGCGATACCGGCGTGGTCCATGCCGGGCTGCCACAGCGTCTCGAAGCCCTGCATACGCTTGCGGCGGGTGATCGCGTCGATGAGCGTGTGCTCGAAGGCGTGCCCGAGGTGCAGGCTTCCCGTGACGTTCGGCGGCGGGATGACGACGGTGAAGGGCGGCTTGTCGCTCTTCACGTCCGCCTCGAAGTAGCCGCGCTCTACCCAGCGCTCGTACAGCGGCCCCTCTACATCGGCCGGCGCGTACTGGGTCGGCAGTTCGGTCGTGGGCGCGGGTGGCTGCTGCTGAGCGTTCTCGGTCACGAGGCTCAGTTTAGAGGCGTCACGAGCCTGTCCCGAAACTCGTTTCCTTTGTAACGGTGCGACCCCCGCCTGTCTGAAGGTGTCACTCCTGAGTCAGGATGTCAGCGACGCATAAGTATCTGGAGGGGAACCCAGAAATGAGCTACAACCAGCCGGGCCCGTACGGCGGGCAGCCCCAGCAGCCCGGGCCGTACGGCCAGCCGGGACCTTACGGCCAGCAGCCGCAGGCTCCGCAGCCCGGCTACGGCTACCCCCAGCAGGCACCGCCGCCCGGCCAGCCCGGGTACGGCTACCCGCAGCAGCCCGGCCAGCCCGGTGTCCCGCCGCAGCAGGCCCCGTACGGCCAGCAGCCTCCCTACGGCCAGGCCCCGTACGGCACGCCGCCCCAGCCCTCCGCCCCGGGCGGCGGCGGCAAGAAGGCCGCCATCATCGTCGGCGCGGTCGCGGTCGTCGCGGCGATCGGTGTGGGCGTGTACTTCGTGATCGGCGGAGGCGGCGCGGCCGGCCTGGAGGACGACGGCCCGCACAAGCTGTCGACGCCGGAGACGGTGCTGAGCGAGTACACCCGGGTCGGCGAGGGCGGCGAGGACGCCAGCTCCAGCATGGTGAAGGACCTCGCCAAGGGCGGTATCAAGAACGGCAAGTCCGTCGCCGCCGCCTACTCGACGGCCGACTTCAGCAAGTACGACCCGCAGGACCCGACCACGATTCCCGACCAGGCCGAGCTGCTGACCGCGAAGGGCGTGTCGTTCTTCGGCGCGTACGGTGAGGTCACCGACCCGGAAGCCGCCGTCGACAGGGTCTTCGCCTCCCTCAAGAAGGAGACGGAGAAGGGCTCGGACAACAAGCTCATGTCCGAACTGGTCGGTGAGCCGGAGTCGGTCGACCTCGACGGCGCGGTGATGAAGTGCCAGGCGGCCAAGGGCACGAACGACCTCACGCAGAAGGAAACGACCAACTGGTTCTGCGCCTGGGGCGACTACAGCACCATCGCGGTCGTCTCCCCCGGTGACAACACCAAGGACATCACCAAGAGCGCCGCGGCGGACATCACCACCAAGGTGCGCGACGAGGTGCGCGTCAAGTCCTGAACCGTACGGAGCGTACGCACGAGACATGAGAAGGGGCCCCGGTCGTCGACCGGGGCCCCTTCCGACGGTTTCGCTGCCGCCGCCGGGTGGCTATGCCGTCTTCTGCTCGCCGGAGCCCCGGCCGCGGGCGTCGCGCGGGATCAGGGTCGGATTGACGTTGGAGAGAACCACGTCGGCGGTGATGACCACGCGGGCGACGTCCTTGCGGGACGGGACCTCGTACATCACGCCCTGGAGGACTTCCTCCATGATGGCGCGCAGGCCGCGGGCGCCGGTCTGGCGGAGGATGGCCTGGTCGGCGATGGCCTCCAGCGCCTCGCGCTCGAAGTCCAGCTCGACACCGTCGAGTTCGAAGAGGCGCTGGTACTGCTTCACCAGCGCGTTGCGCGGCTCGACGAGGATCTGGAGGAGGGCCTCACGGTCCAGGTTGTGGACGCTGGTGAGGACCGGGAGCCGGCCGATGAACTCGGGGATCATGCCGAACTTGACCAGGTCCTCCGGCATGACCTCCTCGAACTGGTCCTTGGACTCCATCTCCCGCTTGGAGCGGATCGTCGCGCCGAAGCCGATGCCCTTGGCGCCCGCCCGGCCCTCGATGATCTTCTCCAGTCCGGCGAAGGCACCGCCCACGATGAACAGCACGTTCGTCGTGTCGATCTGGATGAACTCCTGGTGCGGGTGCTTGCGGCCGCCCTGCGGCGGGACGGAGGCCGTGGTGCCCTCGAGGATCTTCAGCAGGGCCTGCTGCACGCCCTCACCGCTGACGTCACGGGTGATCGACGGGTTTTCACTCTTGCGGGCGACCTTGTCGATCTCGTCGATGTAGATGATCCCGGTCTCGGCCTTCTTGACGTCGTAGTCGGCCGCCTGGATCAGCTTCAGCAGGATGTTCTCGACGTCCTCGCCGACGTAACCCGCCTCCGTGAGCGCCGTGGCGTCGGCGATCGCGAACGGGACGTTCAGCATCCGGGCCAGGGTCTGGGCCAGCAGGGTCTTGCCGGAGCCCGTGGGGCCCAGCAGGAGGATGTTGGACTTCGCCAGCTCGATGGCGTCCTCACGGCCCTGGGCGCCGCCGTTCTCACCGGCCTGGACGCGCTTGTAGTGGTTGTACACGGCGACGGACAGGGCCTTCTTGGCCGACTCCTGGCCGACCACGTAGCCCTCGAGGAACTCGTAGATCTCGCGGGGCTTGGGAAGCTCCTCCCAGCGGACCTCACTGGTCTCCGCGAGCTCTTCCTCGATGATCTCGTTGCAGAGATCGATGCACTCGTCGCAGATGTACACACCGGGACCTGCGATGAGCTTCTTGACCTGCTTCTGGCTCTTGCCGCAGAACGAGCACTTGAGCAGATCGCCGCCGTCACCGATGCGTGCCACGGTGTGCTTCCCCTTCGCCTGGGAGACGACCGGACGTCAACGTCCGGCGGCTCCTGGTGCTGCCTTATGTCCGACGGTACCTTGCCTGGCCCCCCGTTCGGGCCCCCCTTGGCACGGTTCACTTTGACGTGGACCGTGCCAAACCGTGCCAAGGGGCAGCAGACCTCACACCCCCGCCTCGCGCTAGCGCAGGCTGGTGTTGTCCATCTTCCGGGTGGTGATGACCTGGTCGATCAGGCCGTACTCCAGCGCGTCCTCGGCGGTGAGGATCTTGTCGCGCTCGATGTCCTCGCGGATCCTCTCGATCGGCCGGGTGGAGTGCTTGGCCAGCATGTCCTCCAGCTGCGTACGCATCCGGAGGATCTCGTTGGCGGCGATCTCCAGGTCGGAGACCTGGCCGCGGCCCGTCTCGCTGTACGGCTGGTGGATCAGCACGCGCGCGTTCGGCAGGGCCATGCGCTTGCCGGGCGTGCCGGCGGCCAGCAGGACGGCGGCGGCGGAGGCCGCCTGGCCCATGCAGACCGTCTGGATGTCCGGCTTCACGTACTGCATCGTGTCGTAGATCGCCGTCAGCGCGGTGAAGGACCCGCCGGGGCTGTTGATGTAGATCGAGATGTCACGGTCGGGGTCCATCGACTCCAGGCACAGCAGCTGCGCCATCACGTCGTTGGCGGAGGCGTCGTCGATCTGCACGCCGAGGAAGATGACCCGCTCCTCGAAGAGCTTCGCGTACGGGTCGTACTCGCGGATGCCCTGCGAGGTGCGCTCGACGAAGCGCGGGATGACATAGCGGGACTCGGCCGCGGGGCCGGTGTACTCGGCGCGCGCTCGGTCGTACAGGCCGCTGCCGGGGAAGTCGTTCACGGTGTCTCCTGGAAGGGGGCTGAGGCGGTCGGCTGGGGCTGCTGGGGCTGGTTCCACCGGGCCGGCGGCCCGGTGGGGCGTCTACGGGCCACCGGGGCTCCGTACGGCCGCTCAGGCCCCGGTGCCGCCACCGCCCGGCATGCCGGCGGCCGTGGGGATCACGTCGTCGATGAGGCCGTACTCCTTGGCCTCGAAGGCGTCGAACCAGCGGTCGCGGTCGGAGTCGCGGGTGATCTGCTCGACCGACTGGCCCGTGTGCTGGGACGTCAGCTCGGCCATGCGCTTCTTGGTGTGCAGCAGCCGCTCGGCGTGGATCTTGATGTCCGAGGCCGAGCCGGCCAGACCGGCGGACGGCTGGTGGATCAGGATCTCGGCGTTCGGCAGCGCGAAACGCTTGCCGGGGGTGCCGGCACTCAGCAGGAACTGACCCATCGAGGCCGCGAGGCCCATGGCGATCGTCACCACGTCGTTCTTGATGAACTGCATGGTGTCGTAGATCGCCATGCCGGCCGTGATGGAGCCGCCGGGGCTGTTGATGTACAGGTAGATGTCCTTGTCCGGGTCGGCGGCAAGGAGCAGCAGCTGTGCGGTGATCTTGTTGGCGATGTCGTCGTCCACCGGCTGGCCGAGGAAGATGATCCGCTCGCCCAGCAGCCGGTTGTAGACCTGGTCGCCGAGGCCACCACCGATGGAAGGCTCGCCGGCGGCTGAGGGCATCAGATTCGTCACGTATCCACCTGCTCGTCTTACGACGGCGCCGGGCCGTCTCACGTATCCCTGTGGGGCTGGAGCCTTGTTCGGTGACTCATGTCCCCTGGTATTCATGGACCCTAACGCGGTGGCTCCGCCGGGGAATCCCGGTAACGGGGGTGTTCGCCGGGGGCGTAGAGAGGTGTGCGGTGCGCTTCGCGGGACGCGCCGGGTGCGTTGTCGCCGTGGGGCGGCCCGGAGTGGGGGCGGCTGCGGCTCGGTGGGGGCTGGTCGCGCAGTTCCCCGCGCCCCTTCGGGGGGCTTCCCCCGCGCCGGCCCGCGATGCACCGGAGTCGCACGAACGTCGCGCGGTTCCGTGGGGCGGCCCGGAGTGGGGGCGGCTGCGGCTCGGTGGGGGCTGGTCGCGCAGTTCCCCGCGCCCCTTCGGGGGGCATCCCCGGCGCCGGCCCGCGATGCACCGGAGTCGCACGAAGGTCGCGCGGTTCGCCGCGCCCCCGGGGGTGTGGCAGGGCCCCGGGTCTTGTGTGTCCCGGGGCCCTGGTGATCACGTCAGAGGTGACGGAGGGGTCAGCCCTCGGTCTTCTCCTCGGCGGGGGCCTCGGCCTGCTCGGTGCCCTCGGCCTCGACCGCGGACGCGGACTCGGTGGTCTCGTCCTCTTCCTCGTCGTCGAGGTCGATGATCTCGCCGTTGGTGTCCTTGACCGTGGCCTTCTCGACCACGACGGCCAGGGCCTTGCCGCGGGCGACCTCACCGACGAGGAGCGGGACCTGGCCCTGCTCGACGACGGCCTGGGCGAACTGGTCGGGGGACATGCCGGAGGAGGAGGCACGCCGCATGAGGTGCTCGGTGAGCTCCTCCTGGTTGACGTTCAGCTTCTCCTGCTTGACGAGCTCGTCGAGGACGAACTGGGTCTTGATGCCCTTGACCGCGGCCTCACGGGTCTCGGCGTCGAACTCCTCCTCGGTCTTGCCCTGGATCTCCAGGTACTTCGCGAGGTCGAGGCCCATCTGGCCGAGCTGGTGGTGCTCGAGGTTGTGCTTACGGGTGTTGATCTCGTCCTCGAGCAGCTTCTCGGGGACCGGGACCTCGACCAGCTCGAGCAGCTTCTCCAGGACGCGCTCCTGGGCCTGCGTGGCCTGGTCGTACTCCTTCATGTTCTCCAGGCGCTTGCGGCTGTCCGCCTTCAGCTCCTCGAGGGTGTCGAACTCCGAGGCGAGCTGGGCGAACTCGTCGTCCAGCTCGGGCAGCTCGCGCGCGGCGACCTGGGAGACCTTGACGGTGACCTCGGCCTCCTTGCCGGCCGCGGAGCCGCCCTTGAGCTCGGAGGTGAAGGTGGCCTCGCCACCGGCCTCCAGGCCCTTCACGGCGTCGTCGATGCCGTCCAGCAGCTCGCCGGAGCCGATGGTGTAGGACACGTCGCTGGCGACGCCGTCCTCGAGGACCTCGCCCTCGACCCTGGCCTCCAGGTCGATGGTGACGACGTCGCCATCCTCGGCGGCGCGCTCCACCGGGGAGGTGGAGGCGAAGCGCTCGCGGAGCTGCTCGACCGACTTGTCGACGTCCTCGTCGGTGACCTCGACGGCGTCGACCTCGACCTCGATGCCGGAGTAGTCCGGGATCTCGATGACCGGGCGGATGTCGACCTCGGCGGTGAAGTTCAGCGTCTCGCCGTCCTTCAGCTCCGTGATGTCGACCTCGGGCTGGCCCAGGGGGTTCAGCTCCGCCTCGTTGACGGCGTCGGTGTAGAACTTCGGGAGGGCGTCGTTGACGGCCTCCTCCAGCACCGCACCGCGGCCGAAGCGCTGGTCGATGACCCGGGCCGGGACCTTGCCCTTGCGGAAGCCCTTCACCGTGACCTGCTGGTTGATCTTCTTGTACGCCGCGTCGAGGCTGTCCTTGAGCTCCTCGAAGGGCACCTCGACAGTGAGCCGAACCCGGGTCGGGTTCAGGGTCTCCACGGCGCTCTTCACGGTTCGGTCTCCTTGTGGCTGACTTCTCGGGTTCTGCCGGGACCAGAACGGTCCGGCCGATTCGCCGCCCGGAGGACTTCAGAGACACACAGGGCGTGCAGCTTGCATAGTAACGGCAGCGGCTACGGCACCCAAAAGGCGATCACCGGTGCGTGAAGCAGATGGATGGTCGGGGTGGCGGGATTTGAACCCACGGCCTTCCGCTCCCAAAGCGGACGCGCTACCAAGCTGCGCCACACCCCGTCTGGTGCGACACGTAGGGTACATGCCCCCAGGCGGAACGGCCGCCGCATTACCCGGGCCCGGTGCGGCGCCGATGGGCAGTCCGGAAACGGGGTGTGCGACGAGGGCGTACAACCCGCTACGATGCCTGTCAGTGCCGCGGCCTTCCGACGCGCGGCGCGCTCCGTGCGGGCGTAGCTCAATGGTAGAGCCCTAGTCTTCCAAACTAGCTACGCGGGTTCGATTCCCGTCGCCCGCTCTGTACGGCTCAGGGCCGGACCGAGGTCTTCTCCTCGGTCCGGCCCTGATCGTTTTCGCGGCGGGTGCCCGGCGTGGGCGGACCGGGCGGGGTCAGAAGCTGATCGAGTTGATCATCTCGGCTATCGAGTCCAGGAACCGCTGGATGTCGTCGGCCATGCCGGTCGAGGCGAGGAAGAAGCCGAAGAGGACGGCGACGACCGCCGGCCCCGCCTTGAGGGAGCCGCCTCTGATCAACACCACCAGGATGATCGCCAACAGAAGCACCACTGACAGTGAAATGGCCACAACTGATCACACCCTTGGTCGGTTCGGCTTCCCCGGCCCGGGCGACGCGACCCCGCGCACCCCGCCAGAACCATCGTGCCACCAACATGGCCCCCCTATGCGGCAGCTGACACATCATCCGCGCCGCGGCGCCCGGGTGCGGGAGGCCGTACACGCCCGCGCGGGCCAACGGCGTTTTATCGCAAGACAATTCGACGAAGCACCCGCGCGGGAAATTCGACCAGCCCGTTACCGTCCCCACACCATACAGGCGCATGTCATTCGAATTGAGGTCGTGGATACCTCAACAAACCGCGGGAGAACCCGGGAAGAGGAGTGAAAGCAGACATATCCATGGAGTCGCCGGCCGGTCCTACGCCTGGATAGGAGCGGAAAAATCGTGACAAAGTACGGTCGTTCACCGCGATTCGAGGCGCTTACCGACGCCCTGTGCCGACCATCACTTCACCGGGACGCACACATTCCCCGATCAGGGGTACCCGGATCGAATACCGATAACGACATCGGCGCTTCACGGAATGCCAAGGACAACGCTAGGATGCCTCAGATGTTCCACGCTGCCACGTCCCCCGCAAGCGCAGCGAGCCCACCTATCGTCTCCCCGTGTTTCCGCCGGGAGGGTCGGTGACGAACTCGCAGCGAACGTACGGCAACCACAGGGCACCGCTCCCCCCGGCGGAGTCACTGGCTGACGGAGTACCCAGCCCACGCGCCCCGAACAAGGAGAACGACCGCCCGGCACCGTCCGGCAGACAGCGCGACGCGTTCTTCGACAACGCCAAGTATCTGGCGATCCTGCTGGTGGCCGTGGGCCACGCCTGGGGACAGGTCCTGGACGACCGGGCCATGGAGACCGCCTATCGCATCGTGTACACGTTCCACATGCCGGCGTTCATCCTGATCTCCGGCTACTTCTCGCGCGGTTTCGACCTGGGGCCCAAGCGTGTGAAGCGGCTGATCACCGGTGTGATCGTCCCCTATGTCGTCTTCGAGACCGCCTACTCCCTGTTCGAGCGCTACGGGAACGGCAATCCGAACTACGGCGTGACACTGCTGGACCCCACGTACCACCTGTGGTTCCTGTGCGCGCTGGTCATCTGGCGGGTGACCACCCCGGTGTGGAGGACGGTTCGTCATCCGCTGGCGGTCTCCCTGGTCCTCGCCGCCCTGGGCTCCGTGTCGCCGCAGATCGGTAACGACCTGGAACTGCAGCGGGTGCTGCAGTTCCTGCCGTTCTTCGTGCTGGGCCTGACACTGCGGCCCGAGCACTTCCGGCAAGTGCGGCACCGCTCGGTGCGTCTGATGTCCCTGCCGGTGCTGGCCGCGGCGACGGCCGTCGCCTGGTATTCGGTGCCGCGCATGCACATCGACTGGCTCTACCACACGAGCGCCGCGCAGGAGTTGAGCGCCCCGTGGTGGTCGGGACCGATCATGGTGTTCGGGACACTTGCCTGCTCGCTGGTGCTCACCGCGTGCTTCCTCTCCTGGGTGCCGCGCCGCCGCATGTGGTTCACGGCGCTCGGCGCGGGGACGATGTACGGCTACCTGCTGCACGGCTTCTTCGTGAAAGCGGGCATCTACGCGGGCTGGTTCGACCATCCGGCACTGCACGAACCGCTCGGCGTGATCGGGCTGACCGTCCTCGCGGCCGCCGTCACCACGGCGCTGTGCGCCGCACCGGTGCGGCGGGCCCTGCGGTGCGTGGTGGAGCCGAAGATGGCGTGGGCCTTCCGGCAGCAGGACCCGGCCGAGGTGACACGTGGCCACGCGCCGCGGGAGAACTCCGGGACGTGCACGCGGGATGAGAAGGTCCCGGTCTAGCGTCCGGTCCGTCTCACGTCGACAGGCCGATCCGATTCACTCCACCAGGCCGAGGAGTGCGCGCATCCGCGCGTACTTCTCGGTCAGCCTTTTCCGGGTGGTCGCGTCGAGGACCGCGAGCCGGGCCGGGTCGGCGTTGTGCGCCAGGTCGGCCTCCTTCACCAGCAGCGCGCCGGGGGTGGCGAGGATGCGGGCCGCGTACGCCTCGGGCGGCTCCGCGGGCCGTTTGGTGACCGCGAGGACGATGTCCTTGGTCCGCCGGGTGAGCGGGGCGTCGTGGAGCCACTGCCGCGTGAGCCGGTCGTCCTCGACGGCGTCGTGCAGCCAGGCCGCCGCGATCTGTTCCTCGTCGCCACCGCGGGAGCGTACGCCCTCGGCGACGGCCTGGAGGTGCTCGGCGTAGGGCCGGCCCGCCTTGTCGGTCTGCCCGGCGTGCGCGGCGCGGGCGGTGGCCTCCACCCGGTCCGGGGTGAGGGGCTGGAACGGGGCGCGCGGTGTCTCGGTCACCCGTCCAGTGTGCCCCGCACCGGCCGGTCGGAGTGCGGGCGCGAGGGGAGATGACGGGCCGCCGTCGTACGCCGCCGGATCGGGCAGAAGGGGAGATGACGGGCCGTCGTACGCCGCCGGAAGGGGTGCGACCGGACCCGCTGGAGCGAAGGCCCGAGCAGACCGGCCGGGTGCGGGTGAGCCGTCCGCGGCGCGTGGTGCACGGGTCGCCGGGTGGGACGGGACAGCCGGGTGCCGGTCAGCGGGCGGCGGCGGCCGTCGGGCCCTCACGGCATATGAGCAGCAGGGCCCGGTCGTCGTTGACGTCCCTGGCGACCGCCTCGATGAGATGCCAGGCCGCGCCGTGGAAGCCGCCGGCCACGTAGCGGTCGGCCTCGCCGGTGAGGCGGTCGATGCCCTCGACCATGTCCCGGTCGGAGGTCTCCACCAGGCCGTCGGTGAACAGCATCAGCACGTCTCCGGGCCGCAGTGAGCCCTTCACCGAGTCGAACTGGGCGCCGTCGTACACGCCGAGCAGGGGACCGTCGGCCGCCTTCTCCTCCCAGCGGCCGCTGCCTGCGCTGAGCTGGAGGCCCGGCGGGTGACCGGCGGAGTAGAGCTCGTAGTCGCCGGAGTCCAGGTCGAGCACCAGGTGGATGGAGGTGGCGAAGCCCTCGTCCCAGTCCTGGCGGAGCAGATAGCCGTTGGCGGCCGGGAGGAAGGCGTGCGGCGGGAGGCTGCCGAGCAGACCGCCGAAGGCGCCCGACAGCAGCAGGGCGCGTGAACCGGCGTCCATGCCCTTGCCGGAGACGTCCGTCAGGACGACCTCCATCGTGCGCCCGCCGTTGGTGCGGGCCGCGACCACGAAGTCGCCGGAGAAGGACTGTCCGCCGGCCGGGCGCAGAGCCATCTCGCGGTGCCAGCCGCGCGGCAGGGCCGGCAGCTTGCTCTGCACCCGGATGCGCTCGCGCAGGTCGAACAGCATGGTGCCGCCGCGCCGCCAGGGCACGCCCACCCGGCTGCGGAACTGGGCGACGAGCAGACCGAAGAAGCCGCAGGCCGCGACGACGAGCACCACACCGGGGGTGACCCGGGCCGCGCCCTCGGTGTAGGGGCCGAGCTGTACCGCCTCCACGATCAAGGCGGTCGCCGCCGCCGCGTACAGGCCGAGCAGGCTCGCCGGACGCAGCAGCAGACCGCCCACGACGATCGGGACGGCCAGGGCGGCCGGCGCGCACCACACGGAGTTGGCGAGCGTCCCCGCCGCGATCAGCGGGACGGTGAGGAGCAGACCGATGAGCGCGATCCAGTCGGAGCCGTCCCCGCGGAAGTAGTCGACGGCGGCTCGGCGCACGCCGACGCGGACCCGGTGCCACTGCTTCTTCAACCGGGCCGTGAACGTGTCGGCTTCCGCGCGCCGCTCTCGTCCTGCTGCCATTAGTTCGGGACCCTATACATCGGACCGGCCGCTTGGCACGGGAGGTCCTGGTTGTCCCCCTGACCGGGGACCGGAATCACAGTCAACTTCACGGGACGCCGCCACGGGGCCAACCAGGGAAAATTCTCTCGCTCGTCCCGCATTGCCCTGGTAGGCATGGGCTCATGGCGAACGAGCATGCGGGCCCCGCGCCCGAACTCCGGGTACTGAAACCTGATGAGTGGGACGCACTGTACGCGCATCTCATCCGCGCCTTCGGCGGGCCGCCGGAGGCGGAGGAGGAGCGGGAACTGTGGAACTCACTCACCGAGTTCGACCGCTTCCTGGGTGCCTGGGACGGCGAGGAGTGCGTGGGATCGGCCGGTGCGTTCCGCTTCCGGCTGACCGTGCCCGGCGGCGCGTCCGTGCCGGCCGCGGGTGTCACGATGGTCGGCGTCGCCGCCACGCACCGACGGCGCGGGGTGCTGACGTCCCTGATGCGACGGCAGTTGGACGACGTCCGTTCCTGGGGTGAGCCGCTGGCGGTGCTCACCGCGTCCGAGCCGGCGATCTACGGCCGGTTCGGCTACGGCGCGGCCACCTTCCAGAGGGACGCGGAGATCGACACGGTACGCGCGGGTCTGTCGGTGCCGCCCGGCACTGATGACGTACGGCTGCGGTACGCCGCGCCCGGTGATGTGCTGGACGCCTGCGAGGCGGTCTACGCCCAACTGGTGCCGCGACGCCCGGGAATGCTGGCGCGGGGGCCGGGCTGGGAGCGGCTGGGGGTGCTCGACCCGGAGAGCGAGCGGGGCGGGGCGTCACCGCTTCAGTGCGTGGTCGCCGAGCGGGACGGTGGGACGGTCGGGTACGCGCGGTTCCGGGTGAAGCCGTCCTGGGGGCCGGGCGGACCCGACGGGGAGGTGGCCCTCAGCGCGCTGCAGGCACTGGATCCGGCGGCGGAAGCGGCGCTGTGGCGCTTCCTGTTCGACATCGACCTGACGTCGACGCTGGTGGCACGGGGGCGGCCGGTGGACGAGAGCTGGCAGTACCTGGTGTCGGACATACGGCGGTGCCGGCCGCGCATGCGGGACGCGCTGTATGTGCGGCTGGTGGACGTCGGCGCGGCGCTCCGGGCGCGGACGTATCAGGCCCCGGTGGACGTCGTGTTCGAGGTGGACGACGTCTTCTGCCCCTGGAACACGGGGCGTTGGCGGCTGACCGGTGACGCGAAGGGCGCCTCGTGCGTGCGTACGAAGGATGCCGCCGATCTCACCCTGTCCGTAAGGGAGTTGGGCGCCGCCTATCTGGGCGGGGTGAGTCTCACCGCGCTTGCCGCGGCCGGCCGGGTGCGTGAACTGCGGGGCGGTGCACTGGCGGAGGCGTCCCTGGCGTTCGGCAGCGGGCCCGCGCCGTGGCTGCCGCACGGCTTCTGAGGGTTCAGGGGCGCTGGCAGGCGGGGCACCAGAAGAGGTTGCGGGCGGCGAGGTCGGCGGTGCGGATCTCGCCGCCACAGATGTGGCAGGGCAGGTTGGCCCTGCGGTAGACGTACACCTCGCCGCCGTGGTCGTCGACGCGCGGCGGGCGGCCCATCGCCTCGGGGGTGTGTTCCGGGCGGACGGTGTCGATGCGGTTGTCGCGGACGCCCTCGCGCATGAGGGCGACCAGGTCGGCCCAGATCGCGTCCCACTGGGCCCGCGTGATGTCCCGGCCCGCGCGGTACGGGTCGATGCCGTGCCGGAAGAGGACTTCGGCGCGGTAGACGTTGCCCACTCCGGCGATGACCTTCTGGTCCATCAGGAGCGCGGCGATCGTCGTACGGCTCCGGCTGATCCTCCGGTACGCGAGGGCCGGGTCGGCGTCCGGGCGGAGCGGGTCGGGGCCGAGCCGGTCGTGCACCGCCCGCTTCTCGCCGTCCGTGATCAGGGCGCAGGTGGTGGGGCCCCGCAGATCGACGTACGAGGTGTCGTCGGCGAGGCGGAGACGGACGGTGTCCGTGGGCGGCGGTGCCGGGGCCGGGCCGAAGGTGACCTTGCCGAACAGGCCGAGGTGGATGTGGACCCAGTCGGTGTGCTCGGGCTCGGGGTCGCCGAAGCCGAGGAAGAGATGCTTGCCGTGGGCGTCGGTGGTGTGCAGCGGGGTGCGGTCGAGAAGGGCGGCGGCGTCGGTGAACTTGCCCTGGGGGCTGGTGACGCGGAGGGGGGCGCCGGTCACGAAGGCCTCGGCACAGTCCTTGGCCAGCCGGTGGATCGTGTGACCTTCGGGCACGGGTTGGCTCCCCCCCCTCGCTCGCTCTTCTTTCTCGTCCCGTGGGCCGCCGGCTACTGCTGGGGGTGGTGGGCCGGGATCGGGGGGAGATCGCCGGAGGTCTCGTAGGCGGAGAGCATGTCGATCCGGCGGATGTGCCGCTCGTCACCGGAGAAGGGGGTGCTCAGGAAGATCTCGACGAACTTCGTCGCCTCGTCCTGGCTGTGCATGCGCGCGCCCACCGCGACGACGTTGGCGTCGTTGTGCTGACGGCCCAGAGCCGCCGTCTCCTCGCTCCACGCCAGGGCCGCCCGTACGCCCTTGACCTTGTTCGCGGCCATCTGCTCGCCGTTGCCGGAGCCGCCGATCACGATGCCGAGGGAGCCCGGGTCCGCGGCGGTCCGCTCCGCGGCGCGGAGGCAGAAGGGCGGGTAGTCGTCCTGGGCGTCGTAGATGTGCGGGCCGCAGTCGACGGGCTCATGACCCGCGTCCCTGAGCCAGTCGACGAGGTGGTTCTTGAGTTCGTAGCCCGCATGGTCGGAGCCGAGATACACGCGCATGCGTCGAGTGTGACATGGCTGCCGCGGGGCGGCGGCTCGGGGTGGCCGCAGGGGCGCGCGCGGGGGCTCGTCACGGGTCCGGGCGGGCGGACACGTTGCCGGGAAGGGGGCCGAGGGCCGGGGCCCGCGGGGTGACGGCCGCGGGCGTCCTGGCCCTGTTTCAGAGCACCGTGAAGCTCTTCTTGACCCTCTCGTACGTCTTCAGCGCCGCCGCCCCGGTCTCCGGGCGGTACCAGGTGTTGATCTGGTACGACGTGCCGTCGACGTTGAAGCCCAGCAGCCGGGCGTGCCAGGGGAGGCCCTTGAGGGTGAAGGTGTACTCCCAGATCACCGCGGGGTGGCCGCGGAACGTCGTCTCCCCCAGTCGGATCTTCACGTAGTCCTGGCCCTGGTGGGCGTTGCGTTCCGAGGTCTGCCAGGTCTCGAGGAGGTCACCGCGGGCGAGGGAGGACTTCGCGGCGAGTTCCTGGCTGCCGTCCGGGGACGTGTAGTGGATCTCGGCTCCCGTCTGCACGTCCCGCCGCCACCCGTCGGGCGGCGCCCAGGCGAACCCGCCCGCCTCCCGGCGGGCGCCCGGGGGGAGGGTGGCGGGACGGGAGGTGCCTTCGACGGTGGGCGAGGGGGTGCCGGTGACGGACGGGGCGCTCGCCGAGGCGCCGGCCCGGTCACGGCGCCCCGTCTCACCGGCCGTCGCCACCAGGACGACGGCCACGGCCACGGCGGCGACCCCGGCGGCAGCGGCGGCCACCATGGCCCGCCGCCGCCGTCGCCGTCCGGCGCGGCTCCGGTCGGCCGCGACCGCGCCGTCCGGGGCGGTTCCGCCCTCCGGCAGGGGCACCGGCCGCCGCTCGGTGAGCGCCCGGGCCAGCTCGACGTCCTCCGCCGCCGCTGCTGCTCGTCCACGCCGGGCAACGGGCACCCCGCCGCCCCCCGTGCCCCCCTCCGGCTCCCCGCCCGGCCCGCCGGTCCCGGCCCGGGCCTTCACGGGCCACGGCTCCGGGCCGGATCCCGCACTCCCGGTCTCCGACCGCTGCGGTCCGGCCCCCGGTCCGTACGACTCCCCACCGGTCGGGGCATCCGGGCTGCCCGCTCCAAGCCCTTCGCCCCGGTACAGGCCTCCACCGACCGGAGACCCCGGGCCGCCGACTCCGTGCCCCGGGCGTCCGCCGGCGGCCTCGGGCGCCTCAAGCGCACTCCCAAGCTCCGGACCGGAGCCCCCACTCCCGGGACCGGACCACTGCCCTCCGATCCCGGGCCCATACGACTCGGCGCCGACCGGAGACCCCGGGCCGGCGAGTCCGCGCCCCGGGCGTCCGGCGGCGGTCTCGGGCGTCTGGAGCGCGCCAGGCTCCGGGGCCGGGCGTTGGCCGCTCACCCCGGAGGCTTCTGGGACGGGATCGAGTTCGTGGGACCCGGGGTCCGCGTCACCCGGCTCGGGGCTCGCGGGGCCGCCGGTCGCCCCGGGAGCACTGGCACCGCCCACTCCCCCAGGTCCGGAGGACTCGGCTCCGCGAGGGGCGGAACCCGCGACACCGGGCCCCGGAGCAAGCGGCCCGCCCCCGGGCTCCGCGACCCCGCCTACGCCCCCACGCCCCGAGCGCTCAAGACCGAGCCCGGCATCGTCAGGCCCGTCGGCGTGCTCAGGCCGCCCCGGGCCCCCCGCCTCGGAAGCGTCCGCCCCGTCCCTCGTCCCCGGGATCGGGATCGGGATCGGGACCGGGACCGGGATCGAGCCCGCCTCTTCGGCCCGGGGTTCCGTTCCCCTCGGTCCGCCGTCGGCGAAGTCCGGTTCCCCCTGCCCCGAGCCCCTGACGCCGGCGCCCGGCTCTCCCTCCGCGCCCGGAGGATCGGGGGCGAGGGGGGTCGGGGCCGTCGGTGGGAGGAGGGAGGGGAGCGTGGGGGTCGGGGGTGGGTGGGCTATGAGGGTCAGGGTGGAGCGCAGGACGTCGAGGGTGGGGCGGGCGCCGGGGTCCTTGTGCAGGAGGGCGGTGAGGATGTCGCGCAGAGGGCCCGCCGACGGGGGGATGTCGGGGGGTTCGTAGAGGACCGCGTGCAGGGTGGCCAGGGTGGTCGCGCGGGTGAAGGGGGAGTGGCCGGCCAGGGCCGCGCAGAGGGTGGCCCCAAGGGACCAGAGGTCCGACGGCGGGCCCTGCGGCCGCCCGGAGACCCGCTCGGGGGCCATGTAGTCGGGGGAGCCGACCAGCATCCCCACCATGGTGAGGGCCTTGGCGTCCTGGATCGCGGCGATACCGAAGTCCGTGAGGACGGTACGTCGCCCTTCCGCTTCCTCCACCAGCACGTTCCCGGGCTTGATGTCCCGGTGCAGCACACCCCGCGCATGGACCTGCCGCAGCGCCGCCAGCAGCCCCAGCCCGATGCGCGCCGTGGCACGCGGGTCCAGCGGCCCGTCCTCCGCGATGATCCGCTCCAGCGAGCGGCCGGCCACCAACTCCATGACGATCCACAGGCGTTCGCCCTCGTCGACCACGTCGTAGACCCGTACGACATGGGGGTGGTCGATCCGGGCGGTCGCCCTCGCCTCGCGCAGGGTGCGCTCCCGGCGCGTTCCGGAGTCCTCCGCGTCGAGGCCGTCCACCCGCATTTCCTTCACCGCGACCTGCCGGTCGAGGATTTCGTCGGCGGCCCGCCACACCCGCCCCATTCCCCCCTGGCCGATACTCTGGACCAGCCGATACCGCCCTGCCACCAGTATCCCTGGAACACCGCCACTGTGCATATTTCCCGGCAATGGGCTGCACCCCCTCCGCGATGGTTCGCGATGCGCCGCGTGAAACTCAATAGTCACACTTCAGGCCGTCCCAGCATAGTGCGGACAAATCTTGTGGTACCTCTTCCAGTACGCCGAATTCAGGCGCAGGCAAGGGGGGCGAACATGAGTTCTCGTCGCACGACGATCACCACAGGATCGCTGGTCATAGCATCCTTCTCGGCGGTCCTGATCCTTTCCGGAACCGCCGGAGCGGACGATCAGGGACCGGGGAGCAGTAAAGGGGGAAAGGTCGTCGACCAGGCTCCCGCGGGGGTCGAACTGACCACACTTCTGCCCGCGAAGATCTCCGTCGACAATGATTCGGGAAAGACCGACATCACCGCCACGGTGAAGAACGGGGGAACCGCGGACAGCGGAGAGATCAGCCTTCTCGTCGTCGGTTTCGACGGGCTCACCGTCGAGAAAGCCGAAGGCTGCTCCCCCATTGCCGAGGAAAATCTTCCGGAGGGCTCGAACAGCGGTTTCAGCTGCCCCGTCGGCACTCTCGCGGCGGGCGCCTCGAAGTCGTACGCCGTCGACGCGACGTACGACCTGAGCAAGGCCGGGAAGATCTGTCTGCCCGTGCAGTCGGCGGACGGCACGAAGACGTTCTGGCAGCAGGGGCCGGTGCCGTTCGGTACCGCCAATCCCTCGCCCGACGCCCCGGCGACCCCGCTGCTCCTCGGTACCGACAACCAGCCGGCCGGCCCGGGAGCGGATGAGTTGGCCCGGACGGGGCCCGCCGAACGGCAGGCGCTGCTGGGGGCTGCCGCCGCCTCGATGGTCACGGCCGGCGCGGCCGCACTGTGGTGGTCCTCGCGCCGACGGGCCGAGGCCCGGACCGGGACCGGGGCCAAAACCGGGACCGGGACCGGGGCCGGGGCGCCGTAACACCGGCGGGCCGGGACACCGTGCCCCGGTGGCGCCACGCGAAGAGGCTCGCCGTCGACCACGACCGGCGAGCCTCGTCCTCGTGCGCCGTCAGACGGTCACCGCTTGCCGGCGAACTTCCAGGCCGTCGGCAGCACGCCCATCGCCAGGGCCGCCTTCAGGGCGTCGCCGATGAGGAACGGGGTCAGGCCGGCCGCGATCGCGGCGGAGGCGGACATACCGGTGGCGAGAGCCAGGTAGGGCACGCCGACGGCGTAGATGATCGCGGAGCCGAGCACCATGGTGCCCGCCGTCCGCCAGACGGAGCGGTCGGCGCCACGGCGGGCGAGCGCGCCCACGGCGGCGGCGGCCAGCAGCATGCCGAGGATGTAGCCGAAGGACGGCGCCGCCATCCCCGAGTTGCCCTCCGCGAACCACGGCACCCCGGCCATGCCCACCAGCGCGTACACCGCGAGGGAGGCGAAGCCGCGGCGGGCGCCGAGGGCGGTGCCGACGAGGAGCGCCGCGAAGGTCTGGCCGGTCACCGGCACCGGGGAGCCGGGGACGGGCACCGCGATCTGGGCGGCGAGGCCGGTGAACGCGGCACCGCCGAGCACCAGCGCGACATCCCGGACGCGGGAGGCCGGGATGAGGTCGGCCAGGACCTGTCCGGGGCGGGCGGACGTGACGGAAGCGGTGCTCATGGGGTCTCCGCGGGGATGAGGGCGGTTGGGGACACCGTGACGCTATACCGGTGCCCCCGCGCCGATCACCGTCAGCGTTCGACAAAGGCGCGAACACGGACTTGGTGGGCTCCGGACAAAGATCACGGATGGCCGGGGGTACGGGGTGACGCCGGTCACTGAGGTGAGGTGGTGTCGCCAACAGGCGGCGGGGGAACGGCGGCTGTAGGGAACCACCAAACCGGCGGAGGGGGCGTGCCGGCGTTCCAGCACCCCGCGCGGCATCACGGGAACTCCGGAACACGCGCGGGCCACCGCGTGCGCCGGGACCCACGGACAGCCCTTTCTGCTGTTAGCCTGCTATTGCAACTCAAGTGCAATAAGCCCCTGCCCCTGTGGTCGCCTTCTCACCGTTCACCCGGCAGGCGGAAAGAAGGAAGCCCTCGCGAGGACGTGACTCACGGGGGCTTCCGGTATGCGGCAATCCGGGTCATGGTTGCACAATGGCGACACCCAGGACACTGACGCTGAGCTGCTCGACCTGCAAGGGGAGGCATCCCCACCGGCAGCTGACCCGAGGCGAAGAGGCCAGGGCCAAGGAGCAGCTGGGCCTCAGGGCCGTGTACGACTTGTGGCTCTGCGAGAACGTCGTGGACGCGGAGACCGGCGGGCGGTGCCGGACCTTGCGCAGGCACCTGGCCGAGAACCCGTTCCGCGAGCCCGTCAAACTGCTGCCGCCGGAGTGAGCGTCACAGGTTGCTGAAGTCCGGCTCCTTCGTGCGGCTGCGCTTGATCTCGTAGAAGCCGGGGACGGAGGCCACCGCGAGGGTGCCGTCCCACAGGCGGGCGGCCTCCTCGCCCTTCGGGGCCGGGGTGACGACCGGGCCGAAGAAGGCGATCTGCTCCCCGTCGGGGCCGGGAACCGCTATCACGGGCGTACCGACGTCCTGGCCGACCTTGTCGATGCCCTCCTTGTGGGAGGCGCGCAGCTGGGGCTCGTACGGGGTGGAGTCCCAGTGCTCCATGAGGGAGGCGGGCAGGCCGACCTCCTTCAGGGCGGCGGCGACCGTCTCCCTGCCGGGGCCCTCGCCGTTGGTGTGGATGCGGGTGCCGAGAGCGGTGTAGAGGTCGCCGAGCACCTGCGCGCCGTGCTCCTCCTGTGCCGCGACGACGACCCGGACCGGCCCCCAGGCCTTGGTCTCCAGCAGCTCGCGGTAGTCGTCGGGGAGCTCGTCGAGCTTGTCCTCGTTGAGCACCGCGAGGCTCATCAGATGCCAGCGGACCTCGATGTCCCGCACCTTCTCCACCTCCCGCACCCAGCGCGAGGTCATCCAGGCCCAGGGGCACAGCGGGTCGAACCAGAAGTCGACGGGCGTGGCGGGAGACTTGTCCGGCATGTCACTCCTCGTGAAGGTGGTATCCCAGCGCGACAACGCCGCGGCCCGCCCCGCCCATTCCCGGCTGCCCCGGGTCAGGGGCGCATGGCAGGATCGGTCCTGTCCATCCCTGTCGACGACGACGCATGAGGAGTCCACCCGTGCCCGGTGAGAACCTGACCCGTGACGAGGCCCGGGAGCGGGCCGCCCTGCTGTCCGTGGACGGGTACGAGGTGTCCCTCGACCTCCGGTCGGCACTCGGCGAGCACAGCGGCGAGGGTCCGCGCACCTTCCGGTCCGTGACCACCGTGCGGTTCCGCTGCGCCGAGCCGGGCGCGAGCAGCTTCGCGGACCTGATCGCGCCGGGCGTCACCGCCGTCTCCCTGAACGGGCGGGACCTCGACCCCGGCCAGGTCTTCGACGGCTCGCGGATCCTGCTGGAGGACCTCGCCGAGGAGAACGAACTGCTCGTGGACGCGCAGTGCGCCTACTCCCGTACCGGCGAGGGCATGCACCGCTTCGTCGACCCCGAGGACGGCGAGGTGTACCTGTACACCCAGTACGAGCCCGCCGACTCCCGCCGGGTCTTCGCCAACTTCGAGCAGCCCGACCTCAAGGCCCCGTACCGCTTCGAGGTGCGCGCGCCCGAGGGCTGGACCGTGTGGAGCAACGGCGCCGGTGAACTCACCGACGGGGTGTGGCGGTTCGCCGAGACCAAGCCCATCTCGACGTACATCACCTGTGTCGTCGCGGGCCCGTACCACTACGTCACGGACTCCTACGAGCGGGTCTTCGAGGACGGCACGCGGCTGGAGATCCCGCTCGGCGCGATGTGCCGCAAGGGCCTCGCCCCGCACTTCGACGCCGACGACGTCTTCCTGGTGACCAAGCAGGGCCTGGACTTCTTCCACGACCACTTCGACTACCCGTACCCGTTCGGCAAGTACGACCAGGCCTTCGTGCCGGAGTACAACCTGGGCGCGATGGAGAACCCGGGGATGGTCACCTTCCGCGAGGAGTTCATCTTCCGGGGCAAGGTCACGCGGGCGTCGTACGAGGGCCGGGCGAACGTCGTCCTGCACGAGATGGCGCACATGTGGTTCGGCGACCTGGTCACCATGGAGTGGTGGGACGACCTGTGGCTGAAGGAGTCCTTCGCCGACTTCATGGGCGCGTTCTCGCTGGTCGGCGCGACCCGCTTCACCGACGGCTGGATCACCTTCGCCAACCGCCGCAAGGCGTGGGCGTACCGGGCGGACCAGCTGCCCTCCACCCATCCGATCACCGCGGACATCCGCGACCTGCAGGACGCCAAGCTCAACTTCGACGGCATCACGTACGCCAAGGGCGCCTCGGTGCTCAAGCAACTGGTGGCGTACGTCGGCCAGGACGCGTTCCTGGAGGGCGCCCGCCGCTACTTCAAGCGGCACGCGTACGGCAACACGCGCCTCGGTGACCTGCTGTCGGCCCTGGAGGAGACCAGCGGGCGGGACATGGGCGCGTGGTCCCGTTCCTGGCTGCAGACGGCCGGCGTCAACTCCCTCACTCCGCAGGTGCTGTTGAACGCGGACGGCCGGATCGACGAGCTGGCCGTCGTGCAGGAGGCCGCCGCTGTGCCCGATCAGCCGACTCCGTCGGCGGGGCACCCCGAACTGCGCCCTCACCGCGTGGCGGTGGGCCTCTACCGGCGCACGGAGGCGGGCACGCTGGAGCGGTACGCGCAGGCCGAGACGGACGTCGACGGGCCGCGTACGGTCGTGGCGGAGCTGGCGGGCGCGGACGCGCCGGAGCTGGTGCTGGTCAACGACGACGACCTGACCTACTGCAAGACTCGCTTCGACGAGACGTCACTGGTGACGCTGCGGGAGCACCTGGGCTCGCTGACCGACCCGCTCGCCCGCGCGCTGTGCTGGTCGGCGCTGTGGAACATGACGCGGGACGCGCTGCTGCCGGCCGGGGAGTTCACCGAGCTGGTGCTGAGGTTCGCGGGCCGCGAGTCCGACATCGGCGTGCTGCAGATGCTGCACGCGTGGGCGGAGTCGGCCACCGTGCACTACACCGCGCCCGAGCGGCGGGAGCAGGCCGGGCGCCGGCTCGCCGACGGCGCCTCGGCCGAGCTGCGGGCCGCCGAGGCGGGCAGCGAGCACCAGCTGGCGTGGGCGAGGTTCTTCGCCCGCACGGCGGACGCACCGGCCGACTTCGAGCTGCTGACCTCGCTCCTCGACGGCACGGAGACCCTGCCGGGGCTCGAGGTGGACCAGGAGCTGCGCTGGGCGTTCCTGGAGCCGCTGGCCGCGCACGGGGCGGCGGACGAGAAGCGGCTGGACGAGGAGCTGGCCAGGGACGACACCGCGTCCGGCAAGCGGCACCACGTGCGCTGTCTGGCCGCGCGCCCGTCGGCGGCGGTCAAGGCGCAGGGCTGGGCCCAGGTCGTGGAGTCGGACGCGCTGTCCAACGCGCTGGTGGAGGCGACGATCGCGGGCTTCGCCCAGCCGTCGCAGCGGGAACTGCTCGCGCCGTACGCGGAGAAGTACTTCGCCGCGATCGAGCGGGTGTGGACCGAGCGGTCGATCCAGATCGCCATGGTCGTGGTCAAGGGTCTGTTCCCCTCCTTGCAGGACGCGCGGGCGACGCTGGACGCGACGGACGCCTGGCTCACCTCCCACGCGGACGCGGCCCCGGCCCTGCGCCGCCTGGTCCTGGAGTCCCGCGACGACCTCGCGCGGGCGCTGCGCGGCCAGGAGTGCGACAGGGCGGCCGCCGGTCACTGAGGGCCTCGGCGCCTCCCCGCCTCCTCGGGGCGCCTACCTTTGGCCTACGATGCGGCGTTCCGTCATCGTTACGGAATGCGGCACGAGGCAGCCGTAACCCCTGGCCGTCCGCGAACGGACCAGGGGTTTTCGGTATCCGAACATGCGTCCTTTAGTGCGGGCTTGTCCTTGTTTGTCGACGAGCCTGTAACAGGGGTTCGAGGGCGGGCCGAAGGCGGGAAATTGCCGGTCATGAACCACAACACCCCGCTCTCCCCCCGCCCCCTGCACCACCTCGCCGCCGGCGCCGGACGCCGTGTGCTGACCCACACACAGCTCCGCGCCCACGGCGTCTCGGCCGCTCAGGCCGGTGCGCAGTGCCGCCCCGGCGGGCCCTGGCAGCAGCTCCTCCCGGGCGTCGTCCTCCTCCACCCGGGCCCGCCGACCAGCGAGGAACGCCTGCACGCGGTGCTGCTGTACGCGGCACGGGAGCGGACCGTGAGCGTCCCCGTCCAGCCCGGCGCGGACCAGCCGCCCGCGTCCCCCTACGGGGAGGCGATGATCACCGGGCTGGCGGCGCTGACCCTGCACGGCTTCGCCTCCGCTCCCCCGCTGCCGTCCCTGGAGACCTTCGACATCCTGGTCCCGCGGCTGCGCCGGCTGCGCTCGACGGGCTGCGCGCGCATCGTCCGCACCCCGGCCCTGCCCGTCCCGGAGCAGGTCACGGGCCTGCCGGTGGCACCCGTGCCGCGCGCGCTGGCCGACGCCGTGGCGGGCCTGGACGACGCGACCGTCGTGCGCCTGCTGCTGACGGAGGCGGTCCGCGGCGGCCACTGCGAACCGGCGGCGGTGGTACGGGAGCTGACCGGCGCGAAGCTGCTGAACCGGCCGCACGTGGTGGACGCGGTGGACTCGCTGCTGGCCGAGGGGCGGGCGCTGGCGGAGGCGCGGCTGTACCGGATGGTGCGCGACCACGGCCTGCCGGACCCGTGCTGGAACGTCGAACTGCGGTTGCCGGGCGGCCCCCACCTCGGCGGGCTGGACGCGTACTGGCCGGAGCAGGCGGTGGCGGTGGAACTCGACACCCGCGCGCCCCGCCCCGGCCGGCGCCCCGAGGACGACACGGAGTGGACGGAGCACGCCCGCAGGCGCGAGCACCTGGAACGCCTCGGCATCACGGTCGTCCACGTCACCCCGCGGGGCCTGCGGGACGCGGTGGAGGAGCAGGCCGCGACGGTCCGCACCGCCCTGACGGCAGCGGGCGACCGGGAACCACCGGCCTACGTCGCGGTCCTGCCACGCTAGAAGGCCCGTCCGGCGAACCGGGCTGGAGGCAACCGACGGTATCCGGCAGGCCGGGCCGCGCGGGGTCCGGTGCGTTCAGCTGCGAGGCCGAGGAGGGCGGCGACACCGAGCGGCGACCACCGACCACAACACCGCGGACGAGCGTGCCGGACCCCACGACCCCCGGCACGATCCGCCCGACACGTCCAAGGCACCTCGGCTGCGGTGCCTCCCGCCCGGCAGACTCGCGGAACCGGGGCCGGTACAGGAGGAGGGCCCGGCGGCCCGGCGGCCCGTCCCCCCGGCCCCTCGCGCGCCACTACCCCTCGACCGGCTCCGCCCGCCCCGTCGGCGGGCGTTGGCGCCACAGGCGCAGGGCGATGTCGACCAGGCGGATGCGGGTCAGACCCGAGACGGCGTCCAGGGGCTGCCAGGCGGCGAGTTCGGTGGAGCCGTTGACCTCGTGGCGCAGTTCACCGCCGGTGACACGGGCCTCGTACACCAGCCGTACGCCCTGGTGGTCGACGGTGCGGCCGAATCGGGCGGGGAAGGTGCGGCGGGTGGAGTGCACGCCGAGCAGCGCGGTGACCTCGACGAGATAGCCGGTCTCCTCCTCGACCTCCCGGCGCACGGTGTCATAGGGGTCCTCGCCGTGCTCCATCCCCCCGCCCGGCAGCACCCACTCGGAGACACCTCCGGGTCCCGGGGACCGGGCGAGCAGGAGCTGCCCTTCGCGTACCACCACGGCATAGGCCGCCACCCTCAACTTCTGTCGCATCACAGGACGTTAACCCGGCAGCCGCTCATTTTCGGCCTGCTCTGCCGGCCACCGTACGGGAGCGTCCTGACACCGTGGGTGCTCCGGGGAGGCCCGACCCTGCGTCCGCAAGGGCGACTTGTCGGCTTCGGACCCCATCTCCCCATAAGCGCATCGGGGGTTTTCCCCACACCTCCAATTCCTTCTCGCCAACTCTCGCCAAACATCGGCCCTTGCGTAAGGCTCAACGATCGTCCGGGCCCGCCTTCCGGACAGTGGCGACCAGGGCCGATCGGGTCCGGTCGCTCCCGATCGTCCTTTACTTACAAGGGATGCCGATGACCAACTCTCCCCAGCGTGACTCCATATCGGGCACCAGACGCGTGGCCCGGATCGCCGTGGCCGCAGGTCTCGTCGCCGCGCTCTCCGCGGCCGGACCGGTCCCGCTGGCCCTCGCCGCCGGCACACCGGCCGCCGCGCCGGCCGACGCCGACGTCAAGTCCGCGCACGACAAGCTCGGTTCGGACGACGCGCAGCTGCTCGCCGAGGCCAAGGCCGACGGCGCCAAGCACGTCACGATGATGATCGCCACCGCTCCCGGCAGGACCGAACAGGTCGCCGAGCAGCTGAACGCGGTCAAGGGCGGCTCGGTCGGCCGGACCGACGACGCGCTCGGCTACGTCCGCGCCACCGTCCCCACCGGCAAGGCCGACGCGGCGATCGCCGCCGCCGCCAAGCTCTCCTCCGTGCACGGCGTCGACCTGCGCGACGAGATCCCGCTGGACGACCCCACGCCCCGTGCGGACACCACGAAGAGCGCCAAGGGCAAGGGCCACGGCCAGAAGACCTACTCCGGCCCCGACCGGCGGACGCCCGCGAAGAACCCGTACAACCCGTCCTTCGAGACCGGTGCCGTCGAGTTCGTCGAGGACAACCCGAGGGCGGACGGCCGCGGCGTCACCATCGGCATCCTCGACTCCGGCGTGGACCTCGGCCACCCCGCGCTGCAGAAGACCACCACCGGCGAGCGCAAGATCGTCGACTGGGTGACGGCGACCGACCCGATCGTCGACGGCGACCGGACCTGGCGCCCGATGGTCTCCTCCGTCTCCGGGCCCACCTTCACCTACGGCGGTGCGACCTGGACGGCCCCGGCGGGCACGTACCGGATCAGCACGTTCCTGGAGTCGTACACCACCGGCGGCGACGCGAACGGCGACGCCAACCGCGACGGCGACACCACCGACTCCTGGGGCATGCTCTACGACGCCGCCGCCGGCACGGTCCGCGTCGACCTGAACAACAACCGGGACTTCTCCGACGACACCCCGATGAAGCCGTACAAGGACGGCTTCCAGATCGGGTACTTCGGCACCGACGACCCGGCGACCGATGTCGCCGAGCGTCAGCCGTTCGTCGTGGAGATCCGCAAGGACGTCCCGATGGACCCCTACGGCGGCGACTGGATCGGCCAGAAGGCCGACTTCGTCAACATCGGTGTCATCGAGGGCTCGCACGGCTCGCACGTCGCCGGTATCACCGCCGCCAACGGCCTGTTCGGCGGCCGGATGGACGGCGCCGCCCCGGGCGCGAAGCTCGTCTCCTCGCGCGCCTGCACCTGGTCCGGCGGCTGCACCAACGTGGCGCTCACCGAGGGCATGATCGACCTCGTCACCGAGCGCGGTGTCGACATCGTCAACATGTCCATCGGCGGCCTGCCGGCCCTCAACGACGGCAACAACGCCCGCGTCGAGCTCTACAACCGCCTGATCGACACCTACGGCGTCCAGCTGGTCATCTCCGCGGGCAACTCCGGCCCCGGCGCCAACACCATCGGCGACCCCGCCCTGGCGGACAAGGTCATCTCCGTCGGCGCGACCGTCTCCAAGGAGACCTGGGCCGCCAACTACGGCTCCCAGGTACGCACCAGGTACGACATGATGCCCTTCTCCTCGCGCGGTCCGCGTGAGGACGGCGGCTTCACGCCGACGCTGGTCGCCCCCGGCGCCGCGATCAACACCATCCAGACCTGGGCCCCGGGCGCCCCGGTCGCCGAGGCCGGCTACAGCCTCCCGGCCGGCTACGGCATGCTCCAGGGCACCTCGATGGCCTCCCCGCAGGCCACCGGCGCCGCCGCGCTGCTGCTGTCCGCCGCGAAGCAGAAGCGCATCGACCTCACCCCTGCGAAGCTGCGCACCGCCCTCACCTCCACCGCCGAGCACATCCGCGGTGTGCAGGCCTACGAGGAGGGCGCCGGCCTCATCGACATCGAGGACGCCTGGGACGCCATCCGTGACGGTGCCACCGCGCACCAGTACGAGGTGAAGGCGCCGGTCGACACCGCGATCGAGCAGTTCCTGAAGACCCCGGGCTTCGGCACGGGCCTGTACGACCGTGAGGGCGGCCTGAAGGCCGGCCAGAAGAAGACGTACGACATCACGATCACCCGTACGTCCGGTCCCGACCGTGCGATCCGCCACGAGCTGGACATCGAGAACAACGAGGGCCGCACCTTCCGCATCCTCGGCGACGACGACATCCGGCTGCCGCTGAACAAGCCGGTGACTGTCAAGGTCCAGGCCGCGCCCGGCTCGGCCGGTATCAAGAGCGCGATCCTCGAGGTCGACGACCCGCGCACCGAGGGGGTCGACCGGCAGATCCTGAACACCGTGGTCGTCTCGGCGCCGCTGACGTACACCTTCTCCGCGTCGGGCACGGCCCAGCGCAACAGCACGACCTCCTACTTCGTCACCGTGCCCGAGGGCGCGAAGACGCTGGAGATCGCGATGAGCGGGCTGAAGGCCACCAGCCAGACCCGGTTCATCGCCATCCACCCCTACGGTGTCCCGGCCGACCCGACGTCGACGATCAACTGCTACCCGAACTACAGCAACCCGGCCAACACCTGCCGTCCCGACGTGCGTTCGTACGCGAACCCGCAGCCGGGCGTCTGGGAGATCGAGGTCGAGTCGCGCCGTACGTCGCCGCTGCTCGACAACCCGTACACGCTGGATGTCGCCGTGCTCGGCGCTGCCTTCGACCCGGAGACCGTGACGGTTCCCGAGGCGAAGATCGGCACGCCGGCCTCCGTCTCCTGGACGGTGACCAACGAGGCCGCCGGCATCGAGGGCAAGCTGGTGGGCGGCCCGCTCGGCTCGTCCAAGACCGACCGTCCCGCCATCAGCACCGGTGAGACGCACACCACGACGGTCGAGGTGCCCGAGGGCGCCGCGTCGCTCGACGTGGCCATCGGCAATGTGTCCGACACCGCCGCCGACCTGGACCTGGTGGTCTACGACCAGGCCGGCAACCGCGTCGCCCAGTCGGCCGACGGTGACTCGGAGGAGTCGGTCTCCATCGCCTCCCCGGCGGCCGGTACGTACACCATCGAGGTGGACGGCTACTCGGTCCCGGCCGGTTCGACGGACTACGACTACCTGGACGTGTTCTTCTCCGCCACGCTCGGTGCCGTCGGCGTCGACGGCTCCGCGCCGGTGAAGCTGGGCACGGGCGACTCGGCCACCGTCTCCGGCGACGTCACCGTCGCGGCGGCGGCTCCCGAGGGACGCGCGTTCTTCGGACGCGTACAGCTGGTCAACGAGCGCGGCACGGTCGCGGGCCTCGGCAACGTGGCGATCGAGAAGGTCGTCCCGTAACGGGCCGGTGATGAGGGAGGGGCGGGCGTCCGTACGGGCGCCCGCCCCTTCGCCGTACTCAGCCGCAGGTCAGGATCCGGGACTCGGGGAGCGAGGCGACGATCCGGGCCCGTTCGGGGGCGATGTCCGGCTCGCCGACGAGCACCGTGTCCGGGTAGGTGCCGCCCTGCGGCATGCCGACCAGCACGCGCTCGCCCTCGCGCGGCGAAGGCCCGCCGGAGACGTCCTGGAGGAACGCGACCTCGCCCTCGCCCTTGTAGTACCGGCTCGCCTCCAGCGTGACGCGCTCCACGCCCGCGGCGCCCGGCACCCGCTGCACCGCCGTCACCGTGCCCTCGGCGACCAGCCGCGCGCAGGCGAGGTAGCGCGGGCTGCCGAAGGCGACGCCCGTCGCCTCCTTCGCGTCCCCGGCGGCTCCGCTCACCGCCGAGTCGGCCGCTTCCCCGCCCTGCCCCACCAGCCACCCCGTGCCGAGCACCAGACCGGCGGCGACAGCGGCGACCAGCCCACCGAGGACCACCTTGGCCCTCCGGCGGCGGGCGCGGTGGGGGCCGCGCGAGCCACCCTCATGTCCGCGCCCGCCCCCGGAGCGGGAAGGCGGCCCCGTCAACGGGGCGGGGGCGACCGGCGCGGGCGCGTTCTCCGCGCCGGAGGGCGTGCCGCCCGAGGGGCATGACGCCGTGTCCCGTCCCGGCCCGGCGTCGAGGTCCGGCCGCTTCCCGGGCCGAGCGGCCGTGTCTCGCCCCGCCGGAACACCGTCCCACGGGCCGGCGAGGGCGTCGCCGATCACCGTCAGCTGTTCACGCAGCACCGCCAGATCGGCGACGGCGGCGTCCCTCGCGGACATGAAGGCCGGATCCCGCCGGGCCGGTTCCGGCAGCGGCTCGCCGAGGAGGGCGGCCATCAGGGCGTCCATGCCGTCGTACCCGGACCCGGTGTCGTCGTGGGCGTGCTCAGGCCCGGCGTACTTGGGCCCTGCGCCTTCGCCGTCGTACTCAGGCCCGGCGTACTCGGACCCGGCGCCTTCGCGGGACGGGTCGCGGGCCTCGTCGTGGGCGGTCATGTCACACCACCTCGTCCTCGTGCAAGCGGGCGCGCAGGGCCCGTACGGCGGTGTGCAGCCTGCTCTTGACCGTGCCCTCCGGCACCCCGAGCTGCTCGGCGATGGACCGCACCGGCAGGTCGGCGTAGAAACGCAGCACGACGACCTGGCGCTGCGCGTCGGGCAGCCGGTCCAGGCCCCGGGCGACGGCGAGGGAGAGCACGCTGATCTCCTCACCGGAGGGCGCCTCCGCGGGCCGCAGCGCGGCCAGCCGCTCCCCGAGCCGCTCCTGGCGGCGCTTGGCCCGGTGCCAGTCCATGGCGAGGTTCGAGGCGACCACCGCCGCCCACGCCGAGACGTCCCGCGGTGCCTCCCGGCCACTCGCGGCCCGCTCCAGCAACCGCAGGCGGACCTGCTGCACCCCGTCCGGCAGGTCCGCCTGCGGTACCCCGCCCAGTGCGAGCACCGCCCGCACCCGGCGCTCCTGCGTCGCGTCCAGCGGGTCGTCGTCGCCGGCGACGTACGCCCCCCGGCCGCGCCGGATCCTTCCGCGCAGCACTGGCCACCCCCTCACGCTGTTTCTCCTACGACGCCACTCGGGCCGGGAACGTTCGCGCGGATTCTCCGGGCCCGGCCGAGGCGTACGTCACACCTCCGTGTGGGCGGGGACGAACCGGGCAGGGAACCTTGCGGTCCGCGCACCCCGGTGGCTGAATTTCTCCTGGTCAGCGGGGTGGCGGCCGAAGGTCCGCGGCCTTCCCGCCCGGCGCCGCCGTCCCAGTGGGCGGGCAAAGCGGCTAAGAATTGGACAGGCGGGCCGTGGTCGGCCGCATCATGGAAGAGCCTCGGCCAGGCACATCAGTACGTATCGGTACGTATCAGGACGCAGTAGGGAGTCGCCGTGAGGGTCGGAATCGTCGGAGCCACCGGTCAGGTGGGCACGGTCATGCGCAGGATCCTCAAGGAGCGGAACTTCCCGGTCACGGAGCTGCGCCTGTTCGCCTCGGCCCGTTCGGCGGGCACGGAGCTGGACGGCGTGACGGTGGAGGACGCGTCGACCGCCGACTACAGCGGCCTGGACATCGTGCTGTTCTCCGCGGGCGGCACGACCTCGAAGGCGCTGGCCGAGAAGGTCGCCGCGCAGGGCCCGGTCGTGATCGACAACTCCTCCGCCTGGCGCAAGGACCCCGAGGTCCCCCTCGTCGTCTCCGAGGTCAACCCGCACGCCATCGCGAACCGCCCCAAGGGCATCATCGCCAACCCGAACTGCACGACGATGGCCGCGATGCCGGTGCTGCGTCCGCTGCACGCGGAGGCGGGCCTGGAGGCACTGGTCGTCGCCACCTACCAGGCGGTGTCCGGCTCCGGTCTCGCGGGCGTCGCGGAACTGCACGGGCAGGCGCAGAAGGTGATCGACGAGGCCGACAAGCTGACCCACGACGGCTCGGCGGTCGACTTCCCCGAGCCCGGCGTCTACCAGCGCCCCATCGCCTTCAACGTGGTGCCCCTCGCCGGCAACCTCGTCGACGACGGTCTCAACGAGACCGACGAGGAGCAGAAGCTGCGCAACGAGTCCCGCAAGATCCTGGACATCCCCGGACTCAAGGTCTCCGGCACCTGCGTGCGGGTCCCGGTGTTCTCCGGCCACTCCCTCCAGATCAACGCCCGCTTCGCCCGCCCGATCAGCGTGGAGCGCGCGACCGAGCTGCTGGCACAGGCCCCCGGTGTCGTCCTCACCGACATCCCCACCCCGCTCCAGGCCGCCGGCCAGGACCCGTCCTACGTGGGCCGGATCCGCCCCGACGAGACGGTGGACAACGGTCTCGCACTGTTCGTCTCCAACGACAACCTCCGCAAGGGCGCCGCGCTGAACGCGGTGCAGATCGCGGAGCTGGTGGCGGCGGAGCTCACCGCCTGAGCCGGCGGCAGCGGGCACGAGGGGCGGCCACCCGATCGGGTGGCCGCCCCTCGGCGCATTCACAACGCCAGATGCCGTCGCAGCGCCACGTCGATCTCGGCCATACGCTGACGCGGGACCACACCGATCGGTCGCAGCAACCGCTCCGGTGCCAGGGCACGAATCTGCTCGCACTGCGCCTTCGAATCCTTCGGAAGGCCGCTCTCCCCCGCGGGCAGCAGCACCTGGAACGGGTAGACGCGAGCTGTGTTCGTCGTCAGCGGCACCAGCGTGATCACTCCACGCCCTGTCCGCTCCACGGCCGTATTGGCGCCGTCGTTCGAGACGATCACGCCCGGACGCGCCTTGTTGGCCTCACTGCCCCGAGCCGGCTCGTAGTCGACCAGATAGATGTCACCGCGCTTCATCGGTCACCCCGTCTCCCGAGAAGCGGTCCCAGAACTGCGCGTCCTCGCTCCCGTCCCACTCGGCAAAGGCCTCCGCGTACTGCTGTTCGAGCTGCGCTTGCCGTAGCAGTTCGATCGCGGCGTGTATCACCGAGGACCGCGAAGCGGCGTCCGTACGGGCGGCGTACTCGTCGACGAAGGCGACATCCTCCTGCGGCAGGCTCACACTGATCTTCATACGCTCGATGCTACTGGAGGTAGGAACATCATGGCTACCCGTTCCGCCTCCCGCCGCCCCGGTATCAGGCCTGACAGAGGGGTATCCCCATGGTCCGGCTCCGTCGCCCCCTGATCCCGATCCCGCGTGGAAGGATGACGCAACCCACACAAAACGAGGAGATGACCGCGTGCCTGGCACAAACCTGACCCGCGAAGAGGCGCAGCAGCGGGCGAAGCTGCTGACCGTTGACTCGTACGAGATCGACCTCGATCTCTCCGGCGCGCAGGAGGGCGGTACCTACCGGTCCGTGACCACGGTGCGCTTCGACGTCGCCGAGGACGGCGACGGTGCGGAGTCGTTCATCGACCTGGTCGCTCCGACCGTGCACGAGGTGACCCTCAACGGTGACTCCCTCGACCCGGCCGAGGTCTTCGCGGACTCCCGTATCGCCCTGCCGGGCCTGCTGAGGGGCCGCAACGTCCTCCGGGTGGAGGCCGACTGCGCCTACACCAACACGGGTGAGGGCCTGCACCGTTTCGTCGACCCGGTCGACAACCAGGCGTATCTCTACACCCAGTTCGAGGTGCCGGACGCCCGCCGCGTCTTCGCGAGCTTCGAGCAGCCGGACCTCAAGGCGACCTTCCAGTTCACCGTGAAGGCACCGGAGGGCTGGACCGTCATCTCCAACTCGCCGACGCCCGAGCCGAAGGACAACGTCTGGGCCTTCGCGCCGACCCCGCGCATCTCGTCGTACATCACGGCGCTGATCGTCGGCCCGTACCACTCCGTGCACAGTGCGTACGAGAAGGACGGCCAGTCCGTTCCGCTGGGCATCTACTGCCGCCCCTCGCTCGCCGAGCACCTGGACGCGGACGCGATCTTCGCCGTGACCCGGCAGGGCTTCGAGTGGTTCCAGGAGAAGTTCGACTACGCGTACCCGTTCGAGAAGTACGACCAGCTGTTCGTACCGGAGTTCAACGCGGGCGCGATGGAGAACGCGGGCGCGGTGACCATCCGCGACCAGTACGTGTTCCGGTCGAAGGTGACCGACGCCGCGTACGAGATGCGGGCCGCCACGATCCTGCACGAGCTGGCGCACATGTGGTTCGGCGACCTGGTCACCATGGAGTGGTGGAACGACCTGTGGCTGAACGAGTCGTTCGCCACCTACGCCGAGGCCGCCTGCCAGGCCGCCGCGCCCGGCTCGAAGTGGCCGCACTCGTGGACGACGTTCGCGAACCAGATGAAGACCTGGGCCTACCGCCAGGACCAACTGCCCTCCACGCACCCGATCATGGCCGACATCCGCGACCTGGACGACGTGCTCGTCAACTTCGACGGCATCACGTACGCCAAGGGCGCGTCGGTGCTGAAGCAGCTGGTCGCCTACGTCGGTGAGGACGAGTTCTTCCGGGGTGTGCAGGCGTACTTCAAGCGCCACGCGTACGGCAACACCCGCCTGTCCGACCTGCTGGGCGCGCTGGAGGAGACCTCCGGCCGCGATCTGAAGACATGGTCGAAGCACTGGCTGGAGACAGCCGGCATCAACGTCCTGCGCCCGGAAATCACCACGGACGGTGAAGGAGGGGACGGTGTCATCACCTCCTTCGCCATCCGCCAGGAGGCCCCCGCGCTCCCGGCCGGCGCGAAGGGCGAGCCGACCCTGCGCCCGCACCGGATCGCGATCGGCCTGTACGACCTCGACGAGGCGAGCGGCAAGCTCGTGCGCGGCGACCGCGTCGAACTGGACGTCGACGGCGAGCTGACCGCCGTACCGCAGCTGACCGGCAAGCGCCGCCCGGCGGTCGTCCTCCTCAACGACGACGACCTGTCCTACGCCAAGGTCCGTCTGGACGAGCGGTCCCTGGCCTTCGTCACCGAGCACCTGGGTGACTTCGAGTCCTCGCTCCCCCGCGCCCTGTGCTGGGCCTCCGCCTGGGACATGACCCGGGACGCGGAACTCCCCGCCCGCGACTACCTCTCCCTGGTCCTGTCGGGCATCGGCAAGGAGTCCGACATCGGTGTCGTGCAGTCCCTGCACCGCCAGGTGAAGCTGGCGCTCGACCTGTACGCCGACCCGGCCGCCCGCGAGACCCTGCTGTCCCGCTGGACCGACGCCACGCTGGCCCACCTGCGGTCCGCCGAGCCCGCGAGCGACCACCAGCTGGCATGGGCACGCGCCTTCGCGGCCACCGCCCGCACCCCGGAGCAACTGGACCTGCTGGAAGGGCTGCTGGCTGGCACGCAGACGATCGAGGGGCTGGCCGTCGACACCGAGCTGCGCTGGGCGTTCGTCCAGCGGCTGGCGGCGGTCGGCCGCTTCGACGAGGCGGAGATCGCGGGCGAGTACGAGCGGGACAAGACGGCGGCCGGTGAGCGGCACGCCGCGACGGCGCGTGCGGCCCGCCCGACGGAGGAGGCCAAGGCGGAGGCGTGGGCCTCGGTCGTCGAGTCCGACAAACTGCCGAACGCCGTCCAGGAGGCGGTCATCGCCGGCTTCGTCCAGACCGACCAGCGCGAGCTGCTCGCCCCGTACACGGACCGCTACTTCGAGACACTGGCGGACGTCTGGGCCTCCCGCTCGCACGAGATGGCCCAGCAGATCGCGGTCGGCCTCTACCCCGGCATCCAGGTCTCCGGCGAAACCCTCGACAAGACCGACACCTGGCTGACGGCCACCGCCCCCAACGCGGCCCTGCGCCGCCTGGTCTCGGAATCCCGCGCCGGAGTGGAACGCGCCCTGCGCGCCCAGGCGGCGGACGCGGGAGCATAATCCCGTACGCCTGTAGCAGGGGCGCCCGACTTCGTGCCGGGCGCCCCTGTTCTCCTGTGCGGGATCGGTCAGCGCAGGGCCTCGCGTACGCGCTCACGCAAGGCCTCATCCGTGATGCTGTCGACGTCCCGCCAAGCGGCGGCCGTCACTTCCTCGGTCTGCAACTCGACGACTTCGGCCGACGCGCGGAAGACGAACCGGAAGTCGAAATGCCGGTGATCCGGCTCGCCCTTGTCGGGGTTGGCCGGGATCGGGTGGTCGTCGATATGCATCGGCGCCGGCCCGACCGGCGTGACCGCCGACCGTGGAATCCCGGTCTCCTCGCTCAACTCCCGCTGTGCGGCCGCGAGGAGACTGCTGTCCTCGTTCTCGACATGGCCACCCGGCAGCAGCCAACGATCCAGGGCACGATGGTGGATGACGAGCACACGCCCCGCCGCGTCGACGAGGACTGCGCCGGCAGTCACATGCCCACGGAACTCCTTGCGGCTACTGAGGTCCGCAACATCGTCGAGGAGTCCGGACAGGGCAGCCAGCCGTTGCCTCTCGCCCGGGTGAGCAGCGAGATAATCGTCGAGCGTCGCACGGATGTGATCGGCAGTGATGGGCATCAGGCCTCTCCTCACCTGTTGAAGTAGTCGAGCCAGGTCGCGGCGATGGCGGCCCGGTCGGCCGACCCGATCTCGTGCATGCCCGGCTCCAGGCCGCCACGTACAAGAGCCGCGGAGGCGGCCAGGATCTCTGCCTGCACGAGAAAGATGAACGGTCCGACACTCGCTCCGTGTAGGAAGTTGACGGCATTGCCGCCGTTGAGCAGGTAGAAGTAGTGCCCGGTCGTCAGGTACCGGGTGACGTTCTGCCCCACGTGGGCCCGCTCGTACACCTCGTTCACCCCTGCCAGCTCGAGTTCGTCCTCGCTACTCGTCACAGTGGCGACGTACGCACCGTTGCGCAGACGGCCGAAAGCCTCGCCCCGCAACGAGAGTGCGCCGCTGGCGCACAGGACCAGTCCGGCCCCCTCAAGTCCCGCTTCCAGTGCGCGCGCCACCGCGAAGCCCTGCGACAGAGCCTGCGTACGCCGAACCGGGTCGATGTCGTGGACCGTGACACGCACGCCCTTCGCGTGGAGCAGACGCGCGATGCTCGAACCCAGCTTTCCGAAGCCGATGACGAGGGCGGCGCGGCCGTGCAGGATGTCGCCACGGCTGCGCATGAGCGCCTCGGTCGAGAACACGACGGACTGCCCTACCAGGAAGTCTTCCGGCTCTTTCAGTGGTGAGCGGGCCACCGAGACGACAGGACAGGGCAGCTTGTCGAGGGAGGCATACCGCCGGTGGCCGTTCTCGGTGTCCTCGACCACACCGACGATGCTTCCCGAGAAGCGCTCGCACAGGGCGTGGAGCGAGGGCGCGAAGTATCCGCCCACATCGAGCAGGACGACCCGAAGCCCCGCAGCCTTCTCCTCGATGTACCGCAGTGCCCGGTCGGAGTCGGCGAACAACTCCCGCGACAGCGTGTCGCACACGTGCCCGCTGTCCTCGACCAGCCTCACGGCCTCGGGATGCGCCGACTTGGGCTTGGGTAACACGGCCCGGAGTTCGGTCATCGCCGCCACGCTTCGCACGAACGCCGGACGCTCCGGCAACAGATGCGTGATCAGCAATGACGCCGGTCGGTCCGCTGGAGCGAAGTGGGCGGCAATACGCCCGAAGTAGGCATTGAGCCGCGCATGTTCAGCTGCTTCCATTACTGCCCTTCACTTCTGGTGAGTCCATCTTGAATACCGCCCAGACGGTCTTGCCGAGGTCGTGCGGCGTCACGCCGAAGTCGTCGGCGAGGGTCATGACGAGGTGCAGCCCCCGCCCTCCACAGCTGTCCGGCGCCGTCCTGGGCACCTGCGGCCGACCCGCCCCGCTGTCCCGCACCTCGACGCGGACGAGCGGGCCGTCTCCGACCACCACCAGCGCGTACTCACGCCCCGGCGGCACGCCGTGCAACAGGGCATTGGTCGTCAGCTCCGACACACAGAGCTGCACATCGTCCTGCCGCTCCCGGTAGCCCCACTCCGTGAGCGTTTCCAGAGCGAACCTGCGCGCGCTCGACACAGAGCGGCGAGTTCGCGGGAATCGGCGTTGCCGAGACAGAGGCACGGTGAGCCACCCCCCTTGATCCAGTGATGGCCTGAACCGTATCACTATTCGCGAATAGTGATACGCCGGGAAGGGCCAGCGGAATCGCCTCGCTTAACGTGTAAAGCAGCAAGGTCGAACATCCGCCCCATGGAGGCCACAGTGAGCGACAGCACGTGGGTCAGCACCTCGTTGCCGTATCTGACCCCACCGGAGAGGGGGCGGCCGGACGCCTGGTCGGCTGAGGCCGAGACACGCGGCGGCAAGGGCACCCAGCGCATCGCATACGCCGGTGAGGCGACGGCCACCGAGGAAGTCGCCGCGCTTCTCGGGCTGCCGCCGAAGGAGACGCTGATCGTGCGCCGCAGGGTGATCGAACTCGACGGGAAGCCCTGCGAACTGACCGACACCTACTACCCCGCGCACATCGCCCGCGGGACGCGTCTCGCCGAGGCAAAGAAGATCCCGGGTGGCGCCGTGACCTTCCTTGCCGAGCGCGGACACGTCGGCGTCCGCGTCCGCGAGGATGTGACCGCGCGCATGCCGGACGCGGAGGAGCGCGAGATTCTGTGCCTGGGACCGGACGAGCCGGTCCTCCGGCTGAGCCGGGTCACCCTCGACGGCGACGACCAGCCCTTCCAGGTCGACATGATGGTCATGCCGGCACACCGGCAGCACCTGCGCTACGAGATCCTGATCGGATGACTGTGCCCATCACTCACACCGACTCCCCCGACCGCCGGTCACTCCATGAACGGATCGCCGCCGACCTCCGGGACGACATCATGAGCGGCGACCTGGCGCCGGGCACCAGCCTTCCCTCCACCACGCGGCTCAAGGAGCGATTCGACGCCTCGAACGCGACCATCCAGAAAGCCCTGCACATCCTCAAGGACGAGCAACTGGTCGTCGGCCGCGCCGGTTCCGCCGTCACGGTCCGCGAACACCGGCAGCGAACCATGCGCCCGGCCGCATACATGGCCCCCGCCACCCCGGGGGAGCCCTATCGCTGGCTGACCGAAGCCACACAGCACGGCGCGCGGGCACACAGCACACTGCTCGACGTGGCCGAGACGCGACCGCCGGCCGACGTGGCGTCCTCGCTGGGCCTCGGCGGCACAGAGACCGCAGTGCTGCGCCACCAAATCCTGACCATCGACGGAGAACCGGCCGAACTGGTCAAGTCGTACTACCCACTGGCTGTCGCACGGGACACCGCCATCATGGCCAAGCGAAAGATCAAGGGCGGTACTCCGGCGCTCCTGACCCAACTCGGCTTTCCACCACTCGTGAGCATCGACCGCGTCTCGGCCCGGATCCCCACCCAGGAGCAGTATCAGGCCCTGAACCTGCCCAGCGACCTTCCGGTGCTGCGAACCCTCCGCGTGGTGTACACCGACGCCGACCGCCCGGTGGAGGCCACCGTCATGGTCAAGGCGGGTCACCTGTACGAGCTGCAGTACGAGTTCACACCCAGCTGAGGTGTACACGGCGCACCGCAAGCGGCCGGCAGCCACCGAAACCCAGAAGCCATCCGATCACGTTCCAGACAGGATGCCTCTGTGAATCGTGTTCTCTGCGGGCTCGCCGCCAATGTCAGCCTGCCGTCCGAGCTGGTCGACCGGCTGATCGTGGTCGCAGATGCCGAGATCGCTGTGGACCTCGCTCGTCGGGCCGACCTCAGTCACGCGCAGGCCTTGGCGCTGGCCGCTCGTGTCGAGGAAAGCGCTGTGTCGCTTGCGTATGCAGGCCTGCTGACCGCCGCAGATGTTGATCCTGCGACGCAACCGGAAGCCGCTCTCGCCCTGCTTGCCGCGCGTGCCGGACGCACGGAGTGGACGCGCTTCCTCGTGGAAGATCCAGTCGTCGAGCGCCGGGAGAAGCTGGCCGCTTGCCCCGGCCTACCGCCCGATGTGGTGGAGATGCTGGCCTCCGACCCGGACGTACAGGTCGTGGCGGAGCTCGCCTTGTGGACGACACCGGAGACGGCCACCGGACTTGCGGCGCATCCGCATGCCGAGGTCCGCCGCTCGGTGGCGGCCAACGAGGCGGCTCCACCGGCCGTACTGGCGGCGCTGCTCACCGGCGAGGGGCTGCCTCCCGCACAGCGGTGCCTGGTCTGCGACCGTGAAGAGGTGCCGTTCGTGCACGATCCGCAATGCTCGCGGCTCGACTGCGATCTGCCGCCCGGCGCCTCCTGCGACGGCTCCCACGAGTCCACCCGGCACGAGACGCAACGGATGGCGATTCTGAACCCGGTCACCCCCACCGACGCCGTCGTCGGCTTCGTCGGCCATCCTTCGCTGCTCCTGCGCTGGGCACTCGCCGGCCGCCCCGATCTGCCGGTGGAGGCCTGCGCTCGGCTCGCCGTGGATGCGCATGCCGGTGTTCGAGCCGACCTCGCCGAGAATCCGGCGATCGACGACGCCCTGATCCACGTACTGGCCACCGATCACAACCCCGAAGTGCGACGCGGGCTCGCCCACAACCCTCGCGTACCGATCGACGTGCTGACCCACCTGGCCGGCACCACCAGGACCGGCGCCGCTCTGCTGCCGCGGATCGCCTCCGCGTCCCCTGACGAGGTCGAGAGGCTGGCCGCATCACCGAACCCGGCCGCGCGGATGCTCGTGGCCCAGCGACGCGACCTGCCACCCGCCATACGCGACGCGCTGGCCGCCGACCCCGACGCGAAAGTGGTCAAGTCCATTGCCTCGCACCCTGGCCTCTCGGAAGGCCTGCTGCGCGCCATGCTCGACCGGCACGGAGTCCGGGTCGTCGCCGAGGTGGCCGCCAACCCGGACGCGACTCCGGTACTTCTGGACGACCTTGCCCGGCACGAACCACCGGTACGGAAGGCGTTCCGCGAGATCGCCCGGCATCGCAATGCGTCGGCACCGGCGCTGCTCGCATGCCTGGCAGACACACAGGCGAGGCGTATAGCCGCCGGCCGTGCGGCCCTTCCGGCCTCGATCATCGAGGAGCTACTCACCGACACCGACCGGCAGGTGGCGGAGGCGGCAGCCGCCAACCCTTCGCTGCCACTCGCCGTGATGTCGGATCTGATACCCCGGCTGTAAGCACTGGCCGCCGACGGCACCCTCGGCCCCGCCGGCTCGGGCGCCAACGCACACCGTGCAGAAAGACGTTGGTGGCAGACTCCGACACGACACGCAGTCCGGGCGGGGTCGTCCGTGGCTCAGCCGGGCTGAGGAACCCGGGCGCTCCTCTCGGCGGCCTCCCATGCCGCCTCGATCATGCGGAAGATCTCGTCCACGGCGGCCTGCGGATCGTCCGCCCCCCGGGCCAGCGCGAAGGCGTCCACCACGAACCTGGCGATCGCCCGGCGGACCGTGCCGGTGCGCGGCGGGCCGGGTTCGGCGGCGAGGGCCGTCGCCAGCGCCTCCGCGTGCCGCAGCCTCATCGACCCCTCGTACTCCCGCAGGGCGGGTGAGGTGTCGATCATGTGCCAGACGGGAGCAGCGTCGTCCGCCAGGCAGTGGCGCACCAGGGCGTGGATCTCGCGGCGCAGCGCGGGGACGAGGGGCTCGCCGGGCGCCCGGTCGGTGACCGCCCCGGCGAGGCGCTGCTCGAAGTCCGCGTCCCGTTCGAACACCAGGGCCTCCTTCGAGGCGAAGTGGGCGAAGACGGTGGTGACGGCCACATCGGCCTCGGCGGCCACGTCACGGATGCCGACCACGTCGTACCCGCGCTCCAGGAAGAGCCGCAGGGCGGTGTCGGCGATCTTCTGGCGGGTGGCGGCTTTCTTGCGTTCTCGGCGTCCGGACGGCTGCTCGGGCATGATCTGACGCTATCAGATGCGAAAGCACAACTGTTCCTTAAAGCTAACGGTTAGTGTTACGGTCGGCCGCATGAAGAAAGTGAGCTTCGCCGAGTTCGGCGGCCCCGACGTCCTCCGCCTCATCGACGCCGAGGAGCCCCACGCAGGCCCCGGCCGGATACGTGTCGCCGTACGGGCGGCGGGGGTGAACCCCGTCGACTGGAGAATCCGCGAGGGCCAGATGCGGCCGGCTCTTCCGGCCGCGCTGCCGTCCGGTGTCGGACTGGACGCGGCCGGGGTGGTGGACGAGGTCGGCGAGGGCGTCGAAGGGGTCCATGTCGGCGACCGCGTGTTCGGCGAAGGCGTCGACACCTACGCCGAGTTCGCCGTGCTGCATGCCTGGGCCCGCATGCCCGCGGGGCTCTCGTTCGAGGAGGCGGCCGGCTACCCCTCGGTCATGGAGACCGCGCTGCGCATCCTCCGCGAGTCCGGCATGCGCCCCGGACAGAACCTGCTGGTCAGCGGCGCGTCGGGAGGGGTCGGGTCGGCAGTGCTCCAGATCGCCCGCGAGCGCGGCATCACGGTGATCGGCACGGCCGGGGCGGCGAACCAGGAGTATCTGCGCAGCATGGGGGCGCACGCCACGACGTACGACGAGGGCTGGGCCGAGCGGATACGGGCGTTCATCGAGGTGGACGCGGCCCTCGACCTGGCCGGCGCGGGCGTCGTCCGCGAACTCGCCGAGCTGACCGGGGACCCTGCGAAGGTGATCTCCATAGCCGACCCGACCGCGCCGGACCTCGGCGCCCGCTTCTCCCACGTGGCCGGCAGCATGCCGGACGCCCTCGAGGAGACCGTCCGCCTCATCGGAGAGGGCAAGCTGCACATCCCGGTCGAGAAGTCCTACACCCTCGCCGAGGCCGCGTCCGCCCACACCGACAGCCAGGCGGGGCACACCCGGGGGCGGCGGGTGATCGTCGTCTGACCGTTCGTCCGCGGGGCCGCTGACGCGTCCACCGTCACCGGCCCCGCGTACACGGTTCTTGCGGCAGCCCGCAGGCTCGTCCGCCAACGGTCACGTCCGGCCAGAAACTCTCCGACGGTCCGGACGAAGTGCTTCGGGCCGTCGACCCACGGGTTGTGCGCGGCGCTCTCCTGAACCACGTGCTCGCCTCGGGAAGAGACCCGCCACATCACCAAGGCGGTCCCGGGACCGCGGCGTTCGGGGCGTGCGGGCTGAGTGGTCACCGGAAGTAGCGCTCCCCGCTTTCGAGTTGCCGGAGTCCCACGCTTCACCACGGGGCCCGAGAGTGGCGACCTCCACCGCAGGAGTTTGAGAACAGTCGTTCTTGACTGAACGTTCTTCAACGTCATAGGATCATCGACATGGGACGACCACGCGCTTTCGATACCGGCCAGGCCGTCGAGGCCGCGGCCGCTCTCTTCGCCACCCATGGGTACGAGGGCACCTCCGTCGACGACCTGGTCACCGCCACCGGTGTGCACCGGGGCAGCCTCTACAAGGTGTTCGGGTCGAAGAGGGGGCTGCACCTGACCGCCCTCCGCAGCCACCTCGACCACGAGATCCATCCGACCACCGCTGCCATCGCCACGCTCACCGACCCCGAGCAGGCCCTGACCACGGCCATCGCCTCGTACGACAACGGGCCGGCCGCCGGGCTGCTGCTGCTCGCCGCCGCCGAGCGCGCGCCGCTCGACGCCGATGTCGCCGCGCTCGTCGCGGAGGGCATCGCCGCGCTGGAGGACGCCCTGCGTCCCTCCCACGGCGACGCGGCGTCCGAGCTCGCCTCCACCGTCCTCGGCGCCCGCCTCCGGCTGCGCGCCGCCCCGCCGACCGCTTCCAAGGAGCACTGACCATGGCCCTGATCTCCGTCGACCGCGAACGCGGCCTGCTGACCGTCGAGTTCCAGGGCCTCGACAAACTCTGGACGCTCAAGAGCCGTCTGGAGATTCCCCTCGCCCATGTGCGCGGCGCCACCCACGACCCCGGAATGGCGCGCGGGCCGAAGGGCTTCCGGGTCGCCGGCACCCAGTTCCCGGGCCTCATCACCGCCGGCCGGTTCCGGCGGCACGGGGAGCGTCTCTTCTGGGACGTGAAGAACCCCGACAAGGCGGTCGTCGTCGAGTTGGCCGACGGCGAGACCTACGACCGCCTCGTCATCGAAGTCGACGACCCGCGCGCCACCGTCGCCCTCATCGAGGAGTGCATTACGCGCAGTTGACGTCCGGGGCCGGCTACCCACCGCGCAGGCGCCCCCGTCGAGCATGCACCGCGCCGGTGTGGTCGGCGAGGTAGCCGAGGGTGACGCTCGCGCCGGGGGCGATCGCGACGTTGTGGGGGAGGTTGACTGTCTGACGGCACCGTACCCACGCTGAGCGCGGCCCCGGGCGCCCGCCGCGGCGACGCCCGGTGCGACACATCGAGGGCGCCGCCCTCGTCACGTACGGCGGATGCGCGTACGCCCGAACGGGGCGGCGCCCTCGGGAAGGTGCGCGGGGGCCGCCCGGGTGAGCGGCCTGCTCCGGATCAGGCCTTGGCTTCGGCCTTGGTGGCGATGTTGGAGCTGGTGACGTCCTTCTTCTTGTGCGACTTGTCGCCGATCATCACCAGACCAACGATGATCACGAAGAGCGCGATCGGGGCCAGGACGTAGAGCCCCAGCGTCTCGACGACGCTCAGGCCCGTGCCGGGGTCGTCGCCGTCGTCGCGGGTGAGCGCGAGCGCGGGGGACGTCATGAGCAGCATCATCAGCGTCGTACCGGCTGCCAGGGCGCCGGCGCGCAGGGCGTTCTTGTTGTCCACGGTCCCAAAGTATCGAACGCGGGTTGGCTGCGCGCGCTCGGGGTGGCGTAAAGGGCTGCGGTGATGCCGGTGAGGGGTGCCGGGTGCGCCGGGCAGGGGCGCCGGGTGCGCCGGAGTGAGGGCTCGGCCGGGGGATTCTGCGCGGCCCGGCGCTTGCGGGGTGCCTCCCCCACTCTCGGCTCCGCTCGAGCGGGAGGTGCCCCCACCGCCCACCCTCCCCCATCGCCCTGGGGGCACCTCCCAGGCCTTTGGGGCACTGGGGGAGGCACGACTGCCCGCGGCGGGCGGGCCGGAGGGCAGCAGGGCGGGCCGCGCGAGGGGGCCGGCTCGCCGGAGCTGCGGGCGGGGTTCTCACTCCCGCAGGACGTCCATCAGGGCCCGCAACCGGGACGACGCCGCCAGTTCCTCCAGCGTCACCGGCCGGCCGGCCGCGTCGGCGATCGGCAGGCGCCAGTTCGGGTACTGGTCCCAGGTGCCCGGCAGGTTCTGGGGGCGGCGGTCGCCGATGCCGTCCGGGAGCCATACGCCGATCATGCGGGCCGGGGTCCGCAGCAGGTAGCGGTGGACGGCCTGGATCTCCGCCTCCTCCTCAGCGGGAGCTCGAAGCAGTCCGAGCCGTGCCAGCAGTTCCCGCCACTCCCGCACATCCGCCGCCGCCTCCGCCCGCTCCTCCGCCAGGGGCCGGGTCAGCAGGCCCAGGCTGTCCCGGAGCTCCACATGCTCGCCGCTCAGGCGGGACGCCGTGGAGGGCAGGTCGTGGGTGGTGGCCGTCGCCAGGCAGTCCGCGCGCCAGCCGTCCGGCGGCAGCGGGCGGCGGTCGCCCTCCCAGTCCCGCTCGAACCACAGCACCGAGGTGCCGTACACACCGCGTTCGCGCAGTGCCTCGCGGACGCCCGGCTCGACGGTCCCCAGGTCCTCGCCGATCACCATCGCCCCGGCGCGGGAGGCCTCCAGGACGAGCACGGCGAGCATGGCCTCGGCGTCGTAGTGGACGTAGGTGCCCTCCGTGGGCGGGTGGCCCTCGGGGACCCACCAGAGCCGGAACAGGCCCATGACGTGGTCGATGCGCAGGGCGCCCGCGTACCGGAACAGGGCCCGGAGCAGGGCGCGGAAGGGCGCGTACCCGGAGTCGGCGAGGCGGTCGGGGCGCCAGGGCGGCAGGCCCCAGTCCTGGCCGCGCGCGTTGAAGGCGTCCGGGGGCGCGCCGACCGACATGCCGGCCGCGAAGTGGTCCTGCTGCGCCCACGCGTCGGCGCCGGCGGGGTGGACGCCGACGGCGAGGTCGTGGACGATCCCGACCGGCATGCCCGCCTCCCGCGCGGCGCGCTGGGCGGCGGTGAGCTGCGTGTCGGTGAGCCAGACGAGACGGGAGTGGAAGTCGACGCGGTGCGCCAGGTCGCGGCGGGCGCGGGCGGTCTCCGGTGAGCGCGGGTCGCGCAGGGGGGCGGGCCAGCGGTGCCAGTCGGCGCCGTGGACCTCCGTGAGGGCGTACCAGGTGGCGTGGTCCTGGAGGGCCTGGCCCTGTGCGGTGAGGAAGTCGGCGTAGGCGGCGCGGCGGCCGGGGCCGAGCGGCACCTCGTGGACCAGTTCCAGCGCTTCCCGCTTGGCCTCCCAGACGGCGTCCCGGTCGATCAGCGCGCCCTTCTCCAGCACCGCCTCGCGCAGTTCCGCCGCCCGGTCCAGCAGGGCGCGTACGCGGTCCCGGTCCTCGACGTACGCGAACTCGGGGACGTCCTCGACGCGCAGATGGACCGGGTCGGGGAAGCGGCGGGAGGAGGGGCGGTAGGGAGAGGGATCGGTCGGGGGGCCGGGGACGGCCGCGTGCAGGGGGTTGACCTGGACGAATCCGGCGCCGAGGGTGCGTCCGGCCCAGCCGGCGAGTTCGCCGAGGTCGGCGAGGTCGCCCATGCCCCAGGAGCGGCGGGAGAGGAGGGAGTAGAGCTGGACCAGGAGGCCGTACGAGCGTCCGGGGTGGGCGGGCAGCGCGGTCGGGGCGACGATCAGGTGGGCGTGGGTGGTACGGCCGTCGGAGGCGGTGGCGGTCACCGTGTGCACGCCGGGCGGGAGGTGCTCGGCCGAGGCGCGGGTCTCGCCCTGTTCGGTGCGGATGCTCAGCCGGGTGGTCGCGGGGAGCGCGGCGAGGGCGGCCGGTGTGCCGGTGCCCCAGCCGACGACGGTGGGGGGCAGCAGCCGTGCGTCGAGTTCGCGTGCGCGGGCGGTGAGGGCGCCGCGGACGGCGTCCGGGGTCGCGGTGTCCACGCCGAGGGCGGCCAGCGCGAGGGTGACGGCGGTGGCCGAGGCCGCGACCGTGCGGTCCGGTGAGGGCCGGTACGAGGTGGCGACGCCGTGCAGCGCGGCGAGCCGGGACAGGTCCTCGGAAGGGGGCTCGGCCGGCCGTGGCGCGCTCACCCTAGGGCTCCGGGCGGTACTGGGCCGGGAAGGAGTCGAGGCCGGAGGCGTCCGAGGAGTCCAGGTAGGCGTCGGACTCGCTGGTCAGGGGGGTGGCTTCGGCGAGGGGCGGTTCGCTGGTGAGCGGTTCGGCGTCCGGCAGCGGGGGTTCGCTGGTCAGCGGGAGGTCGATGCTGGGGCCCTCCGCGCTGAAGACGCAGAGGTGGAGGCCGGCGGCGGAGGTCTCCGCCGTGGGTTTGGACAGGGCCGGGGAAGGAACGTATGCCGGTGCGGTCACAGATGGTCTCCTCGTCGAGCACGGTGCGCGGGTCACGCGGGCGTGCGGGTGCGGGTCGTACGGGTTATCCCGCAGCCCTACCCAGCGGGCGCGATGCCAGACGCACAAAGTCTTTCAACGTGATCCTGCTCACATCCTGCTCCCGTCCCCTCCTCCCACAGTGGGGCAAACACGCCACAACGTCCACTCTCATTGACACGTTCACCGCAGGAGTGGTGGGCTCGGGGTTCCCCGGTAACGGAATGGACACGGCCGTTCGGTCAGGTGGCCGGCCGGCCGACCCGAGCACATCAGGAGGGCCCGTGCGGCTGCGGCGTGGGAGGACGGCCAACGCCAGGAGGACCGCCCTCGCGGTCGCCGTGCTCGCCGGAACCCTGGGCGCCGCGGCCGCACCGGTCGCCGTGGCCGCGCCGGTCGCCGTGGCGGCGCCGGTCGCCGTGGCGGCGCCGGTCGCGCCCGGGACGAGCACGCCGCCCGCACCCGGGGCGACCACCTCACCCGCCGCCGACCCGGTCGGGGTCACGGCCCCGTCCGTGTGGCCGCGTCCCCACTCCCTGCGCACGAACGGCGCCCCGGTCCGGGTGACCGAGGAGGTCGCCCTGGTCACGGACGACGCGGCCGACCCGTACGCCCTCGACGCGCTCAGGGAGCTGCTGCGGGCGGCCGGGGCGCGCCGGTTCACCGCCCCCGGCGCATCGGTGCCCAAGGGGGCGCTCGTGGTGCGGGTGGGCAGGGAACGCGCCCCGGGCGACCCCCGCCGCGCCCTTCCCGCCGGTGGCTACACCCTGACCACCGGCCGGGGCGCCGTCGCGCTCACCCGGGCCGACGGCGACGGCCTGTTCCACGCCGTGCAGACGCTGCGGCAGCTGCTGCGCCCGGACGGCACGATCGCCGCCGCCGTCGTACGCGACTGGCCGGCCACCGCGGTACGCGGCATCACCGAGGGCTTCTACGGCACCCCGTGGACGCACCGGCAGCGGCTGGCCCAGCTGGACTTCATGGGCCGCACCAAGCAGAACCGGTACCTCTACGCCCCCGGCGAGGACCCGCTGCGGCAGGCCCGCTGGCGGGAGCCGTACCCGGCCGAGCGGCGCGCGGAGTTCCGGGAACTGGCCGAGCGGGCGCGGCGCAACCATGTCACCCTCGGCTGGGCGGTGGCACCGGGGCAGGCGATGTGCTTCGCCTCGGACGAGGACCTGCGGGCACTGACCCGCAAGCTGGACGCGATGGAGGAGCTGGGCTTCCGCGCCTTCCAGCTCCAGTTCCAGGATGTGAGCTACAGCGAGTGGCACTGCGGGGCGGACGCCGACCGGTTCGGGTCCGGCCCCGAGGCCGCCGCCCGCGCCCAGGCGCGGGTGGCGAACGCGGTGGCCCGGCATCTGACCGGCCGCCACCCCGGCGCTCCCGCGCTGTCGTTGATGCCGACCGAGTACTACGAGGAGGGCTCGACCGCGTACCGGCAGGCGCTCGCGGACGCCCTGGACGCGGACATCGAGGTGGCGTGGACCGGGGTCGGGGTGGTGCCGCGCACCATCACCGGCGGGCAGCTGGCACAGGCACGCCAGGTGTTCGGGCATCCCCTGGTCACCATGGACAACTACCCGGTGAACGACTACGCCCCCGGCCGGATCTTCCTCGGCCCCTACCAGGGCCGCGAACCGGCCGTGGCCGCCGGTTCGGCCGCGCTGCTCGCCAACGCGATGGAGCAGCCGGAGGCGTCCCGCATCGCACTGTTCACGTCGGCCGACTTCGCCTGGAACCCGCGCGACTACCGCCCCCAGGAGTCCTGGCGGGCCGCCGTCGCCGACCTCGCCGGAGGTGACACCCGGCGCGAGGAGGCGCTGACGGCGCTCGCCGGGAACGCCGCGTCCTCGGTGCTGGGCGGCAGGGAGTCGGCGTATCTGCGTCCGCTGATGGAGGAGTTCTGGCGCACCCGGCCGACCGCGCGCGGTACCGCGGAGACCCCGGCGGCCGTCCGGCTGCGCGCGGCCTTCACCACCCTGCGGGATCTGCCGGGACGGCTGTCCGGCACGGCGCTGGCCGACGAGGTCGCCCCGTGGACGGAGCGGCTGGCCCGCTACGGCGAGGCCGGTACGACGGCCCTGGACCTGCTGCGCGCGCAGCAGGCCGGGGACACGGCCGCCGCCTGGACGGCGTTCCGGAAGCTGGGTGAGCAGCGGGACGGGGCGGCGGCGGCGCGGGCGAAGGCCGGCGAGGGCGTGCTGGAGCCGTTCCTGAGCCGGGCGCAGAAGGCGTACGAGAGCTGGGCGGGCATCGACCACGAGCCGCCCGCGCGGTCCGGCGGCGCACGCACCCTCGACCTCTCCCGCGCCCGGACGCTGGAGGCCGTGACGGTGCTCAGCGAGCCGGGGACCCGGGGCACGGTGGAGGTGCGGCGGGCGCCGGGCGGGGAGTGGCACCGGCTCGGCGCGCTGTCCGCGCGGGGCGCCACCGAGCTGCCCACCGGCGGCGAACCGGTCGCGGCCGTCCGGGTCACCGGTGCCGACCCCGCCACGGTCAGGCACCTGGTCCCGTGGTTCGCGGACGAGCCGGCCGCTTCCCTGGCGCTGCCCGACGACCGCGCGGACACCGACATCGGCGGCACCCGGCGGCTGACGGCCACCCTCGGCTCCCTGCGCCCCGACGAGATGCGCGGCAGGCTCACCGTCGAGGCGGCCCCGAAGGAGCTGGCCGTCCGGGTGCCGAAGGAGGCCCTGACCGTTCCGCGCGGTACGCCCGTGGAGGTGCCGGTCGAGGTGACCGTGAAGCCGGGTACGCCCGTCGGGCCGTACGAGGTCCGGCTCGGCTTCGGCGGCGCGACCCGGACACTGACAGTGCACGCCGTGCCCCCCGTCGGCGGCCCCGACCTCGCCCGCACCGGCCGGGCGAGCTCCTCGGCCGACGAGACCCCCGACTTCCCCGCTTCGGCCGCGAACGACGGGGACCCCGGAACCCGTTGGTCCTCCCCCGTGGAGGACGACGCCTGGTGGCAGGTGGAGCTGGAGCGACCGGTACGGCTGGGCAAGGTGGCGCTGCACTGGCAGGACGCGCATCCGTCGGCGTACCGCGTGGAGGTCTCCGGGGACGGCCGCAGCTGGCGCACGGCGGCGAAGATCCGCGACAGCGGGGGCGGCCGGGAGAGCGTCCGCATGGACGAGCCGGACGTGCGCCACGTCCGCGTCCAGGGCGAGCAGCGGGCGACCCGGTACGGCTACTCGCTGTGGTCGGTGGAGGCGTACGCGGTCGCGGACTGAGCGCGCCCCGGTCCCGTTGGGGAACTTCTCGGCGATCACTGGCCACACCGAACGCCGCCACGATCGTGGTGACGCGGGCACCGCCGAGTCGGCGGCATGGTGGTCGGCGTCGGCTACGCCGCTCTCACCGGGTCGGGCTCCTGGCCGTGGGCGGCGCTCCTGGTCCCACTCACTGTCTACGTCGCCTGCCTCCCGGCCACGGCGACGGCCCTGCCCCTGCTGCGCCGCTCGGTACGGCCGGGGAAGCCACGGTACGTGTGAGGTCGCCTCGGGGTGTGGAGCCGGGCCCGGCGGCCCCCCGCCGGGTCGCTTGCCGCACCAGTGACCGTGGCACTGCGGTCACCTCCGAGCAGGCAGCCGCCCCCACACCTCCGTGAACCGCGCCCACGCCTGCGGCGTGAGGCGGAGTATCGGGCCGCCGCCGGAGTTCTTGGAGTCACGGACGGCGACGGTTTCCGAGACGTTGAGGGCGACCTCCACGCACTCGCCGCTTCCGCTGCTGTAGCTGGACTTCACGAAGTCGAAGCCGTTCATCAATGCATGTCCTCGCACCTGACGCCGAAGTGTTCACGACTGTCCGCAGCACCCCGGAGCCGAGCCCTCACCGCAGGAAGCACACAGCCCCCGGGCACGGCCTCAGGCCGAGATGCCGTCGATCCGGGCCATCGCGTCGTCCGCGCCGTACGGCTGGAGGTACGGCAGCCAGCGTGGGTCCCGGTGGCCGGTGCCGATGATGCGCCAGGCCAGGCCGGTGGGCGGGGCGGGTTTGTGGCGCAGGCGCCAGCCCAGCTCGATCAGGTGACGGTCGGCCTTCATGTGGTTGCAGCGGCGGCAGGACGCCACCACGTTGTCCCAGACGTGCTTGCCCCCTCGGCTGCGCGGGATGACGTGGTCGACGCTGGTTGCGACGCCACCGCAGTACATGCACCGGCCCCCGTCACGGGCGAACAGTGCCCGGCGGGTGAGGGGAACGGGCCCCCGGTAGGGAACCCGGACGAAACGCTTGAGCCGGACCACGCTGGGCGCGGCGACAGTGACGGTCGCGCTGTGCAGATAGGCGCCGGTCTCCTCCAGGCAGACTGCCTTGTTCTCGAGGACGAGCACGAGCGCGCGGCGGAGCGGTACGACGCCGAGCGGCTCGTACGACGCGTTGAGGACCAGGACATGCGGCACGGATGGCCTCCTTGTACGCCGGCGGCGCGTGGCTCGCGCCGGGACGATCCGTAGTCAGTTTCCCCTCATGCCTGGTGGAAGCGCCACCATGTCCCGGTAACGGGCTGAGAGTGTTTTCGACCACATCCCGATGCATCCCCAGGATCATGGCCTGTTCACGCGTGGGTGAGGACGGTCTCTTCTTCACACATCGGGCCGATCCCCTCACAATGCCCCGTTAGTGTGGTGGTTCTGCCCGTCCGGTGGCCCGATCGTGACCGTGCCCGACGTGACCGCCGCACCGGGGCAGACCGTGCACCTGGAGGTACCCGCCGTGTCCTTGTCCGCCGTCCTGTCGGCCGCCGATCCGTCGCCGACGCCCTCGGAGTCCGTGACCCCTGTGGTGCCCTCGCTCCAGGATGCCCACGAGAGCGCCACCAACGCCGCCGGCTGGGTCGAGGAGAACTGGTCGACATGGCTCGCGATCGGGCTCAGGGTCCTGCTGATCCTGGTGATCGCGGTGGTGCTGAGAGTCGTGGTGCGGCGGGCGATCACCAAGCTGATCGACCGGATGTCCCGGACCGGCCAGGCGGTGGACAGCACCGCGCTCGGCGGTCTGCTGGTCAACGCCGAGCGGCGCCGTCAGCGCTCGCAGGCGATCGGCTCGGTGCTGCGCTCGGTGACGTCCTTCCTGATCCTGGGCACGGCCGCGCTGATGATCCTCGGCACCTTCCAGATCAACCTGGCCCCGCTGCTCGCCTCGGCCGGTGTCGCGGGTGTGGCGATCGGCTTCGGCGCGCGCAACCTGGTGACGGACTTCCTCTCCGGCGTCTTCATGATCCTGGAGGACCAGTACGGCGTCGGCGACTCGGTCGACGCGGGCGTGGCCTCCGGCGAGGTGATCGAGGTCGGGCTGCGGGTGACCAAGCTGCGCGGCGACAACGGTGAGATCTGGTACGTCCGCAACGGCGAGATCAAGCGCATCGGCAATCTGTCCCAGGGCTGGGCGACCGCCCATGTGGACGTCACGGTCCGCTCCGACGAGGACCTGGACCGGGTGAAGGCCACGCTGATCGAGGTCGCCGAGCGGACCAGCAAGGAGGAGCCCTGGAACGAGCTCCTGTGGAGCCCGGTCGAGGTGCTCGGCCTGGACTCCGTACTGCTGGAGTCGATGGTGTTCCGCGTCTCGGCGAAGACCATGCCGGGCAAGTCCCTGACCGTGGAGCGGGAGCTGCGCTGGCGCATCAAGCGCGCCTTCGACGCGACCGGGATCCGTATCGTCGGAGGCGCCACGGCGGTGGAGGACGCGCCGGCCGCCGACCCGACGGCCGGGATGGCGGCCCCGTCCGCCTACGCGAGTTCGCTCTCCCCGCAGTCGCTGGCCGCGTCCCCGCTGCCCCCGCCCAACATCACGAAGTAACCGCCGGCTCCTGGAGGGCGGCACCCGGAACCGACCGGGTGCCGCCCTTTCCCGTGCCCCCTCTTGACGCCTCGTTCACGCCGGGCTTACGTTCCTCCCCATCCGACAGGAAACTTTCCTAACAATGATCGGGGTCGGACGCCCGGTCGGTGCGGACCCGCCCGGATGGACGTCCCGCGGCGGCCGCTGAGAAGCTGGGCAGTCGAAGAAGGGCAGGTGTCGCACCCATGGCAGGAACCGCCGGTACGCCGGGCACCCCGCGTGTGCTGCGCGCCATGAACGACCGCACCGCCCTGGACCTCCTGCTGGAGCACGGGCCGCTGTCCCGCACCCGGATCGGCAAGCTCACCGGCCTGTCCAAGCCGACCGCCTCCCAGCTCCTGGCCCGCCTGGAAGCGGCCGGACTGGTCCTCGCCACCGGCACCACCGAGGGCCGCCCCGGCCCCAGCGCCCAGCTGTACGAGGTCAACCCGGCCGCCGCCCACGCGGCCGGGCTCGACGTCACGCCCCAGCGCATACGCGCCGCCGTCGCCGACATCACCGGCCGCACGGTCGGCCACTACGAGCTGCCCACCCCCGGCCGCCGCCCGGCGACCTCCGTCGTCCAGCAGGTCACCGACGCCCTGGACGGCGCGGTGAAGGCGGCGGGACTGTCCCGCTCCGACATCCACCGCCTGGTGATAGGAACTCCGGGCGCCTTCGACCCGAACACCGGGCGGCTGCGCTACGCCTCCCACCTCCCCGGCTGGCACTCCCCCACGCTGCTCGGCGAACTGGCCGCCGCGCTGCCGATGCCGTTCGAGTACGAGAACGACGTCAACCTGGTCGCCCTGGCCGAGCAGCGTCTCGGCGCGGCCCGCGACCACACCGACTTCGTCCTGCTGTGGAACCAGGAGGGCCTGGGTGCCGCCCTGGTACTCGGCGGCCGGCTGCACCGGGGCTGGACCGGCGGCGCAGGCGAGGTCGGCTTCCTGCCGGTGCCGGGCGCGCCCCTGGTCCGTCAGGTCACCAGGGCCAACAGCGGCGGCTTCCAGGAGCTGGCCGGCGCCCAGGCCGTCCCGGGAATCGCCCGCGAGCTGGGCGTCACGGACATCCCGCAGGGCCCCTACACCGAGACGGCGGCCGCCCTCCTCGAACGCGCGGCGACCTCCCCCCTCGACGGCACCCCCCACCACCGCTTCCTCCAGACCTACGCCACCCGCCTGGCCACCGGTCTCGCCTCCCTGGTCTCCGTCCTCGACCCCGAACTCGTCGTCCTGAGCGGCACCGCCCTCACCTCCGGCGGCGAGGTGCTGCGCGCCCTGATCCAGGACGAACTGGAAGAGCTGGCCGCCCCGCGCCCCCGCCTCGTCGTGGGCGACGTCCGTGAACACCCCGTGCTGCGCGGCGCGCTGGAGAGCGCGCTGGCGACCACCCGCGACGAGGTCTTCGACACCTCCCGCTAGCCCGCCCCGTTCCCCCCTTCCCCCCTTCCCCCTCCCACCCCTGCCCCAGGGAGCATTGTCATGCCCGGAATATCCAGAAAAGCGACGTTCACGCTGGCCGCCACGGCCTCCCTCGCCCTCCTCACCACCGCCTGCACCGGCCAGTCCGAAGCCGGCGCCACGGACGACCCGAACGCCGATACGACCCTCACCTTCTGGCACGGCTGGAGCGCACCCGCCGAGGTGAAGGCGGTCCAGGAGAACGTGGACCGCTTCGAGAAGGCCCACCCCCACATCAAGGTGAAGGTCGTCGGCAACATCAACGACGACAAGCTCAACCAGGCCCTGCGCGCGGGCGGTTCGAAGGGTCCCGACGTGGTCTCCTCGTTCACCACGTCCAACATCGGAAAATTCTGCTCCTCGGGCGCCTTCCTGGACCTGAAGCCCTTCATCGAGAAGTCGAAGCTCGACCTCGAGGCGACGATCCCGGAACCGATGCTGGACTACACCCAGTTCGAGGGCACCCGCTGCGCCCTCCCCCTGCTCGGCGACGCCTACGGCCTCTACTACAACAAGGACGCCTTCGAGGCGGCAGGCATCACCGAACCCCCCAAGACCTGGTCGGAGTTCGCCGAGACGGCCAAGAAGCTCACCCGGCCGAAGGGCGGCACCTACGAGCAACTCGGCTTCATGCCGAACTACCACGGCTACGAGACCGTCGTCGACCACTACATGTCCCAGTGGGACCACGCCTACTTCGATGCCGACGGCGCGTCGAACATCGCCGAGGACCCGGCGTTCGCCGAGATGTTCACGTACCAGAAGAAGCTCGTGGACGACCTCGGCGGCTTCGCGAAGCTGGAGAAGTACCGCAACACCTTCGGCGACGAGTGGGGCGCCGAACACCCCTTCCACACCGGCCAGGTGGCCATGCAGCTCGACGGCGAGTGGCGGCTCGGCATGGCGAAGGACGCCGGCGTGGACTTCGAGATCGGCACCGCGCCGCTCCCAGTCGCCGACGACGAGGTGGACGAGTACGGCAAGGGGTTCCTCTCCGGCACGATCATGGGCATCGCCCCGCAGAGCAGGAAGCAGAACGCCGCGTGGGAGCTGGTGAAGTACATGACGACCGACACCGAGGCGGTCGTCTCCTTCGCCAACGCCATCCGCAACGTTCCCTCCACCTTCGAGGCCCTGAAGTCCCCCGACCTGAAGACGGACCCCGCCTTCAGAACCTTCCTGGACATCGCCCAGCACCCCGAGTCCAACACCCCGCCGGCCTCCGTCAACGGCTCGACGTACCAGACGACGCTCCAGGACTTCGGCTTCCGGTACGAGTCCGGAAAGGTCAAGGACCTCAAGGCGGGCCTGAGGAAGACCGCCGAACAGATCGACCGGGACATCGAGCAGGCGAAGTAGCCCCCGATGACCGCGCCCACGCACACACTCCGCGCGAAGCGCCGCGCCTCGACGCTGAGAACGCTCGCCTTCCTCTCCCCCTGGATCATCGGCTTCGGCGTCTTCTTCGCCTATCCGCTCATCTCCACCCTGTACTTCTCCCTGATGAAGTACGACGGCTTCGGCGTCCCGGAGTTCCGGGGCCTGGGCAACTGGACCTACGTCTTCCAGGACTATCCGCTGTTCTGGCCCGCCCTGCGCAACACCCTCTGGCTGGTCCTGGTGATGGTGACCTGCCGGGTGGTGTTCGGCCTGGGCGTCGGCCTGCTCATCACGAAGATCAGAACGGCCACGGGCGCCTTCCGCACCCTCTTCTACCTCCCCTATCTCGCCCCGCCGGTGGCGGCGACCCTGGCCTTCGTCTTCCTCCTCAACCCCGGCACGGGCCCGGTCAACTCCGTACTGGAGCAACTGGGTCTGCCGGCCCCGGGCTGGTTCACGGACGCCACCTGGTCCAAGCCGGCCCTGACCGCACTCGCCCTGTGGGGCGTGGGCGACCTGATGGTCATCTTCATGGCCGCCCTGCTGGACGTCCCGAAGGAGCAGTACGAGGCCGCGGCACTGGATGGGGCGTCCCCCTGGCAGCGCTTCCGCTTCGTCACCCTCCCCAGCATCTCCCCCATCGTCCTGTTCGCCGTGGTCACGGGCGTGATCCAGACGATGCAGTACTACACACAGCCCCTGGTGGCGGGGAAGGTCGCCTCGGGAGTCATCGGCGGCTCCGGCCAGCAGTTCGAGCCGGGCTACCCGGACAAGTCGACCCTCACCCTCCCCCAACTCGTCTACAACCTCGGCTTCCAGCGCTTCGACTACGGCGCGGCCTGCGTGGTGGCCCTGGTCCTCTTCGCCCTGTCGATGGCCTGCACGGCCCTGCTGATGCGCCGCCGCGGCGGCCTGATCCAGGCAGGTGACCGATGACCCGGCCACCGGACACGCCGGCGGCAGCACGGCCCGCACGGCGCACCGCCACGCTGGAATGGATCGGGGTGCACGCCCTCGGCGTGGCGGCCGCGCTCTTCTTCACGCTGCCGTTCCTCTTCGTGGTCCTGACCTCCCTCATGTCCGACCAGCAGGCCCTCACCCGCGACCTGGTCCCGGACACCTGGGTGTGGGACAACTACCGCACGGTGTGGAACACCCCCGGCTTCCTCACCTGGTGGCGCAACACCCTGCTCTACGCCGGCCTCGGCACCGTCCTCACGGTGGTGTCGTCCCTGCCCGTCGCCTACGCGCTCGCCAAGTTCCGCTTCCGGGGCCGGAATCTCTCGGTCATGCTGGTGATCTCGATGATGATGCTGCCGCCGCAGGTGGTCGTCATCCCGATGTACCTGTTCTGGGCGAAGCAACTGGACCTCTCCGGCACCCTCTGGCCACTGATCGTCCCGATGGCGTTCGGCGACGCCTTCTCGATCTTCCTGCTGCGCCAGTTCCTCCTCACCATCCCCGACGAGTACCTGGACGCGGCCCGCGTCGACGGCTGCGGCGAACTGCGCACGCTCCTCACCGTCGTGCTCCCCATGGCCAGACCGGGCATCGCCGCCGTGGCCCTCTTCCAGTTCTTCTACGCCTGGAACGACTACTTCGGACCGCAGATCTACGCGTCGGAGAACCCAAGCGCGTGGACCCTCTCCTACGGTCTGGAGTCGTTCAAGGGCGCCCACCACACCGACTGGAACCTCACCATGGCGGCGACGGTGCTCGTCATGGCCCCCGTGATCCTCGTGTTCTTCTTCGCCCAGAAGGCGTTCGTCGAGGGCGTCACCCTCACCGGAGTGAAGGGATAGCAGAAAGACATGAAACTCACCGTGGTCGGCGGAGGCTCGACCTACACCCCCGAACTCGTCGACGGCTTCGCCCGTCTGAGGGACACCCTCCCCCTCACCGAACTGGTCCTCACCGACCCGGCGACGGACCGGCTCGACCTGATCGGCGCCCTGTCCCGCCGCATCTTCGCCCGTCAGGGCCACCCCGGCCGGATCACCACCACCACCGACCTGGACGCGGCGGTGGACGGCGCGGACGCGGTCCTCCTGCAGCTCCGGGTGGGCGGCCAGGCGGCCCGCCAACAGGACGAGACCTGGCCCCTGGACTGCGGCTGCGTCGGCCAGGAGACCACCGGCGCCGGCGGACTCGCCAAGGCGCTGCGCACCGTCCCCGTCGTCCTGGACATCGCCGAGCGGGTCCGCAGGGCCAACCCCGACGCCTGGATCATCGACTTCACCAACCCGGTGGGCATCGTCACCCGGGCCCTGCTCCAGGCCGGCCACAAGGCGCTGGGCCTGTGCAACGTGGCCATCGGCCTCCAGCGCAAGTTCGCGGCACTCCTGGACACCGACCCCTCCGGCATCCACCTGGACCACGTGGGCCTGAACCACCTCACCTGGGAGACGGCGGTACGACGGGGCGGCCCGGACGGCGAGGACGTCCTCCCCCACCTCCTCTCCGCGCACGGCGACACGATCGCCGCCGACCTCCGCCTGCCCCGCCCGCTGCTGGACCGTCTGGGCGTCGTCCCGTCCTACTACCTGCGCTACTTCTACACGCACGACGAGGTCGTACGGGAACAGCGCACCAAGCCCTCCCGGGCCGCCGAGGTGGGCGACATGGAACGCCGCCTCCTCGCCCTGTACGCGGACCCGGCCCTCGCCGAGAAGCCGGCCCTGCTGTCCCAGCGCGGCGGCGCCTACTACTCCGAGGCGGCGGTGGACCTGGCGGCGGCCCTGCTCCGCGGCGCGGGATCCCCGCACCAGGTGGTCAACACGTACAACAACGGCACCCTCCCCTTCCTCCCCGACGACGCGGTCGTCGAGGTCCAGGCGGCGGTGGGCCCGAAGGGCGCGAACCCGCTCCCGGTCGCCCCCGTGGACCCTCTCTTCGCGGGCCTGACCGCCGACGTCACGGCCTACGAGAACCTGGCCCTGGAGGCGGCCCTGCACGGCACCCGGGACCGGGTCTTCCGCGCCCTCCTCGCCCACCCCCTGATCGCCCAGTACGAGTACGCCGACCGCCTCACCGACGACCTGATCGCACACAACCGGGAGCACCTCACGTGGGCCTGACCGCAGGCGTCCTCGCCATCGACGCGGGCAACAGCAAGACGGACGTGGCGGTGATCGGATCCGACGGAACGGTGCTGGCGACGGCCCGGGGGGAGGGCTTCCGTCCCCCCGCCGTGGGTCTGGACACGGCGATGAGCACCCTCACCGGGACCGTCACCCGGGCCCTCACCGCCGCCGGAACCCCGGCCGTCTCCCACGTCTCGGCCTGCCTGGCCAACGCCGACCTCCCCGTCGAGGAGGAACAGCTGACGGCGGCGCTGGCCGCGTGCGGCTGGGGCTCGACCGTCGAGGTGCGCAACGACACGTTCGCGATCCTGCGCGCGGGGGTCACGGAGCCGCGGGGCGTGGCCGTCGTCTGCGGGGCGGGCATCAACTGCGTGGGCATGCGTCCCGACGGGCGCACCGCCCGCTTTCCGGCGATCGGGCGCATCTCCGGTGACTGGGGCGGGGGTTGGGCGCTGGCGGAGGAGGCGCTCTGGCACGCCGCCCGCGCGTCGGACGGTCGCGGGACACCGACGGCCCTGGCGGTCGCGCTGCCGGCGCACTTCGGGCTCTCCGGCATGCCCGAGCTGATCGAGGCGCTGCACCTCGAACACGTACCGCCCGCCCGACGGCATGAGCTGACTCCGGTCCTCTTCGCCACGGCGGCGGAGGGGGACGGGGTCGCGCGGGCGATCGTCGCCCGGCAGGCCGAGGAGATCGTGACGATGGCGGTCGTCGCGCTGACGCGACTGTCCCTGCTGGACGAGGAGACGCCCGTGGTGCTGGGCGGGGGTGTGCTGGCGGCGCGGCATCCGCTGCTGAACGACGCGATCCACGGCCTGCTCGCCGAGCGGGCGCCGAAGGCGGTGGCCCGGGTGGTAACCGAGAGTCCGGTGCTGGGGGCGGGGCTGCTGGGGCTGGACCGGTTGTCGGCGGGGGCGGACGCGCGGGCGCGCTTGCGCGCGTATTACGCGGGCTGACGGGCGGGGGGTTGGGCGGCTCGGTGCTTGACGGGTGCCCCGGCGTTGGTGCCGGGCGGGGGGTGTCTGCGCAGCCCGGCGCTTGCGGGGTGCCGTCGCGCCCACCCGTGCCGCCCCAGCGGCACGACTGCCCGCGGGAGCGGGAGCGGGAGCCGGAGCCGGAGCGGGAGCCGGAGCGGGAGCGGCGGTCGCGGGGCGCAGCGCCCGCCGAGGGCGGAAAGTACGGCACGACTGCCCGCATCCCGACCGGAACCGAACTGAATTCGTGGGCGTGTTCGTGGGCAGGGGCAAGGCGGGGCGGATCAGCGGCAATCGGGATGCAATCGGATCAAGATCGTGCCAAGGCCGGTGCATATGTCGGTCCTGACCGCGATACTTGCCGCGGAGGGGTGACCATGGGGGAGGTCAAGTGACACACACGCCGAACGGCGCGGCACCACCGGGCACCGCCGCGCCGCCCACGCTGCCGGCGGTACCAGCCCAGCGCACTCCGATCACGCCCTCTCCCCCTCCGCCTCCCGCCGCACGCCGTACCGCCTTCGCCGAAGGCGTGGACCGCCTGCGCAAGGCCGCCACCACGGAACCCGGCCGGCTCCGTGCCATCGGCGCGGTCCTGGCCGCCCTCGTCCTCGCGTTCGGCGCCGTGACGGCCTGGCAGATGACCGACCGGGCCGCGGCCGCCGACGACGTCCTCACCAGCAGCCAGCCCCTCACGTCGGACGCCGCCGACATCTACCGCTCCCTCGCGGACGCGAACACCGCGGCGTCCAGCGGCTTCCTGGCGGGCGGTCAGGAGACCGCCGCTTCCAGGGACCGGTACGAGAACGACATCCGCACGGCCGCCGCCAAACTCGTCAACGCCGCGGCCAACTCGGACCCCGGTTCCTCCTCCGCACGGACGATCACCGAGCTCAACCGTCTGCTCCCGGAGTACAAGGGCCTGGTGGAACGCGCCCGCACGTACAACCGCCAGGGCTTCCCCGTGGGCGGCGCCTACCTGCGGTACGCGAACGAGAAGATGCAGAAGGAGATGCTCCCGCGGGCGGAGGAGCTCTACACCACGGAGAACCAGCGGCTCCGCTCGGACTACGCGGACGCGACCCCCTACCCGTGGCCCGCGATAGCCCTCGGTCTCGCCGTCCTCGCCGCCCTCGCCTGGGCCCAGCGCCGCCACTACCTGCGCACCCACCGCGTGCTCAACCACGGCCTGGTGGCGGCCACGGCGACAGCGGCGGTCGTCCTGCTCTGGCTGACGGCCGGTCACACCCTCGCCCGCTCGAACCTGAACGACTCCTACGACCACGGCGTCCGCTCGCTCGGCGTCCTGCACGACGCGCGTATCGCCTCGCTGAAGGCCAGGGGCAACGAGAACCTCACCCTGGTGGCCCGCGGCGCGGAGACGACGACGGTGGGCGAGGAGACGTACGACGCGTACGACTACGACTTCGGACGCGACATGGACACCCTCGCGAAGGGGCTGGCCCAGGCCGGGCGGCTCGCGGACGACGCCGGCGGTGCGAAGCCGGTCACCGCGGCGGTGAGCAACATGACCGAGTGGAAGAAGCGTCACGCGGCCGCGCGTGAGCAGGACGAGAACGGCAACTACCAGCAGGCGCTGGACATGGTGATCGGCGCCGAGGGCGCGACGGGCGAGTGTTTCGACAGCGTCGACAAGAACCTGGCGACGGCGCTGGCGCACGAGAAGACGGAGTTCGAGCAGGCGGCCGGCACCGGCCGGGACGCGCTGACGGGCCTGCCGCTCGGCGCGGCGCTGCTCGCGATGCTGGGCGCGGCCGGTGCCGTACTGGGCATCGGCCGCAGGCTGTCGGAGTACCGATGAACGCGCACATGCCGGACCCGAGGGGGGCGACCGGGCAGAAGGGGGCGCCGAAGATGACCGCACAGGGCCCGCGGACCCGCCTGAAGGGCTGGGGCGGGGTGGGCGCGATGGCGACGGCCTGCGTCCTGGCGCTGGTCTTCGCCCTCCTCCTCACCTGCACCGGTTCCCAGGGCCGCAACCCGGCATCGACGACCGGCCAGTCCGTCTCCCACGCCGAAGCCGTCCGGGCCGACGAGGAGTGCGTGGACCCGGAGAAGCAGACCCTGCCCCCCGACGCCGCCGACGGCCCGACGATCGCGGCGATCAAGAACCGTCAGGGCGAGAAGCGCAAGCTGATCGTCGGGGTGGACCAGAACAGCTACCGCTGGGGCTACCGGGACCCCAACAGCGGTGAGGGCGGGAAGCTCGAGGGCTTCGACATCGATCTGGTGCACCGCATCGCCGAGGACATACTCGGCGACCCGGACGCGGTCCAGTTCAAGGCGATCCCGACCGACCAGCGCATCCCGGCGATCAAGGACGGCCGGGTCGACATGGTCGTCCGCACGATGACGATCAACTGCGCCCGCATCCAGGACGTGGCGTTCTCCGCGCCGTACTTCAAGACGGGCCAGCAGGTCCTCGCCCCGAAGTCCTCACCGGTCGAGGGGTACGACGCGACCCTGGCGGACCAGGAGATATGCACGGCGGCCGGCTCGACGGCGTACTCGACGCTGGAGGCGGACCAGAAGACGGGCCGGCTCCCGGCCTCCGCCGACATCCGCACGACGGTCCCCAACCAGCTGGACTGCCTGGTGCGGCTGCAGCTCGGTGAGGTGGACGCGGTGGTCACGGACGGCGCGCTCGCGGCCAGCCAGGCCGCGCAGGACCCCACGGTCGAGCTCAAGGGCGAGGCGTTCACGACCGAGTACTACGGCGTGGCGATGAAGAAGGAGGCGGACGATCTGGTCCGCCGGGTCAACCGGATCCTGGTGGACTTCCGTGCGGACCCGGCGGACGGCTGGCAGTCCTCGTACACCAGGTGGTTGTCGGCCACGCTCGGGGAAGACTCCTCCCGGTCGGCACCACCGGCCCCCGAGTACCTGCGCAGGAGCTGACCCGACACCCGACACCCGACACCCGACACCCGACACCCGACACCCGACACCTGGACCCTGACACCCGACCGCACACCTTCTCCCTCCCCCCACAACCGTCAACAACCCCGCAGCGAAAGGTGATCGATGGCCGACACGGATCCCGCCGGGCCGGTGCTGGACCGGGACGAGGTGGACCGTGCGCTGGCGCGGCTCGGCGCGGAGCACGAGGCGATCGAGACCTCGCTCCTCGCCCTGCAGGACCACGCGGGCCGACGACTCCTGGAAGGCGCGCAGCTCACCGGCCTCACTCAGGAGCGCTGGACGGCCACGGAGGCGTCGATCACGCTGCTGTGGACCTACTTCGACGCGTACACGGACGCGTTGCGCACGGCCCGGGACATCCGCTCCCGCCGCCGCTGGTCCAGCCGCGAGGACCTGGTGGAGCTGACGGAGCTGCTGCGCGGCGACTCGGTGACGGTGGCCGGCAGCGCGTCGGCCACGGCCAACGCACCCACGCTGCACGGCGGCCGCCCCGGAAGGCTCAGCGAACGCTTCTCGCTCGCCACCCTGGTCGACCGGATGAACGAGCTGTACGCGACCTCGCTGGACATGATCGTGGCCGCGGACGCGGTGTGGTCGGCGCTGCCGGCCCGGATCGACCTGCTGGCCGCCGAGCTCCATCGCACCAGCAGGCTCGCGCACTCGGTCGGGGTTCGCCCGGGTGAGCATCCGGCGGGCGACGACCTGGAGCGGATCACCCGCACGCTGACGAGGCTGCGCGAGCAGGTGGTGTCCGACCCGCTGGCGTACTGGAAGCCCGCGGAGGGCAGTTCGGCGCCGGGCGGTGGAAGACCGGACACGACGGTGTACGACCGCGAGGCGCGCGCGCTGGAGGACGTACGCCGCGAGATCGACGCGGTGCTGATGGTCCGCCAGGACGCCGAGCAGCGCATCATCAGGCTGCGTGACGTGCTGTCCCGCGCCGACCGTACGCTCGCCGAGGCGCGCACCGCGCGGGGCGAGGTACTGGCGAAGATCGCCGCGACGGAGGTGCCGGTGGTCAGCGGGCCGCCGACGGTGCTGCAGGAGCAGTTGTCGACGGCCGCCGAATACCGCAGGCACGCCCAGTGGCACCGGCTGTCCCCGCTCCTGGAGTCCCTGGAGCAGAAGGCGGAGGACGAACTGCTGCGCGCCCGTGAGTCGTTGACGGCGGTCACGGCACCGCTGGCAATCCGCGCGGAGCTGCGCGGGCGGCTGGACGCCTACAAGGCGAAGGTGGCCCGGCACGGCCTCGCCGAGGATCCCGAGCTGGTGGAGCGGTACGAGAAGGCGCGCCGCATGCTGTGGAGCGCGCCCTGTGATCTGCGCGTCGCCGAACAGGCGGTGCTGCGCTACCAGCACGCGGCGACGGAACTGCTGAGCGGCACACCGCGGGTGCCGGGCCAGGGCGTGTCCGACGAACGGAGGGGGCCGGGCGCATGAGCGACCAGGAGGGGGCGGTGTCATGAGCGAGCCGGAGAGCCGGCCCGCCGCGGCCGGCCAGGCGCCGCACGCCTGTCAGCGCCCCGACTGCGACGGCGTGTACGAGGACGTCGGCGGCGGCGAGCTGTACTGCGACACCTGCGGCCTCGCCCCGGTCGTGTCACCCACGGGCCTGGTCGCCTCGCCCCCGACCGGCATCACGGCGGGCGGCCGTGCCTCACGCGGCTCGTCCGGCGGCGGACGGGCCGGCAGCGGACGGGCCGGCAGCGGACGGGCCGGCAGCGGACGGGCCGGCAGCGGACGGGCCGGCAGCGGACGGGCCGGCAGCGGACGGGCCGGCAGTGGACGGGCCGGCAGCGGACGGTCCCGCGACAGCCGGGCCGGCGGGCACAGCTCGCGTACGTCGTCCCAGTCGTCGAAGTCCCGGCGTTCGGTCTCCGGGCGGCTCTCGCGCGCGCTCTCCGGCCGGACCTCGGGCCGCTCGGTGTCGGTGCGCAGCTCCGGGACGGGCGCCGGTTCGTCCGGCCGGGGCCGCCTCGGTGCCGGGCTGGTCGAGGTGCCGCCGATCCCGCGTCCCGATCCGCGCGGGATGGTGCTGGACCACCCCGAGGTGCCCGAGCGGAAGCGGTTCTGCTCGCGCTCGGACTGCGGGGCGCCGGTGGGCCGGGCCCGCAACGGCCGGCCGGGGCGTACGGAGGGGTTCTGCACCAAGTGCGGACACCCGTACTCGTTCGTGCCGAAGTTGCGGTCCGGGGACGTGGTGCACGGCCAGTACGAGGTGGTCGGCTGTCTGGCACACGGCGGCCTCGGCTGGATCTATCTCGCCGTGGACCGGGCCGTCTCGGACCGCTGGGTGGTCCTCAAGGGCCTGCTGGACACGGGCGACCAGGACGCGATGGCGGCGGCGATCTCCGAGCGCCGCTTCCTCGCCGAGATCGAGCACGCCAACATCGTGCGGATCTACAACTTCGTGGAGCACCTGGACCAGCGCACCGGCTCGCTCGACGGCTACATCGTCATGGAGTACCTGGGCGGCAAATCGCTGAAGGAGATCGCCAACGCCCGTCGCACCGCGGAGGGCAGACGTGACCCGCTGCCGGTGGAGCAGGCGTGCGCGTACGGCATCGAGGCCCTGGAGGCGCTCGGGCATCTGCACAGCCGCAACCTGCTGTACTGCGACTTCAAGGTCGACAACGCGATCCAGACCGAGGACCAGCTGAAGCTGATCGACATGGGCGCGGTGCGCCGGATGGACGACGAGGAGTCGGCCATCTACGGCACGGTCGGCTACCAGGCGCCCGAGGTCGCCGAGGTGGGTCCTTCGGTGGCGTCCGACCTGTACACGGTGGCCCGTACGCTCGCCGTCCTCACGTTCGACTTCCAGGGGTACACGAGCGTCTTCGTGGACTCGCTGCCGGACCCGGACAACATCGAGGTCTTCCGGCAGTACGAGTCGTTCTACCGGCTGCTGGTGCGGGCCACCGACCCGGACCCGGCCCGCAGGTTCGCCTCCGCGCAGGAGATGACCGAGCAGTTGACGGGTGTGCTGCGCGAGGTGGTCTCCCTCCAGTCGGGCCGGGCCCGCCCCGCGCTGTCCACTCTGTTCGGCCCGGAACTGCGGGTGACGGACACGGAGTTGTTCCCGCCGCTGAACGGGGAGGTGTCCCGGCTGGGGGCCAGGACGCCGCGCTCCCGGACCCGGACCCGCAAGGGCCGCCCGGCCCTCCCTCCTGCGGGCGGCACCCCCACGGTCCCCACCGCCCCCGCCGCTTACGCCCCTTGGCCCACCACCCCTGCCGCTCCGCCCTCCGCCGCCCTCGTCAAACCCGTCGACTGCGCCCGCGCCGCGCTCGCGCTCCCCGTTCCGCATGTCCACCCCGCCGACCCCAACGCCGGCTTCCTCGCGGGTCTGCTCACGTCCGCGCCGGGTGAGCTGATCAACGCGCTGGCCGCGGCGCCCGCCCCGTCCACCGAAACCCGGCTGCGCGAGATGCGCGCCCGGCTGGAGACGGGCGAACTGGCCACGGCGCTCGGGACCCTGCGCGCTCTGGAGGACCAGGACCCCGACGACTGGCGGGTGGTCTGGTACCGGGGGGTGGCCGCGCTCGTCACCGGCGACCACGAGGGCGCCGCGCTCGCCTTCGACGCGATCTACGACGCCTTCCCGGGTGACATCGCGCCGAAGCTGGCGCTGGGTCTGTGCGCGGAGGTGCTGGGCCAGTTGGACAACGCGGCGGAGTACTACCGGCTGGTGTGGTCGACCGATCCGAGCTATGTGAGCGCCGCGTTCGGGCTGGCCCGTGTCCAGTTGGCGGCCGGTGACCGGCGCGGCGCCGTACGGACGCTGGAGTCGGTGCCGGAGTCCTCCATCCACTACACGGCCGCGCGGGTGGCGGCCGTCCGGGCGCGGCTGCGCGGACGCACGGCCGCCCCCGGTGACGTACCGTTTCTGGACGACCTGGCCGCCGCCGCGGGGCAGGTCGAGGCCCTGGAGGCGTACGGTCTGGATCCGGCACGGCGTGAGCTGTTGTCGGCCGAGGTCCTCGGCTGCGGGCTGGACTGGGTACTCTCCGGGGGCCAGGGTTCCGCTCCTGCGGCCGCCGGGGGACGGACGCTGCTCGGCAGCGGCCTGGACGAGCGGGGCCTGCGCTTCGGCCTGGAGCGTTCGTACCGCATGCTGGCCCGGCTGGCGCGCGGTGCCGAGGAGAGGATCGACCTGGTGGAACGTGCCAATCGTTACCGCCCCCGGACGTGGGTGTAGTTGATGTCGCAGATGCCCCAGCAGGCCGCGCTGTCGAAGTGCCCGAGCTGCGAGGAACCCCTCGAGTCGGGTGATCGTTTCTGCGGTGCGTGCGGATACGACCTGTCCGTGGTCCCCGCACGGCCGCAGGACGAGCCGACCATCGTCATGAACGGCTCGGTGCCGGCCCAGACGTCCGCCGACCGTGCCCACCCCGGGCCGCCGCCCTCGTCACCGCAGGCGGCACCGCAGGCCGCCCCGGCCTGGCCCGCGCCCGCCCCGGATGGCTCCGTCGACGCGCCCTCGACCCATCAGCCGGCGGACGTACCGGGCACGAACTCGGACGGCTCCCCGCCGTCCGGCGGGGCGGACGGACCGGCCGCCCCTGTTCCCCCCGCCGCTTCCCCCGCCGCCCCCGCTCCCCCCGTCCCCTCCGCTTCTCCCGCTCCCACCCCCGCCCCCGCCCGGACGCCGGCCGAGGGCGGCGCCGTACCCCCGCCGCCCGCTCCCCCGGCCCCGTCGTCGGGGGTGCGCTTCGACCGCCGCTCGCAGCCCGACGCGCCCCACGCGCCCGCCGGTCCCGTTCCGGAGGGGCAACCCGGCGGTGTTCCTCATCCCGCGCAGCCCGAGGAGTACCCGCTCCAGGCGCCCGACCCCCGGGTGGCCGCCGGGCCGGAGCGCCAGGCCCGCGGCGCGGTGTGCGTCGCCTGCCGTGCGGGCAGGGTGGACGACGACGGCTACTGCGAGAACTGCGGCCACGCCCAGCCGCGCGAACGGGACCACATGGAACAGGAGTGCGGCCCCCTCGCCGCGGTCAGCGACCGCGGACTGCGCCACCACCGCAACGAGGACGCCTTCGGTATCGGCACCACCGCGCTGTCCGACGGCTCGCCCGCCTCCGTGGCGATCGTCTGTGACGGCGTCTCCTCGGCAACCCGCCCCGACGAGGCGTCCATGGCCGCCTCCCGCGCGGCGACCGAGTCACTGCTCGCGGCCCTGCCGCGCGGCACCCACCCGCAGCAGGCGATGCACGACGCGATCATCGCCGCCTCCGAGGCGGTCAACGCGCTGGCCGACGAGCCCGAGGCCGCCGCCCGTGAGCACACCCCGCACCAGAACGCCCCGGCGTGCACGATCGTCGGCACGGTGGTGGCGGCCGGTCTGCTGGTCGTCGGCTGGGTCGGTGACAGCCGCGCCTACTGGATCCCGGTGGACCGCTCCGCCCCGGCGGCCCGTCTCACCGAGGACGACTCCTGGGCCGCGCAGATGGTCGCCGCGGGCCTGATGGGCGAGGCCGAGGCGTACGCGGACCACCGGGCCCACGCGATCACCGGCTGGCTCGGCGCGGACGCCTACGAACTGGAGCCGCACACCGCGTCCTTCAAGCCGGACCGGCCCGGAGTGATCGTGGTCTGCACCGACGGCCTGTGGAACTACGCGGAGTCGGCCGACGACCTGGCCGAGATCGTCCCCGCCGACGCCGCCGTGCGCCCCCTGCACAGCGCGCGGGTCCTGGTCGGTCACGCCCTCGACGGCGGGGGCCACGACAACGTAACAGTGGCCCTCGTGCCGTTCCCCGCCGTCCCCCAGGGGGCAGGATCGGCCTGAGGCCGCGTACGGGAAGCCTCCTACGGGGTCTTACGGAGTCCTACGGCAAACCGCGACGGACCGGAGGGGACCGGTCCGTCGTCCGTCGTCGCCCCGCGCCGTCGGGGCATCCCAGGGGGAGCGAACAGGCATGGCCATCTTGTCGAAATCGAACGTGCCGCAGTTCTCGGTGGACGTGTACCAGAACGAGTACCTGCCGGAAGGCGGCCGCGAGGTCAACGCCATCGTCACGGTGACGGCGACCGGCGGCGGCACCATCGGCAGCGCGGTGACGGCGCCCCACCTCTACTCGCCCGGTGAGGGGCCGTCGGCGGCCGTGGTCCTCATGGTCGACTGCTCGGGCTCGATGGACTACCCGCCGACCAAGATGCGCAACGCCCGGGACGCGACGGCCGCCGCGATCGACGCCCTGCGCGACGGCGTGCACTTCGCGGTGGTCGGCGGCACTCATGTGGCCAAGGAGGTGTACCCGGGGGGCGGCGCCACGGCGGTCGCCGACGCCTCCACCCGTGAGCAGGCCAAGCGGGAGCTGCGGAAGCTGAGCGCGGGCGGCGGTACGGCGATCGGCACCTGGCTGGGGCTGGCCGACCGCCTGCTGGCGTCCGCGGACGTCGCGATCCGGCACGGCATCCTGCTCACCGACGGCCGCAACGAGCACGAGTCGCCGGAGGATCTGAAGGCGGCCCTGGACGCCTGCGCCGGACGGTTCACCTGCGACGCCCGCGGTGTGGGCACCGACTGGGAAGTGAAAGAAGTCACAGGCATCGCCTCCGCGCTCCTCGGCAGCGCCGACATCGTCGCCGACCCGGCCGCTCTGGCCGCCGACTTCACACAGATGATGGAGACGGCGATGGGCAAGGAGGTCGCGGACGTCTCGCTGCGGCTGTGGACCCCGGCCGGTGCGACGGTGCGGTACGTCAAACAGGTCGCGCCGACGGTCGAGGAACTCACCGGCCGCCGCACCGAGTCGGGCCCGCGAACAGGCGACTACCCGCTCGGTTCCTGGGGCGACGAGTCCCGCGACTACCACGTCTGCGTCGAGGTGCCGCCCGCCGGCCTCGGCCAGGAGATGCTGGCGGCCCGGATGTCGCTGGTCGTTCCGCAGCCCGGAGGAGGCGTCCGGAACCTCGGCGCCCAGGGTCTGGTGCGGGCCGTGTGGACGGACGACATGGCCGCCTCGACGTCGATCAACCCGCAGGTCGCCCACTACACCGGGCAGGCCGAACTGGCGCATGTCATCCAACAGGGCCTGGACCTGCGCAAAGCGGGAGACATGGGTGGAGCAACGGCCAAACTGGGCCGTGCCGTTCAGCTCGCGAGTGCCTCCGGCAACGCGGATACTGCGAAACTGCTTGCGAAGGTGGTGGACGTCGTCGACGCCGCGACCGGTACTGTGCGACTGAAGGCGAAGGTGGAGGAGGCCGACGAGATGACGCTCGAGACTCGGTCGACCAAGACCGTTCGTGTGAAAAAGTGACCGGAAGTAATCGAGCCTGACCCCTCGGGGTTGGAGAAATCCGGCCGAACCGGCCGGACAAGGAGAGGGGGAAGCGCCGACATGCCGACCTGCCCGAACGGACACCAGTCGGGTTCCGACGACTGGTGCGAGGTGTGCGGTCACCGCATGGCGGGTGCCGTGCCCCCACCTCCGCCCCCACCGCCCCCGCCGCCCGGCGGCGGCTACGGATTCCCGCCGCCCGGCGGCCCCGCAGGCGGTCCCGGTGGCCCGGGAGGCCCGGGAGGCCCTGGTGGTTACGGCGGCCCCGGTGGTCCCGGTGGCCGGACCGAGCTGTGCCCGCAGTGCCGTACGCCGCGCGAGGGGTCCGCACCGTTCTGCGAGGAGTGCCGGTGGAACTTCCTCACGAACACGGCGACCTCGTACACCCCGGCCGCCCCGCGTCCGCCGGCCCCGGGCCCCGGTCCGGGCGGGCCCTTCCAGCAGCAGCCGCCCGGCCCGTCGTACGGCGGCGGTGACTCCTACGACTACCAGGGCTCGCGTCCCTCGCAGATGAACCGGCCCGCCGAGCCGATCCCGCCGGGCCCGCCCGGCTTCGGCGGCGACCCCTCACGACCGGTACCGCCGTCACCCGGACCGGGTGGTCACGGTGGTCCTGGTGGCCCTGGTGGCCCTGGTGGTCCCGGTGGTCCCGGTGGTCAGGGTCGTCCCGGTGGTCACGGTGGTCCGAACGGCCCGGGTGGTCCTGGTGGGCCCGGTGGCCAGGGTGGTCACGGCAATCCGAACGGCCCCGGTGGTCACGGCAATCCGAACGGCCCGGGTGGTCACGGTGGTCCACAGGCCTTCCAGCCCGGTCCGCAGGCCCCGCCCGGATACCCGCAGGAGACCGGCCACCCGCAGCCGGGCGGGCCGTCCTTCGGCGGCGCCGACGACGACTGGTTGATCCCCCCGCCGAACGGCGGACCGGGTGGCCCTGGTGGTCCCGGTGGCCCTGGTGGCCCTGGTGGCCCGAACGGGCCCGGTCAGCGTGGCGATTACGGCTATCCGCAGCCCGGCGCCACCCAGGCGCCGCCCGGACCCGGTGGCTACCAGCAGCAGCCCCGCCAGCCGCAGGGCCCGGTCACCTGGACCGCCACCATCGGTCCGGACCGCGAGTACTTCATGGCGATGATGCACCGCTCCGGCCCCGAGGCCGCAGGGCTGAACCTGCCCGCGTACTCGCCCGAACAGCAGCGGCGGCTCACCGGCAACCAGATCACCATCGGGCGCCGCCGTCACTCCACCGGCGACACCCCCGACATCGATCTGTCCACGCCACCGGAGGACCCGGGCGTCTCGCACCAGCACGCGGTGCTGGTCCAGCAGCCCGACGGCACCTGGGCGGTCGTCGACCAGAACTCGACCAACGGCACGACGGTCAACGGCTCGGACGAGCCGATCCAGCCGTTCGTCCCGGTCCCGCTCCAGGACGGCGACCGCGTCCACGTGGGCGCCTGGACGACGATCACCATCCGCCGGGACTGAACGAGGCTCCAGGACGTCCCCGGCGGCCCCGCGAAGACGGTCGGCCCGCCGGGGGTCCGCCGAGACCCTTCGAGCCCCGCCGAGGTCGTCCTAGCCGGCCGGCACCGGCCAGGCGTGCGGCCCCCCGGGGTCGTCCAGCCAGGCCCGGTCGGTCTCGGCGTCGATGGTCAGGCCGTAGCGTTCGCGCTGCGGCCTGCCCTCGTCCTCCCACAGGTCGTACGCCCGTCGCGGGTCGAGGGCCCCGGCGGTCAGCGCCAGCAGGAACCGGAACACATCGCTGCCCCTGGCCGCTCCCGGCAGCCCCTCCAGGTCCGGCGGTTCCGGCCCCGGCCGGCCCGTGCCGCGCAACGGCACGAAATACGCCGGCGTGTGCAGAAAGCGTCCCTCGGCGTGCCCGGCGTCGCGCACGGTGAGCGCGACCAGGCCGGTGGCGAACGGGGTGAGGATGCGGCCGCCCGGGCGGCACTGGGCGAGCCAGGCGCGCGGGACGGACGGCACGGCGCAGGTCGCGATGATCCGGTCGTAGGGAGCGTGTGCGGGCACTCCGCGGGCGCCGTCGCCGGTGACGACGGCCGGCCGGTGTCCCGCGGCGTCGAGGTGCCGCCGGGCCGATTCGGTGATGTCCGGGTCGAGGTCGACGGTGGTGACCAGGCCGTCGTCGCCGAGCCGGTGGGCCAGCAGGGCGGCGTTGTAGCCGCTGCCGGTGCCGATCTCCAGGACCCGCTGTCCGTCCCGTACGTCCAGGCCGGCCAGCATCAGCGCCATCAGGGAGGGCTGGCTGCTGGAGGAGAGCAGCTCGCCGTCGCGCAGCCGGATCGCCAGCGGCGTGTCCTCGTACGCTCCCCGCAGCCACCGCTCCCGTGCGCCGGGGGCGGGGTCCTCGCCCCACCGGCGTTCGTAACCGCCGACGACGACGGCGTAGTAGGACGGCACGAAGAGGTGCCGTGGTACGGCGGCGAACGCCTCCCGCCACGACGGGTCGGCGTCGAAGGCCCCGCTCGCGCCGATCTCCCGCACGAGCCCCGCCCGCGCCGCCTCGGCGAGCCCGTCGTCCACCTCACGGTCCTGGCCGCCCATGTCTCCACAGTACGTAGGCCTTGAGTCCTACGTCCTGCCGTCTGAGACCATGGACGACGTGACAGAGATTCGGCGCGGCACGCTGCAGGAGCAGACGTTCTACGAGCAGGTGGGCGGGGAGAAGACCTTCCGCCGGCTCGTTCACCGTTTCTACGAGGGGGTGGCCCAGGACCCACTGCTGCGGCCCATGTACCCCGAGGAGGACCTGGGCCCGGCCGAGGAGCGGCTGGTCCTGTTCCTCATGCAGTACTGGGGCGGCCCGACCACCTACAGCGAGAACCGCGGGCACCCGCGGCTGCGGATGCGCCACGTGCCGTTCAAGGTCGACCGCGCGGCCCACGACGCCTGGCTGAAGCACATGCGGGACGCCCTGGACGATCTCGGCCTGTCCGAGGAGCACGAGCAGACCATATGGAAGTACCTGACGTACGCGGCGGCCTCGATGATCAACTCACCGGACTGAACCGGCGGCCGTCCGGCCGGCACCGCACGCCTCAGCACACGCCTCAGCGCACGCTGAGGCCCAGCGCCCCGGTGCCCGCCCGGCGCACGGCGACCGACCCGTAGGGCGTACGCAGCCGGAGCCACGCCCCCGAGGAGAGCAGGGTCTGCTCGGCGCCCCGCAGGAACCCCAGCGACTGGGCGGCGTGCACGGCTCGCACCGGGAGGCCGGTCTCCGCGACCGTGCGGGACCAGATCTCCCGCCCGACACGGTCGAGTTCGGCACGGGTACGCAGCTCGGGCGCCAGTTCCTCCGTACGGGAACGGAACTCGGCGACCGACGCGGCCACGAGCCCGCGCAGTGCGCCGGGCGCCGGCAGCCCGGGCTCGGTCCGCCAGCCACCGCGTGGCGGCAGCACGCCGGCCCACGGCGGTCCGGTCACCGCACCGGGTACGAGGGCCGTGGCGGCGGACTCGTCCACCGATTCCAGCAGCTCACCCGCGGACACGGTCACGTCCAGACCGACGTCCAGCCCGTTCTCGTACGGCTTCGCCAGCCGTACGGCGCGGACGGCGAGCACCTCGAAGGACGGCGGCCGGCCGAAGACGGCGAGCGCCGTGCCGGCCGCCTGCAACCGCACCGCGGCGGAACGGTCGTAGTGCAGCAGCCGGGAGAGGAAGGCCGCGAGATCCGCGGCCTCCCCCTCGTCGTCGAGATGGAGCACCATCATGCGGCGACGGCCTCCTCCTTCTCGTCGGCGGTGTCGTCCACGTCGTCCGTGTCGTCCGTGTATTCCTCGAGGAACTCGCGCTCCTCCGCGGTGATACGGCGCGGCCGCTGCGCCTCGAAGTCGAACGGCACTATCACCGTCGACGCGCGGACGTAGACGACATCGCCGTCCTTCACCTCGTACGTGAGGGTGAAGGAGGCGGCCCTGATCTGCGTGACCCACAGCTCGATGTCGACCGGGTGGTGCCGGTGGACGAGCTGCCGCTTGTAGTCGATCTCATGGCGCGCCACCACGGACCCCTGCTTGAAGTCCTTCTCCGGGCGGAACAGGAAGTCGATCCGGGCTTCCTCCAGGTAGCGGAGGAACACCACGTTGTTGACGTGGCCGTACGCGTCCATGTCCGCCCAGCGCAGCGGGCAGCGGTAGATGTGCCGCAAGAGATCAGCCCCGGGTCAGCTTCTTGTAGGTGGCACGGTGCGGACGCGCCGCGTCCGGGCCGAGCCGCTCGATCTTGTTCTTCTCGTACGACTCGAAGTTGCCCTCGAACCAGAACCACTTGGAGTCACCCTCGTAGGCGAGGATGTGCGTGGCGACGCGGTCGAGGAACCAGCGGTCGTGGGAGACGACCACGGCGCAGCCGGGGAACTCCAGGAGCGCGTTCTCGAGGCTGCCGAGCGTCTCGACGTCGAGGTCGTTGGTCGGCTCGTCGAGGAGCAGCAGGTTGCCGCCCTGCTTGAGGGTGAGCGCGAGGTTCAGCCGGTTGCGCTCACCGCCGGAGAGCACGCCCGCGGGCTTCTGCTGGTCCGGCCCCTTGAACCCGAACGCGGAGACATACGCCCGCGAGGGCATCTCGACCTGCCCGACGTTGATGTAGTCGAGCTCGTCGGAGACGACCGCCCACAGCGTCTTCTTGGGGTCGATGTTCTCGCGGCTCTGGTCGACGTAGGAGATCTTGACGGTCTCGCCGACCTTGATGGACCCGGAGTCGGGCTCCTCGATCCCCTGGATCATCTTGAACAGCGTGGTCTTGCCCGCGCCGTTCGGTCCGATGACCCCGACGATGCCGTTGCGCGGCAGCGTGAACGAGAGGTCATCGATCAGAACCTTCTCACCGAAGCCCTTGCTGAGGTTGTTGACCTCCACGACGACGCTGCCCAGGCGCGGGCCCGGCGGGATCTGGATCTCCTCGAAGTCCAGCTTCCGCATCTTGTCGGCCTCGGCGGCCATCTCCTCGTAGCGGGCCAGACGCGCCTTGGACTTGGCCTGCCGGCCCTTGGCGTTGGACCGCACCCACTCGAGTTCGTCCTTGAGGCGCTTCTGCCGCTTCGCGTCCTTGGCGCCCTCGACCTTGAGACGGGTGGCCTTGGTCTCCAGGTACTTGGAGTAGTTGCCCTCGTAGCCGTGCAGCCGGCCGCGGTCGACCTCGCAGATCCATCCCGCGACGTTGTCCAGGAAGTACCGGTCGTGGGTCACGGCGACGACGGTGCCCTCGTACTTGGCGAGGTGCTGCTCCAGCCAGTTCACCGACTCGGCGTCGAGGTGGTTGGTGGGCTCGTCGAGCAGCAGCAGGTCGGGCGCCTCGAGCAGCAGCTTGCACAGCGCCACACGGCGCTTCTCGCCACCGGAGAGGTTGGCGACCGGCCAGTCCCCGGGCGGGCAGCCCAGGGCGTCCATGGCCTGCTCCAGCTGCGCGTCGAGGTCCCAGGCGTTGGCGTGGTCGAGCTGCTCCTGCAGCTTGCCCATCTCGTCCATCAGCGCGTCGGTGTACTCGGTCGCCATCTGCTCGGCGATCTCGTTGAACCGGTCGAGCTTGCCCTTGACCTCGGCGACGCCCTCCTGGACGTTCTCCAGGACCGTCTTGTCCTCGTTCAGCGGGGGCTCCTGGAGCAGGATGCCCACGGTGTAACCGGGAGTGAGGAACGCGTCACCGTTCGACGGCTGCTCGAGCCCCGCCATGATCTTCAGGACCGTCGACTTACCAGCGCCGTTCGGACCGACGACGCCGATCTTCGCCCCGGGCAGGAAGCTCAGGGTGACGTCATCGAGGATCACCTTGTCGCCGTGCGCTTTGCGCGCCTTGCGCATGGTGTAAATGTACTCAGCCAAGAGAAACCGTCCGGCAGCTTGAAATCTGGCAGTGGTCAGATACACCCCATCTTGCCGTACCGCCACCCCTGGGACGAAACGCGTCGCCCCAGGTGCCCCTGACCTGTCGCTTTGCGACCGGCGCAGCCGACCGCCTGCCACGGTGCCACCGTCGGCCGGGCTCCGGCGCCACGAGGCACTCCTGGTGTCGGCCCTCGGGTTCCGCGCGACGCGCTTTCGCCCGCGGTGACCGAATGGACGCGCTTTACTGACGCCATGGAGATTCTGGAGGGGCCGGTCGAGTGGTGCCCGGACCTGCATGCCGAGGGCACCCAGTCCCGGATGCGGCGGTGCGCGTGGGCATCTCCCTGTCCGCGCGACGCCCGCTGGAGTGTGCGGGTCAAGGACAAGGGCGGCGAGAGCTGGTGGGCCGTCTGCGAGGAACACCGTGCTTCATCGGCGGTCCTGAACACGGGTTCTCCGTGAGAGGACCGCACAGCCACGACTGATCACCGGTGGCCGTGAGCCGCCGTCGCCGGATCGATCGACGTCCGGGCCCGCTGTTGAGCTGTCGGCACTGGTCGGCGTTGGTCATCACTGAGCGCCTTCCACGGCCCGGGACGGCCTGGGACGGCCTGGGACGGCCTGGGGACGATCCCGGGGACGGCCCCGGGGATGCTCAGTCGCCGGACGGGATCTGGCGCTGGCGGGTGATGACCAGGGCCGCTCCGCCCAGGACGACCAGGGCTATCGCGCTGCCCGTGATCCACGGGGTGGCACTGGAGGCGCCGGTGGCGGCGAGGTTGGTGTCGGTGGGGGTGTCCACCAGGGGTGTGGCGCTGGGGGCGGTGAGGGTCTGGGTGGTGGCGCCCACCTCGGCGGCCCGGGTGCGGCAGTCGAGCATGCCGGTGAAGCGTTCCTGGAAGCCGGGCGGGCCCTGGACCGTGAAGTCGTACGGCTGGTCCTCGTTCAGCGGGACCGTCACCGTGCCGGACCCGCCGACCGCGACGGTGTGCTCCGCGCCCGCGAGTGCGAAGGTGAACGGCTCGTCGCCCCGGTTGGTGACCGTGAGGTCCACGCCGCCCTTGACGCAGTTCTCACGGGCCGACAGGGCGGGTATCGCGCCCTTCTCCGCCCAGGTGGCACTCGCCGTCGCCGAGACGGTCGACTCACTGGATCCGGCCAGGATCTGTGTCTGGCTGCGGCTCTCGGAGACGAAGGCACGGCCGACCGGCACCGTCGTGGAGGCCTGCGCGGTCAGCTCCACCGTGTCCGCCGCCTCGTCCTCGGGCACGTCGAAGAAGATCCTGCTGCCGTCGACGGCCGTCGTGACGGGCTCGCCCTTCTCGTCCACGATCCGCACTCCGCCCGTCGCGGCGTCCGCCGGCGGGGAGACCGTCACACTGTGGGCGTCGGTGCGGACCGTCACCGGGCCGACGCGCTCCCCCGGACGGCCGGAGACAGCCGGGGGGTCCAGGGTCAGCGATGCCGCGGGCTCCGGCCGGTTGCGGGCCTTTTCGTGGAGATAGTCGGCGAGTTGCTCGGCCTGCGGGTCGACGGCGTCCACGTCCAGGTCGTCGGAGTACCGCCAGATGGCCACCTGGGTGCCGGCCGCCGCGTCCTGCTCGGTGAGCCGGCCGCGGACGCCCGCCTTCTTCGCCAGCGCCGCGAGGTCGTTCACCTGCGGGTAGGAGTTCTGCAGGATCCAGTGGATCCGGCCGGCGTCCTCGTTGATGCCCAGCGAGGTGCCGCTCCAGGCGGTCTCGTGGTACTTGGCGTCCTTCTGGGTGGGCGTGTGGATGTCGACGCAGTAGGTCTGCAGCGTGCCGCCACCCTCGACCGACATCTCGAACAGACCGGCGGAGACCTGGGTGTCCCCAGCGGCGCCGCGTATGACAGCGGCGCCGTATGTCTTGAGTCCGCCTATGGTCGCCGCGGCTCCGCCGCGTCCCGGCGCCGTCCCGTCGTCGGCGGCCGCCGTCCCGGCGCCGGCCAGCACGGTGGTGGCGACCAGTCCGGACACCAGAGCTCCCGCGGCGAGACGGGCCGACCCACGTCCGCGCGCGGTCCACGCGGAGAACGAAACAGACACCTAATTCCCTTCCGAGCAGGACCCGTTGGCGCGGGGGGATGGCCCCACCAGCAGAGTCTCCGGCCCCCAGGAGCCGTCCCGGCATCCTAAGGAGGCGGCGGACAGCGCTTGCCGATGATCGTGCCGGAGGAGTGATCCGATCCGGAATCGTTATCGCCGGAGCCTCCACGGGCGCGACTTGTCGACAAATCAACCGGGATAATTTCGGCACGCACCCGCTGATAAGCCCCAGTTCGGCCCGGTGCCGGGCCGATTACGATGAGCTGACGTCATGTCACGGAAACTTTTTTCGCCCGGGGTTGTGAGGTCACCTCATCCGCGGGCGATGAAGTCTCCGGCGGAGTCTCCCAGTTGGGTTCCGGCCTGTCCGGGGCGGCGGACGGCTCCGGCCTGGGCGCGCGACGGAAGGCGGCAGTCCCCCGGGAGAGGTCGTGGCCGATCGCCACCGCGTCGATGTCCGCCGACATCCAGCCCTGCTGCCCCTCCCGCGGCTCCGTACGTACCTTCAGCCGGCCCTGGACGATCACCGGTTCGCCCACCGACAGGGACGCCGCGGTGTTGGTGGCGAGCTGGCGGTTGGCCCACACGGTGAAGAAGTTGGTGTGTCCGTCCGCCCAGGCGCTCTTCTCCCGGTCCCAGTACCGGGAGGTGACCGCCACCCGGAACCTCGCCGCCGGACCGGACACCGTCTCCCGGTACACCGGCCGTGTCGCCACGTTCCCCACCACGCACACCATCGTCTCGTTCATCGCGTCTGCCTCCCTGGCCCCGTCCGTCGGCGTCACGCCGACGCCGGGCCGAAACGCGTACGGGCCCGTCCCGTACAGCCGCCGTCTGGCGCGGCGACCGCGGACCGTCCCGCGATCGCCGTGGAGCCAGACTGCCGCCGCCGGGCCGGGCCCGCCGAGCGCTGTGGACGACCTCCGGCCTGTGGATATCTCCGCCACCCGAACGGGCCTCCGCCACGAAAGGCCGGGGGCTCGGTCACGGAAGGCTGGGAGGCCCGGTGGGGGCTCGGTCGCGGAAGGCCGAAGGGCTCAGCTTCTTCCGGCCCCCACCCCCACCACCTGCCCGTACCGTTCCCGGACCTCCCGGTACCGCAGGAGCTCCGCCGCCACCGGGTCCAGGACGCGGGCCCGCCCGCAGCCCGAGGCCGCCTCCCGAAGCCGTCTCTCCGCCTCCAGCCCGTACCGCCGCGCGGGCCCCCTGGCGGCCATGCGGCAGCTCCATTCGATGAGCGGACCGCCGACGATGCCGATCACCATCAGCAGCACCGGCACTCCCAGGTTCGGCGGCACGACCCCGATGATCTGCGCCAGCAGCCACAGCCCGCCCACGAACTGCAGGGCCGTCATCGACACCTGAGCCAGTACGGCCACTGGCCACCACCCCGGCCGCGGTGGCCTGCCCGGGGGCAGTCCCGCGCGTACGGCCAGTTCGTCCAGCGCCTCCGGCAGCCCCTGGGAGCCACGTACGGCCGCCTCACGCACCGCCTGCGCCCACGGTGCCGGCAGTCCGGCCGAGGCACGGTCGGCCACCGTCCGCACCGCCTGCTCCACCCGCTGCCGGGCGGTGATCTCCTCGTCGGGGTGCCCACGCAGCGTGACCCGGCCGGTGGACGGCTCGCTCCGCTGCCGGCACCAGCGCCACAACCGCAACCAGGGCGTGCCGCACGCGCGGTTCGCGTTGCGCAGCCAGGCCCGTTCGGCCGCCTCTCCCGCCGCGGTGGCGCCCACGGCGTCCGCGAGCCGGTCGGAGAACTCCTCGCGTGCCTCCTCGCTCAGTCCGGTGCGGCGGCGGGTGGCGTACACGGGCCACAGCCGGGCCGCCGCGATGTCGATGTCCGCGGAGATCCGGCGGGCCGGCGCCCCGCGTTCGGCCACGAACCGGCCGAGCGCGTCCCGCAGGTCCCCGACCCCTTCGCCGGTGAGCGCGGACAGCGCCAGCACGGTCGTGCCGGGTTCGCCGTACTCGCCGAGGGCGATGCCGTCCTCGTCGAGCAGCCGCCGCAGATCGTCCAGGACCTGCTCGGCAGCCTCCCCGGGCAGCCGGTCGACCTGGTTGAGGACGACGAACATGACCTCCGCGTGGGCCGCCATGGGCCGCAGATAGCGCTCGTGCAGCATGGCGTCGGCGTACTTCTCGGGGTCGACGACCCAGATGACCGCGTCGACCAGCCCCAGCACGCGGTCCACCTGCTCCCGGTGCTGCACGGCCGCGGAGTCGTGGTCGGGCAGGTCGACCAGGACGAGCCCGCGCAGCCGTTCGTCCACCTCCGTCGCCGACTGCAGGGGACGGCGTCTGAGCCGGGGCGGGATGCCCAGTCGCTCGATGAGGCTCGCCGCTCCGTCGCTCCAGCTGCACGCGATGGGCGCCGCGGTGGTCGGCCGCCGTACGCCGGTCTCGGAGATGGGCACTCCGGCCAGCGCGTTGAACAGCTGCGACTTGCCGCTGCCGGTGGCGCCCGCGAGGGCGACGACCGTGTGCTGTCCGGAGAGTCCGCGCCGCGCGGCGGCCTCGTCGAGGACCCGGCCCGCCTGGGCGAGGGTGCGGTTGTCCAGCCGGGTGCGGGAAAGCCCGACGAGCTCACGCAGCGCGTCGAGCCGCGACCCCAGCTGCGGGCCGTACTCCAGCGGAGTCACCTTCTGCGGTGCGGACGCCCTCGGCTCCGTCACCCGGCACTGCTCCTCACCGGCGCTCCCGTTCACGCGCCGCGCGATCAGCCCGTCGTCCCAGGGGTCCGCGGCATCCGGGGGAGAGCCGTCGGCGTCGTCGGCGGAGAGGCCGGAGTGCTCGGAGTGCTCGGAGTGCTCCAGGTGGTCGGAGCGCTCGGTGTGGTCGGAGTGCTCCAGGCGCTCGGAGTGCTCGCGGTGGTCGGGGTGCTCGGTGTGGTCCTGGTCAGTGACGGCGGTCACCGGTCACCTCTCCTTCTGCAGTACGGACAACGCGGCGATGAGCTCGGGCTGGGGTTCCGCGTGCACTTCGAGCGCGTCCAGCGGGGTGAGCCGGCGTTCGCGTTCTTCGTGCATCACCCGGTCCACGTACGCGACGAGCAGCCGTCCGGCGCGGTCGCGCAGCCTCAGCGCGCCGTGCGCGCCGATCCGCTCGGCGAGTCCCTCTCCGGCGGTCCGGGCCCGGCGGCCGCCCAGCACGACGGTGGCGACCAGCGCGGCGACCGTCTCGGGGTCGGGAGCGAGGCCGCGGTCCAGCTCCCTCACCTCGTCCTCGGCGCATTCCTCGAGCTCGCGCCGCCAGCGCCGTACGGCCAGCCCGATCCGGTGTTCGGCGCTCTCCGGGCCGCGGTCGCGGTCGGCGAGTTCGGGGGCGTCCGCGGCGGGTTCGCGCCGCCAGGCGTCCTCGACGCGCTCGTCGGCGGCGGCGACGGCGCACAGCAGCAGCGCGCCGAGGCTCTCCACCAGGGTGTCGAGAAGTTCGCCCGGGGTGCAGTCGAGGGGGAAGGCGCGCCACCGTTTGAGCGCGTCCCCGGCGAGTACGGCTCCGGCCTGCAACCGGCCACGCACGCGGGAGTGCTCACTGTCGTACGCGCCCTCGATGGCGGCGGTGAGCCGCAGCGCGGCGGCGTACTGGGCGGCGGCCGCCCCGGCGAGCTGGGGCAGCCGGGAACCCAGGGAGTCGAGGACGCCGTACGCGGTGCGGGCCACGACGTGCTGCCGGGCGGCGGGGTCCAGCGTCTGGTGGACGAGCCAGGTGCGCAGCGCCGCCACGGCGGTCGCGGGCAGCAGTCCGCCGCCCCACGCCGACTCGGGCAGTTCGGGGACGGTGAAGCGGGGGACGTGACCGAGTCCGGCCTTGGTGAGCAGCGCGCCGTACTGCCGTGACACCTCGGAGACGACCTGGTGGGGCACCCGGTCCAGCACGGTCACCAGGCTGACGTCGTACTCCTTGGCGGTGCGCAGCATGTGCCAGGGGACGGCGTCGGCGTAGCGGGCGGCGGTGGTGACCATGATCCAGATGTCCGCGGCGCTGATGAGCTCGGCGGCGAGGACACGGTTGTCGGACACCAGGGAATCGATGTCGGGGGCGTCGAGGAGGGCGAGGCCAGGGGGCAGGGTGTCGGCGCTCTCGACGCGCAGCACGCGCGCGGGGTTCTCGCCGGGCAGCAGCAGATCGTCCGCCGGGTCCTGATGGTGGGGCACCCATACACGCGTCAGGTCGGGCAGCACCCGCATTCCGCTGAACCAGTGGTGATCCTCCGGATGGCAGACGAGCACGGGTGTGCGTGTCGTCGGCCGCAGCACGCCCGCCTCGCTGACGCGCCGACCGACGAGGGAGTTCACCAGGGTGGACTTTCCGGCCCCGGTGGATCCTCCGACGACGGCCAGCAGAGGCGCTTCGGGATCTCTCAGCCGGGGCACCAGATAGTCGTCGAGCTGGGCGAGCAGTTCGTCGCGGTCGGCACGCGCGCGTGCGGCCCCGGCCAGGGGCAGCGGGAAGCGTGCGGCGGCGACACGGTCGCGCAGGGCGGAGAGTGCGTCGAGCAGCTGAGGCCGTACGTCCAAGGTCACCACATGCGAAGAATGCCCAATTTTAGGGGAATTCTGAAGCATATGAGCATGTCTGCGTGCCGACGGACCACAAGGGGCGGAGGAGGCGGCTGGGGCTCGGACACAGTTCAGGCATAACGAGTGCACAACACCCGATGCGCGAGAGGCCAAAATCGGTGCACGATTCGCACCTTCCTGCGATTATCAGGACCGCTTCACCTGACCTCCACATCGAGCCACGGAGGCGAGGCGACAGGGACAAGGATGCGGGAGCCCTATCCTTGTCTCCGGCAACGTCAGGAACGGCCCCGACCAGGGCACCATGACGCCAGGCCGTCACACCGGCCCCCGTAGCTCAGTGGATAGAGCAGGCGCCTTCTAAGCGCTTGGCCGCAGGTTCGAGTCCTGCCGGGGGCGCAAGTCTCCGCCCTCCTTCGGGAGGGCGTTTTTGCCGGCCGGAGGGCGTTCATCGGGCTCGGCGGAGCACCTTCGGGGGTGCGGGTGGGCCCTCGGGCGGAGTCGGCTGGTTCACGTCGGAGCAGGATCCGCGCAAGATCCTGCTGCTGTCCTGCGCCGCGGGCCGCTGGGACCTTCTGGTGGTCCCCCGGAGGCGTGCGCCCTCTCGGCCGCCCGCCTGATGGCCGCCGCGATCGCGGACACCGGCCCGCCGACGACGGCGACGGCGACGGCCACCGTGGCGGCGGAACAGGCCGGCGATTCCTCCTCGCGAGGCCACCACCGGCCGACCCGGCCGGCTGGTGATGGGGATGTGACGGTCCTCGTCGCCGGACCTGGTCGTCGGTGCCCTGATGATTCCCGGGCGGTCCGTGGTGGGCCGGATCAGTCGTGGCCACTTGCCGCGGCCGCCATGAGCAGTTCCGCGGCTTCCTCGGTCGTATCCGGAGGCACGACCAGCAGGTCCCAGCGCCCCCGGCCGGGGGCGAGCAGGAGGATCGTGTGCGGGGCGGACGCCGCCACGGTCCTGCGCAGTCGTACGACCTGGTTGGAGACGAGCATCCGGCCGGGACCCGCGGGCCATGTCGCCCCGTTGACGGTGACGCTGGTGATGTGGCCCCACGTGCGCGGCAACCCGGCGAGCAGCCGGGGGAGTTCCGCGAGCAGGTCGTACGAACGGGGCCACCACGCTCCGTCGATGGTCCGGGGCATGCCACGGCGGGATGCGAGACGCAGCCGGAGGACGGGGTGGGAGGGAGGCGGGGACTGCAGTGCGGTGGTCATGAGGCTCCTGCCAACTGCCGTAAAGGGCTCAATGGTCGACGTCAGGCGCGGCGGGCCTCGACCCGCTCCGCCGTCGGCCGGCGCACGTCGTACACCCAGCCGAGACGTTCGAGGAGTCGGATGGCGGCGGCGGAGGGGTCGAGCTGACCGCGGTCGACGCCGTGGCGCGCGCTGGTGGGGTCGGCGTGGTGGAGGTTGTGCCGGCTCTCGCCGAAGGAGAGCAGGGCCGGCGGCCACAGGTGGGTGGCCCGGTCGTGGCGGCGGGTGCGGAAGGGGCGCTCCCCGATCAGGTGGCACAGGGAGTTCACGCTCCAGGTGACGTGATGGAGCAGCGCGATGCGAACAAGTCCCGCCCACAGCAGCGCGGTTACGCCGTACACCCAGGTACCGCCGATGGCCCAGCCCACCGCGAACGGCAGCGCGAGCGTGAGGACACACAGCGCCGGGAAGGCGCGGGCGACGGCACGGATGTCGCGGTCGGCCAGCAGGTCGGGGGCATAGCGCTCCGGCGGCGTACGGTCGTTGCGGAACAGCCGGCCGACATGCGCGTGCAGCAGCCCGCGCGACTGGCCGCGCAGATGCGTGCCGTGCCGGCCGGCGAGACCGATCGCCACGAACGGCAGGACGACGATCACCGCGGTCACCGTGACGTACAGCCGGTCGCTGCCGCTGCGCGCGGGCGCCGGGCCGTCGGGCTGGAACGGGGACGTCCCGTCACAGCCCTGGGGCGGCGGGGCGGGGTCCGACGGTGTGACCGCCGGGGACGTGGTGGGACTGCGTGGCATACGTGACTCCTCGGCCTGGATGCGGATGCGCGGCCGGGGTCACGGGCTGCCCATGTGAGGGGAGGCGCGAGGGCGGAGCCGGTTCGGACACCGGCGTACGAAGAGTCCTCGCCTCTCCCACCGTACTCCCGCACGCTCCAAGACGGGGCGGGCCGGATCGCATGGGCCCCGCGTTGACACGGACCGTGGCCGGACGTTGACTGGCAGCACGGTGCAGGGCCATGCCACCCCGGACCACACGGCGAAGCATTCCGCTCTCCCGCTCGCCCAGCCCTCGCGGGGGACCCACCTACCGGACAACAGTGAGGCCGGCCATGACCGTTTCACGGACCATCAGGAACCAGGCGCAGACGACGAAGGGCAGGTTCACGGAAGAGCTCGGCCGGGTCACGCGCCACAGGCCATCGCAGCGCCGAGGCAGGGCCGGCGGGGTTTCCGGAAGCCTGAAGCAGGCCGCGGAGAAGGCCAAGGGCGCCTTCAGGCGGAACGGAGGCGGCCCCCGATGATGTACGACCAGACACGCGCCCAGCAGCCCGCGGGCCAGGGCCGGGGCCCCACCGAGCGCCGTACCCCGGGCCCGGAGCCGCTGCTCCCGTCGGGCGAACAGGACAGGATCGTCCAACGCCTCCGGCACGCCTTCAACACCTTCGCCGACACCCCGCACGAGGCGCTGGAAGAGGCCGAGAGTGCCTATGACGAAGCCACCGCCCAGCTCGTGAACGCCCTGGCGGAGCGGCGGCGCCTCCTTCGCGCCGGCTGGCAGGACCGGGACCCCGAGACACAGTCCGACGCACTCCGGCTCGCGCTGAGGCAGTACCGGGAGATCACCCAGCGGCTGCTCCACATCTAGGCAGCCACTACTCCGCGCCCCGGCGGAGCGCGGAGTAGTGTGGACCGTACCGAGGGCATTTCGCACACCGGTGCCATACCGGGTCGTTCTTGGCGAAAGATGAAACCCGGCCCGCCGCAGAGGCGGCCCGGAGACGGGTCCGCATCATGTCGGCGACCTTGCTTTCCACCCTGCCGCACCCCGAGGTCGCGGCCCCGGCCGCGCGTCTGGCTCTGAAGACCGACGGCACCTCCCGGGGGTTCCTGGACGGGGCCTGGTGGCCACGCTCCCGGGATCTGCTGATCGAACTGCCCGCACTGACCGATGTGTTGGACCCCTTGTGGGGCCGCATCACCCGCATCGCGGTCAACCCGGAGCACTGGCCGGTCATCCCCCGCAAGGTTCCCGTCGACGGCCACATCGTCAAGGTCGGCTGGTTCGCCCCGGAGATCGACCCGCACAAGCTGCTGCTGCTCCTCTACGGCACAGGGCGCCGGGACCTGCTGATCATCCCGCCGGAGACCGGCGCGGAGTCGGCGGCCCGTCTGATGGCTGCCGCGTCCGGCCACGACGGTCCGCCGCTGACCGCGAGCGCGCTCATCGCCGCGGACGAGGCCCGGCACGGCGTCCTGGCGCCCGCCGGGCCACTGGACCCGGACGAGGCATGGGAGTACGAGGGCGGCGCCTCCGCGGGGTCCGCGGCGGTTCCGGAACAGACCGGTCCGCCCGGTCGGGCCAGCCGCCTGATCATCGGGATGTGAGGTGGCCGCCATGAACGCCTTCATGACGGCCGCCGCCTTCGTGGTTCTCATCGCAGGGGCGGCATACGTGATCCACCGGCTCAACATCCAGCATGCCGGGAGAATCGCCGTGCACCGGTACAGCAGCCCCCTGCCCGGCCGCCGCGGCACTCCGCAGCCCCCGGTGGGACCGGGCCGGTCCGAGTCGCCGGCCATCGGCGAACGGCGGGACCACCGCGACGGGGGCCGCGGCCGATTCCCGCCGCGCCGCCGCCGCAGCCGTACCACTCACCACAGGTAACCAGCCGGTCGCCGGGCCATCGACTGTGCGAGGAGCGGCCGGGTCCCCCATGAACGAGGCGTCATGACTCTTCCGCAGCTGAACATCTACCGGCACGACCGGGGCAGGCGAGCACTGATCACCCTGGCCGGCGAGATCGACGCGGTCACCGCGCCCCAGGTGCGGACCGCTCTGGAGCGGTGCCTGCTGGACGGCATCACCACCATCGACGTGGATCTGACCACCGTCGGCCTCTGCGACAGCAGCGGCCTGAGCGTCTTCCTCGATGCGTCGCGGCACGCCGCCGAGAGCCACGCGTCCCTGCGTCTGCACCACCCGTCCCCGCAGACCGCGCGGCTCCTGACGGACAACGGCTCCGATCTTCTGCTCCGGTGAGGGCTCCGGGTGAGATGCGGTGCACCACGGGACCCAGAGCCCTCTGTTCCGCTCGTATGTGACATGCCGCCTCTGGCGTAATGGGCTGTTCGACGTGGCCCGCCGCGTCACTCTGTGCGGGTTGATCGCGGTCGGGTCAGGAGCCCATGTGTGCAGATCACGTGAGCGGGTCGAGCGCATCCGCTGCGACCGCAGGACGGACCGCACGGGTCGGTGCGGGCGCTGGACTCGCGGCACGAGGTGAGCATGGACATGATGGCCGAAGCTTCGACGACGCCGGTGCGGGAGCGCGGTTATGGCGGAAGGTGAGCACCGCCCCGACGAGGGCGTGCGGGACCGGTCGGAAGGGTTCGGTGAGCGGCTGCTGGGGTTGCTGCTGGACCGGGCGCACGAGATGCCGCCGCAGCTGATCGCCCCGCTGATCGCGGAAGAGGTGGCCAGGGTCGGTGGCCGCGACGTCTCGATCCTGTTGCAGGACTACGGCCAGCTGATGCTGGTGCCCCTGCCCGGCCGGCGGCTGATGGTCGGCGACCCCGAGCCGATCGACGACTCTCCCGCCGGCACGGCCTTTCTGCAAGCGACCGCTGTCGAGGTGCCGCAGTCCGACGGCGTCCGGATGTACCTGCCGTTGCTGGACGGCAGCGACCAGGTGGGCGTGATGGCCCTCACCATGGACACCGTCGATGACGACGAGCGGCGGTTGCTGCGCAGGCTCGCCGGCCTGGTCGCCGACATGCTGGTCACCAAGCACAGCTACACCGATGAGTTCTTCCGCGCCCGGCGCCGCGAACCGATGAGCGTGGCCGCGGAGATCCAGTGGTCCCTGCTGCCGCCACTGACGATGGCCGTACCGCAGGTCGCGGTGGTCGGCATCCTGGAACCCGCCTACGACGTCGCGGGCGACAGCTTCGACTACGCCCTCAATGAGGACGTCCTGCACGTGGCCATGATCGATGCGATGGGTCACGGCCTGGACGCCGCCACGATGGCGACCGTCGCCGTCGGGGCCTACCGGCACGCCAGACGTGCCGACATCGGCCTGTCCGAGATCTATGCGTTCATGGACCGGGCCATCGCCGAGCAGTTCGGGCCCGACCACTTCGTCACCGCCCAGATGATGCGCCTGAACGTCACGACGGGCCACCTGCAGTGGGTCAACGCGGGCCACCCCGCACCGCTGCTGATCCGCGACCGCCGGGTCGTCCGGCAACTCACGGGCCCGACCACCTTGCCCGTCGGCTTCGGCGGTGAACAGCCCCGGATCAGTGGGCAGATGCTCCAACGCGGCGACCGGGTGCTGTGCTTCACCGACGGCCTCATCGAGGAGCACGAAGCCGGCGAGGAACAATTCGGCGAAGAACAACTCATCCACTGGGTCAACCGCATCGAACACACGGGGAAGGGAGTACGAGCGGTGGTGCGCTCACTCTCCCACGCCCTGAAGCGGGAACGGGGCGGCCGCACCACCGACGACGCGACCCTCTTCCTGATCGAATGGCGAGGGGGCGCCGCCGACCACCTCGTGCTCCCGGAGTGAGCCGACAACCGCACGACCGGCTCCGTCATGCGAGCCACCGCGCGTGGTGCACCGTCCATATCCTGGGATGAGGCTGCTTCGGACCGTCCGTCAACACGACGCAGGGACTAGTGTGTTGTGCAGACGTCCCAGACCCCGGCGGCATGCTGTTGCTGACCACAGATGGCTTCGGGGTGCGGACTCCTCGTCCGTCACCCGGCGCTTGCCTGGAGGCAATCGGGTGGGTCCTCCGTCCTGCTGCGCGGGCTCCCGGACCGGCCGTTGCTCTGCCTCCGCCGAAAGTACGCCCCTGCCGGGAGCACGCCCGGGGGCCGGGACTCCGGCTCACCGTGCCGCTGCCGGATCGTCTTCCGAACCGAGGCGTCATGCCCCTCTCACAGCTCACCGTCCACCGCCATGACCAAGGCAAACAGGCACTGATCACCCTGTCCGGTGAAATCGACCTCGAATCCGCGCCGCTGGTGCGCGAGTCCCTGGAGCGGTGCCTGCGGGACGGTATCCGCACCATCGACGTCGACCTCACCCCCGTCACCTTCTGCGACTGCAGCGGACTCAACGCATTCCTCCACGCCGCGCAGCAGACCACCGTGGTTGGTGGGACCCTGCGACTGCACCGTCCGCCGACGACACTGGCTCGGATTCTCGACCTGGCCGGCTGCGGGTTCCTGCTCCTCGGCCTTTCGTTCGGCCACCTGTCACCTCCTCTCGTCGACGCCCCGGCCCCGCCCCGTTCAGCATCACCGCTCCGGTCCGTCCCGCTTGCGCCTGTTCTCTCGGGTGATGCGCGATGACGGCCGGACCCGGGCGGGGGCAGTCACGGAAGCCGGGGGACGGCGAGCCGTCCGCCGTGGCTCCGGCGCGGTTGCGTCGGCTGAGCCGTTGGCCGGCGGAGAGCCTGCGTGACGATCTGGTGGCTCTGCATATGGAGTCCCGCTCTACGCCGCCGGGTGATCCGTACCGCCGTCCCAGCCGACAGAACTTCCTGAACCGTCTCACCGCGGACATGCGCCGACCGGGATTCGCCATGGTGATCGCCGAGACGCACAGCCTGATGGGATGCGCCTTCGGATTCCCGGTACTCGGCGACGGTTCCTGGTGGCTCGGCTTCGAAGGAACATTGCCGCGCAGCGTCGGGCAACTGACGGTGTGCGGAGGCGTCTTCACATTCGCCGACATCATGATCCGGCCGCACCCGCAGGACCAGGAACTCGCCCGTCGTGTGCAGGAACGACTGCTGACCGACCACCAGGCTTCACTCGGCGCCACCTTGGTGGACCAGGCCGATCGCCCGACCCTCGCCACGCTCCGCTCCTGGGGATGGCTGGACATCGGAGAGCTTCGCAGGCCACTGGGCGCCACCACGTTCCGCGCGCTGGTCCTTCCCCTCGAGGGACGCACCACGGCGAGGCTGGAGGGCCTTGTCACGATGCCTGGAGACGGTGGCCCCCGTGGGACCTGACGGGCGGTCGGCCCGTATTCGGATGTTGGTGGCCGAGCAGGCGGCCCGACGAGGTGCCCGGCCGAGTGTGGTGGACGTATGCACCGCGGCAGTGGCCGCGCTGCCGGTCGGCGGGGCCGGGCTGTCGGCGATGTCCGAGGCCGCGGCGAGCCATCCGTTGTGCAGCACCGACGACATCAGCGAGCGGCTGGAAGAGCTCCAGCTCACGCTGGGTGAGGGGCCCTGCGTGGACGCCTTTGAACGCGGCTCGGCCGTCCTGACACCCGATCTGCTCAGGACTGCATCTCAGGATCGCTGGGCCGTGTTCGCCGATGCGGCCCTGGAAGCCGGAGCCCGCGCGGTGTTCTCGCTTCCCCTGCACAAGGGGGCGATCAGCACGGGAGTTCTGGACCTCTATGCCAACATTCCGACCGTACTGGACGCGGAGGAACTGGCCGACGCACTGGCGTTCGCCGATCTCGCGACGCTGCTCCTGCTGGACACACGGATCGACGAGGCGGGCGCACCGACCGGCGGGCCTCCGCCGGACCACAGCATCGAGGACCTGGGCGGATACCGGGCAGAGATCGACCAGGCCAGCGGAATGCTCACTGCTCAGCTCGGAGTCGGCATCGAAGAAGCCTTCGTCCGGCTCCGCGCCCATGCCTATGCGCAGGGACGCCGGCTCGCGGACGTGGCCGCCGACGTGGTGGCCCGACGGCTCCGATTTTCCCCGGACGCGGAGCCGGATCAGGCCGAGGAGGAATCCTGACGTTCGGTGCCGGTCGAGGAACGTGCCGTACTTCCCGCCGCTTCGGGCGGGGACTGGTCTCAATCAAGGGTGCCCACGATGGATCAACAGCTTCTGGCCAAGACGTTCGTTGAGCTGGCCGACAATCTGGTGGCCGACTTCGACCTCATCGACTTCCTGCGCCTGCTGACCGACCGCTGCGTCGGCATGCTCGATGCGAGCGCCGCCGGGGTGCTGCTCGCCGACCGGGACGGCAGACTCCGCGTGATGGCCGCCTCCGACGAACAGGTGCGCCTGCTGGAGCTCTTCCAGCTCCAGAACGACGAAGGCCCCTGCCTTGAATGCTTCCGCACCGGCATACCGGTGATCGTCCCCGATCTCGGCACGACGACCGCCCGCTGGCCGCGCTTCACAGTGGCGGCCCGGCGCAGCGGGTTCGGGGCGGTCCAGGCCCTGCCCATGCGCCTGCGGGACGAGATCGTCGGCGCCCTGAACCTCTTCCACACCACCCCCGGCCCTTTCGACCCGGCCGCCACACCCGTCGCCCAGGCCCTGGCCGACGTCGCCACCATCAGCCTGCTGCAGCAACGCACCGCTCAGCGCAGCACGGTGCTCAACGAACAACTGCAGACGGCGCTGAACAGCCGGGTACTGATCGAACAGGCCAAGGGGAAGCTCGCCGAACGCCAGGGCATCGACATGGAGCAGGCGTTCACCGCGCTGCGCGGCTACGCCCGCTCCCACAACCAGCGCCTGGCCGACGTGGCCCGCGCCCTCATCGACAGTTCCGAACCCCTCACCGGCCTGGGTTCATGACGGCGGTCCGGCGCCGCCCGTGGGGCAACCACGGCTGCCTGCAGGCGCTGCGGAGCGGACAACGTCCATGCCTCGTGCCCTGGTCGATGTGAAGTTCGACGGTCCCATGCCGGGGAGGGCGAGGGGTGGTTGCGCCGGACGTGGATCCGCTTCCCGCGGCGGACGGTTCGGCCCGCGGGCGGTGACCCCGCTCAACGGCAGCCGGTGGCCCTCACCCCTGACGTCCCCCGGCCGTACCGCCCGTCCGGCCCGTTGCGTGCCGGGTCACAGGGGGCTCGTGGAGCTCTTGCCGAGTTTCTTGTAGGCGGCCGCGACCTTGGTGAGCCAGGTGACCTCGGCGGTGAAGTTGTCCGTGTCCCGGTCCTCGAAGTCGGTGGTGTCCTTGTTGTCGTCGGGGATGGTGCCGGTGCGCTTGGCGTGCAGCGCCTGTCTGATCTGGGCGGCCTCGGCGAAGGCCTGCCGGTGCTCCTCGCTCGCCTGCACACCGGCGCCGACGGCGGTCCCGGCGCCGATGCCGCCGGGCGCGGCGCGGTCGATGTGGGGCCGCAGGTCCCGCCAGCCGTCCCGGATCTCGATGACCCGGCGGTGGAGCCGGTAGTCGAGGTCGGAGACGGCGGCCCCGGGCGGTTCGAGAACGATGTCCGGCGAGGCCTCGTACAGGTCCCGCCAGAGCGGGTAGAGGGCCCGGTACGACCGGTAGTTGCGCACCCACTCCAGCAGCCCCGCGAGCGGGGCCTCCCAGGCGGAGACGGTCAGGCTGAGCGAGACGGTGACGATGCCGGCCGCGCTGAACATGGAAGCCGCCGCCTGCCAGGCGCCGATGTCGATGCCGGAGGCCGCGGTGACGATGTTCACCGTGCGGGCGACGCAGTAGAGGAACAGGATCACCGCGGCCGCGGACAGCAGCCGCAGGGCCTGGCGCAGCGACGTCCTGCCGGCCATCCGGGCATACGGGCGGCACTGGCGGTAGATGGTCACACAGGGCACCGCCTGCGAAACGATGAAGGCCAGGAGGTAGGTGAGCACCAGCGGTTGGCCGCTGCCACTGTTGAAGTCGGCGGGGTCGAGGCGGGGGCCGTCGGCGATGAAGAACAGCGCGGCCAGGAAGACGTCGAGGGCGATGCCGGCCGTCACCCAGTAGCGGACCCTGCGGACGGCCGCGTCCTCGGTCGAGCCCGCCCACAGCAGGAGGATGATCTGCGCGCTGACGCAGAAGGCGACCGCCGACAGATGCATCAGCAGGATGGCGAGGTTGCCGACGCCCAGGAAGCTGTCGCTTCCGGACGCGATGCCTCCCATCGTGAACGTGAGGCACTGAAGCCCCAGCGTGACCAGCAGGGCACGGTAGGAGGGGTCCCGCCAGCTGCGTCTCATCTGGCTCAGCCGGTAGACCAGTGCGACGTACGACGAGAGCGCCGTGATGACGAAGCAGACGATCCTAGTCGTGTTCACGGCCTGAATCACCGACCAGGGGCACGACGAGTCCTATGCCTTCGGCGGCCACGGCGACGGCGTAGTCGAAGAACGCCGGCTCGTCCCGGACGCTGTCGTGGGTGCGGCTGTGGACCTGGAACACCAGGAGCCCGATCAGACTGCTCCACAGCACGATGCCGCGTTCGATGATGTCCGAGAATGGCGCCTCGGGCACGCCGCCGAAGAGTTGCACGGCGTCGGGCAGGAGCAGCGGCGGTCCGGGCACCGTCCGGCGGGGCGGTGTGAGGTCGCCGGCCTCCAGCGCGGCACGTACGATCCCGGCCAGCACGGCGGGGGTCCGTGAGGCGGGCGGAACCGTGTCCTGCGGGGCGTGGTAGCCGGGTACGGGCGAGCCGTAGATCAGGGTGAAGTCGGCTGTGTTGGCGAAGGACCACTCCCGCAGGGCGCGCGTCACCGCGAGGAGCCGCGCGCCCGCGTGTGCGCCGGTGCCGCGGGCGGCCAGGTCGGCCTGTTCCATCGCGGCGCCGGAGGCGTTGTAGGCGTCGACGACCAGTGCCGTCAGCAGGTCGTCCCGGTGCGGGAAGAGGGCCTCGACATCGGCGGTGGGCAGGCCCGCTTCCCGGGCGACGGCGTCCGGGGACAGCGCTGTGGCGCCCGATCCCGCCAGGAGTCGGCGTGCGGCGCCCTTGATGGTTTCGGACAGTACGGCGTCCTCATCGGTCACACCCGTTCCGGAAAGATCCATGGACCGAACCGTACCGGTCGGCTACGCGGCGCACGGCTGCGGAAGGCATCCTTCCCCCGCCGTGCGCAACGATCCGGCCACCCCAGTTTTCCGCCAATTCAGCCGTTCTCCGCGGAGACGTGGAGGCGTGGGGCGTGGGGCGTGAGGCGTGGAGGCGTGGAGGCGTGGAGGCGGCGTGGAGATGCGGTGCGACTCCGTACTGTTCGAGCCGTGGTGTGTCGCTGTCGGGGATGAGCCGCCGCCGAACACCGCCTCGTCACCGCCCTCTTCCTGCCGGTGCGGGGCCAATCCCCCCGCGGGTCCGCCCTTCCGTCAGGAACACCGCATCCTCGCGCGGCCGGTCCGGCCCCCGTTCGTTCCGGGACCGGACCGGCCGCGCGAAGCCCGGCAACCGACTCGGCCACCCCCGCGAGCCAAGTCGGTTGCCGGCTGTCGCTGGGCCCCACGTTGACGGAGACTCACCTGGTTGTCAACTGTCAGCTAGTCTGGGAAACTTACGCTTAGCTAGCGGCAATGCGCACCGGGGAGGCGGGAGGAGGAGACGCACCGTGCCGGATGGAACGCACCCCGATCCGATGGCAGCCGATCTATCCCCCGGCCGCCGTCACCTCCTCCGCCAGGACCGACACCGCCCGCCGGATGTCGTCCTCACCGTGCTCGCTGGTGACGAAGAACCGCAGCCTCGCGAGCCCTTCCTCCACAGCGGGGTGGAAGATCGGGTCGACGATGACCCCCCGCTCGAACAGCCGGTCCGCGACACGCAGCGTCCGCGCCGAGTCACCGAGGACACACGGCACGATCGGGGTGTCGGCGCCGGGCCCCGTCGGCAGCCCGGCCGAGGCGGCCAGCGCGCGGAAGAGCGTCGCGTTCCGCCGCAGTTCCCGCACCCGGTGCGGTTCGGCGACGATCAGCCCGGTGGCGGCCAGGGCCGCGGCGGCGTTGGCCGGGGTGAGGCCGACGCTGTAGACGAAACCCGGCAGCGTGTGCCGCAGCCACCGCACCATGCGGGCCGAGCCGCCGAGGTAACCACCGCAGCTGGCGAAGGCCTTGGAGAGGGTGCCCATCCACAGGTCCACGTCGGTCCGGTCGACGCCGAAGAACTCGCCGATGCCCCGGCCGCTGTCGCCCACGGTTCCGATGCTGTGCGCCTCGTCGACCATCAGCAGGGCCCCGTACCGCTTCTTCAGCTCGATCACGGCGGGCAGCTCGGCCAGGTCGCCGTCCATGCTGTAGGCGCCCTCGACGACGATCAGCACCCGCCGGAACCGGGACCGGTTGTGGCGCAGTATCTCCTCCAGCCGCCCCATGTCGTTGTGCGGGAACGGCCGTCGCGTCGCCCCCGACAGCACACAGCCCTGGATGATGCTGTCGTGGGCGAGCGCGTCGTGCACCACGAGGTCCTGCGCGCCCAGGAGGTGCCCGATCGCGGTGACGTTGGTGGCGTGGCCGCTCACCAGGGCCAGACAGTCGCCGACACCGAGGAAGTCGGTGAGCGCCCGCTCGAGCCGCACCGTCAGGTCCCGTTCCCCGGAGAGCATCCGGCTGGCCGACACCGAGGACCCGTACCGCTCCACCGCCTGGTGCACGGCCTCGTTGACCACCGGATGGCCGGAGAGCCCCAGATAGTTGTAGCTGCCGAAGGACAGGTACCGCCGGCCGCCGACCAGGGTCGTGTCACGGATGTTGCCCTGGTGGACCCGGAAGTACGGGAAGTCCGCGCCGCTGCCGGTGACGGCACTCAACCGCTCCTCGAACTGCCGCACCTCCGGGAAGTCGTCCACCCGCTCGGTACCGGCCTGCCAGTCGGCCCGGGTCTGCCGGGGCAGGGCCGCACCGGGCTGCGGCGGCCGGGTGACGTGGGGGTCGACCAGCGTGATCAGCCGTCCGACGGTGAGGTCGGGCGAGAACATCTCCTCCGTGGTGAAGCCACCGACCCGCTTGCCTATGCCGGCCTCCAGCTCCTGCAGCATCAGGGAGTCGAAGCCGAGTTCGGTCACCAGGGCGGTTCGCTCCTTCAGCTCCGAGACGGGGAAGACACCGACCCGCGACACCTCTTCGAGCACGACGGAAGCGGCGGAGTCGGTGAAACCGGAGAAGGCGGTGGAGACGGTCGTGTCCGTGAAGCCCGTCGTGTCCACGGAGTCGGGGGCACCACCCGGCACAGCGGGCACGGCGGGCACGGCGGACGCCGCCCGAGGCTGGTCCGAGGGCAGCGCGGACGCCGGCCGGGGCGACTCCGGCGGCTCCTCCCCCACCAACTCCCGGGCCGACTCGTCCACCACCCAGTGGTGGCGCGGGGCGAGCGGACTCGGCGGCAGCGTGCACGGAGGTACGCGTTCCGTCACCGGACGGATCCCCGAACCGGTGACGACACGCTCCGCGAGCTCGGTCAGCACCGCCCTGCGCCCCGCGGCATCCAGCGAGCCGGGCGACGGAACGGCCGCCTGCGGCGACTCACCGGGCGGGAGCGAACCGGCCAGCTGCCCCGGCCCGAGCTCCCCGGTACGGCCCGCCGTCAGCGCCGCCGCGGCCGTGGCCAGCTTTCCGGCGGCGTCGGCGGCGTCCTCCACCACCAGGGCGAGGCGTTCCGCCAGCGGTGCGCGGCGGGCCAGGGTGTCCGCCACGGCCGCCAGGGGCAGCCGGTCGCCGGTGATGACGTCCGCCAGCTCCCGGGCGTGCCGGGCCAGCCCGGACCGGTCCCGCGCGCTCAGCACCAGCAGCTGCGGCTCCTCGTCCGTCACCGGGCGGTCCGGTGCCGTGGCGCACTCCTCCACCACCATGTGCACACCGGTGCCGCCGAACCCGAAGGCGCTCACCCCGGCCCGGCGCGGCTGCCCTGCGGCGTCCCACGGGACCGGAGCCGTCGGGACGGTCAGCCCCGCGGCGTCGAGCCCGGACGGATCGGCCGGCTCGAACTCCGGCTGCGGCGGTACGACTCCCCGGTGCACGGCCAGGACGGACTTGATGAGCCCGGCCATTCCGGCGGCCCCGAGCGAGTGCCCTATCACCGCCTTCACCGCGCCGAGGAACGCGGGCGCGCCCCGCTCACCGCGGAGTTCGCGCAGGGCGGCCACCTCGACCGGGTCACCGACCGTGGTCGCGGTGCCGTGCGCCTCCAGATAGCCCACCGAGTCCGGGCTCACCTCCGCGTCCCGGTAGGCCCGGCGCAACACCCGCACCTGGCCCGCCGGCTGGGGCTGCATGCCGCCCGGCACGGTGCCGTCGTTGCCCGTGCCCACCCCCCGGATCACGGCGTACACCCGGTCGCCGGCCGCCAGTGCGTCGGCCAGCGGCCGCAGTACCAGGACGCCGGCGCCCTCGCCCAGGACGAATCCGTCGGCCCCGGTCCCGAACGGCCGGCACGTGCCGCTGCGCGAGATGGCGCCGATCCGGCACAGCCCGATCAACAGGTCCGGGGCGAGGATCAGCTGTGCCCCGCCGGCGATCGCGACACGGCAGCGGCCGGCGCGCAGCGCGAACACGGCGTTGGCCACGGCCATCAGCCCGCCGGAGCAGGCGGCGTCCAGGGCGTAGCTCTCCCCGTGCAGGTCGAACACGGAACTGATCGTGTTCGGACCCATGTTGAGCAGGATGCCGGCCACGGACGAGCCGTGCAGCCCGTCGACCGCGCGCACGGTCTCGGACAGCCGGGGATCGGTCGACGGAGTCCCGAACTCCCCGCCCGCCAGCTGACGCGCGCGGATGCGCATGGTGGTGAGTTCCCGGTAGCCGCTCTCGCTGAGCGAGGTGATCACCGAGGTCTCCTCGCGGTCGAACCCCTCGGTCTCCCACCCCGTGTCCTGGATCGCCTCACGGGCGAGGTCGATCAGCAGCCGGTGCTGCGGATCCATCGCTCTGGCCCGCCGGGGCGGGATGCCGTAGTGCATCGCGTCGAAGTGCCCCACGTCCGGCAGCATGGCCATGGTGTCCGTGTAGGCCGAGGTCGTGTCGCGGGCGCTGTGGCCGAGAAACCCAGCGGAGCGCCACCGCGTGTCCGGAACAGTGGAGAACTGGGCCTGAGGGTTCGCCAGGAGTCGCCAGTACTCGTTCACGTTCCGTGCCCCCGGAAACCGGCAGGCCATTCCCACTATGGCGACGTCGTCGCGTCGCGCCCCCGTCGTATCCACCTGTGATTCCTCCGCTGTCTCGGATGTCACGCTGCCGTCGCGAGGCGGTCCCGCCACCAGTCCACCGTCGCGGCCACCTGCTCGTCGACGGGCGTGGGCCGAAGCGCGAACGCGGCCTCGCAGGCGCTGGAATCGACCACGAACGGCCGGTCGAACTGGTACCGGATGTCGCGCAGTTCCCGGATCATCGGGGAGAAGACCGAGGCGGCCGCCAGGACGGCCGGCGGCACCCTGCGCACGGCGACCGGTCCCGCGCCCGCCCGGGCCGCGAGCAGGCCCACCATCTCCCGGCTGGACAGCGCCGGTTGGGTGGGGACGTGCCACGCCCGCCCCCAGGCCCGTTCCTGGCCCGCGACCTCGACCAGGGCCCTGGCCACATCGGGGAGATAGGTCCAGCTGTGCGGGGCGTCCGGATCCCCGAGCACGGAGACCGGCTTGCCGCGCAGCAGCCGTGGCACCACCCTCGCGGCCAGATGCCCGCCATCGGTCACGCCGGGGCCGAAGAAGTCGGAGGCACGTACCTCGACCGCCCGGATACGGCCCTGTTCGTGCAGGTGCCGCGCCTGTTCCCAGACCGCGGCGCGTACCCGCCCCTTGGTGTCGGTCGCCGCGAGCGGCAGGTCCTCGGTCAGGGGACCGTCCACGGGGCCGTAGCCGTAGAGGTTTCCCAGCATCACCAGGACCGCCCCGGACGCCTCGGCCGCCGCGCAGAGGGCCGATGCCAGCGGCGGCCAGTCGCTCGCCCAGCGGGTGTAGGGCGGTGCGGCACAGCTGTAGATCGCGGTCGCGCCCTTCGTGGCGGCGATCAGCGCCTCGCTGTCCGTCGCGTCCAGCGCGAGGTGTTCGATGCCGGATTCACGGTTCCGGTCCGATCTGGCGACGGTTCGGACGGAGTGGCCCTTCTCGTCCAGCAGCCGTGCGGTGGCCGCCCCGGCGGGCCCTAAACCTACGACGACAGAATGAGTCATCCTCGCACACTAGCGCGAGAACACCAGGATTCACTCGGGCCTCAGAAGTGCGTCCGACTATGCCTCTGCCACCGGGCTCCGCCCCTTTTTGGAGGACTATATTCACCGCATCGCCCATAATGGAGTGATTGCACCCTAAATAGGCAATTCCTGGTAATCATGGAGCGGTTCCCGTCGTTGCGCCATTCCCGGAGCCGCTCATGCGCACTGCCGTCATCGCCGCCCAGGACCCGCCCCGTACGGGGCTCTTCGGGTCCCTCCCCCCAGCACCGGGGCGGGTCACCCCGGCGCCGGGTCAGGTGGAGGAGCGGAGGCTCTCCTTCGGAGGGTTCGCCTACACGTGCCGGATCGTCCACCAGCGCGCCCCGCGCACGGCCCCGCTGCTGCTGCTCGGGGGCTCGTCGCAGAACCGGTACTCCTGGCAGAGCCACGAGAGGTGGCTGGCCCCGCTGTGCACGCTGATCACCGTGGACCTTCCGGGTTATGGCGGTTCGGACTTCCTCCCGGCCGAGTACGACATCGACTTCCTCGCCGACGCGGTCCAGCACATGCTGACGGACATCGGTGTGCCTCGGGTGAATCTGTTCGGCGGCTGCTTCGGTGAGGTCGTCGGCCTCCGCTTCGCGCAGCGCCACCCGGGGTCGATCAGGCGCATCGTCTTCGGCGCCGCGGCGATCCGGCTTCCCGAGCTCTACCGGGAGGCCGTGCCGCGGCTGTCGCAGACCCTGGAGCGCGGCGACATCGAGCAGGCCGCCGAAGGGCTGGTGCGGCTGTTCATGTCCCACCCGGAGGCCGGCAGGGTCCGCAGGCACGCGGCCGTGGCACGGCTGCTCCAGCACCAGTTCATGAACCAGACGCCGGACGACATCCACAAGGCGGTCGAGCACAACACCAGGCTGGTGACACACGGTTGCTACCGGCCCCTGCCGGTGCCCGCCGTGCCGTCCCTGGTGTTCACCGGGGAGTACGACACCCTGTGCACGCCGCCGATGGGCCGCGAACTCGCCGCGACGATGCCGGGCGCGCTGTTCACGACCGTCAAGGAGGCGGACCACTTGGTCACGGTCGAGCGCAGGGAGGAGTCGGCGGACCTGATCGCCCGCTTCTGCACCGACCGCCCCGTCGACGACCTGCCGTACTGCACGCCCGTCGAGGTTCCGTGCGCCGCGAACGCTCCGGCGGCGGTCTGACGCAACGCCACGGGGAGGGGCCGGGAACCCGATGTCGGGTTCCCGGCCCCTCCCCGTGGCCGCGGAGGCGTCAGGATTTCTCGCCGGGGACGGTCAGGCTCGACACGCACGACATCCCGTGGGACCCGGTGCAGTTCTGCGTCGACTCGTTGTTGACGCGAAGCTTTCCGTAATCGTCCGTGGTGACCCGGTACTCGTGGTGCACGCAGCGAACGTTGCCCTGGCCGTCGTCGGCGCACCGGGGCGCCATCTCGGCGCCCGTGGACTGAACGGCCCCGGCACCGATCAGGGCAAAGCTTCCCAGGATCCCGACGGCCGCCGCCACGATCTTCTTCGACTTGATCATTTACCTTATTCCCTCACGGTCGACCCCGCGGTGGGCGAAGTCGCGTTGCTTCCGAACAGAGCAGATCCGGGGCCCGGGCACATCAGCCGGGACCCCGGACCTGCCGCGTCACCCGGAGTTGGTCACTCGCCGCCGAGCGCGAGGCCGTTGGCGCAGTGCACGGCGTCGGTGTCGGAGTCCTCGATGTTGTTGAGACCCAGGATGGCCAGCGCGAGGTTGAGGTTGTCGATGTTGATGAGACCCTGGGTCGTGTTCTTCTGCGTGCAGGCGTTGGCCTGCTTGTTGTTGAGTTCAGCGCTCGGCTCGTCGCCGGCGTGGCTGATGCCGGCGCCGAGGAAGCTGACGCTGCCGAGCATGGCCATCACGACGGCGGCCTTCTGGTACTTGCGCATTACCTCTCCATTTCTCGCGTTGACACAGTCCACAATGGACCGGCCCCTGACATTCACCAAGAATAGGCGAATCAACTGCGACAATCAGTAGGTGAAACGCCGAATTCGGGAATTACCCCGAATAGGCTCGTGTGGCGCAATAAAGCGCCCATTCGGCAATCCTAATAACCGACGAACCGAGGACGGGATGTCGATTCCTTATGGGTCGTGCTCACGTCATTGGTGCACGAAATCCTGCCGGCCGAAGTGGAGCACGCCGGCTGGGAACCACGGGTGGAGCGGCGGACCGTCCCGTCCTTTCCGACCGTGAGCCGTTCCTCACTCACCTGCACGCAGCGGACCGTGCCCCTGCCGTCGTCGACGCACCCACCGGGCTCCTCGGCGCCGTGGGCCTGGACGGCGCCGGCACCGATCAGCGCAAGGCCCCCGAGGACCCCCGCGGCCACGGCCACGGCACTTCTCGACCTGATCATTTACCTTCTCCCAACGATCGCTTCCGGCACCTGGACGGCGCGCCGGTCCCGGACGTGTGAACCAGTCGTGGAGCCGGACAGGCCCGGGGCCCGGACAGTCTGGTCCGGGCCCCGGGACAAGCCAGTTCACCTGGCAGTGATCAGTTGCCGCCGATCGAGAGACCGTTGGCGCAGTTCACGGCGTTGGTGGTGGAGTCCTCGACGTTGTTGAGGCCCAGGAGCGCGGCGATCGGGACGTTGACGTCGGTGACGTTGACGAGCCCCTGGATCGTGTTCTCCTGCGAGCAGGCGTTGGCCTGCTTGTTGTTGAGCTCGAACTCCGGGCCCTCGCCCGCGAAGCTCGCGCCGGCGCCGAGGAAGCTGACGCTGCCGAGCATGGCCATGACGACAGCAGCCTTCTGGTACTTGCGCATTACCTCTCCGTTTCTCGAGTGGACACAGTCCGTAATGGACCGGTCACTGACGATGGCTAACGTAAGCGACCTTTGCGACTTTTGACAGCCAAAACTCCCAAATGCGTATGTTTCTTGTGAAGATGCAGGTCATGGACCTGAACGGTCGCATCGGACGGGCGAACGGCAACGGCACATCGGGGCCGCCACCTCCGCAAACATGGATCAAAGAGTGATCCCTGGACATACCCCGTGACCCGGACCGGCCTCCCGCGTTGAGCGGGGAGTGCGGCCGCTCATGCTGCCGCGTTTAACAGACCAGTAAGGAGAACGTGATGTCTCGCATCGCGAAGGTGGCGACCCTGGCTCTCGGCACGGGCGCCGTGGTGCTCAGCGGCGCCGGAATGGCCTCGGCTCACTCCGGCGCCGAGGGTGCGGCGGTCCACTCGCCCGGCGTCGCTTCCGGCAATGTGGTCCAGATTCCGGTCCACGCGCCCGTCAATGTGTGCGGCAACACCGTGAACGCGGTCGGCTTCCTCAACCCGGCGGCCGGCAACGTCTGCGTGAACAAGTAACGCACTACAGGGATTTACGACTGCGGACGTCCGTCGTAGTACCCCCCGAGAGCCCCGGCCGCCCCGCGCGCCGGGGCTCTCGCCGTTTCCGGGGAACGGTCGCGCCAAAGAAGAATGGGAACGGTCACACACAGCGATACGGCCCCCGGAAAAGTCCGGGGGCCGTATGCCGCGGGGCCTGGTTCTCAGGCGCGCAGACCCACGTCGCCGTGCACCGGCTTGGCCTCGTTCACGACGGCCGCCGCTTCCTTCGTGGTGCCGAGCACCGAGTCCTCCTTGGAGTCGACGAGCGAGTCCGAGTCGTACAGCGGCATGAGCTCGAAGGGGACCGCGGTGCGCAGGCCGGTGTCGAGGCCGGTGGACGCCAGGTCGGTGGAGTCCGCGGCGTGTGCGGGAGCGGCGACACCGGCGGCGATCAGGGACCCGGCAAGGACGGCGGCAGCCTTCAGGGACTTCATCGTGTTCCTTTCTTCGGCAACGCGGGGCGCCGGAGGGGAATTCTGTCGCCGTGCTCAACGATCCCCGGCGCGAGCGGAAACCGGGAGGCCGAAGATTGCCAAGTCCTCATATGAAATCTATGAACGACTGATGGGGTGCATGCCGCCTCGAACGAACGTCACGACGTCGGCAGGAGGAGCGAGATGAGCGCCGGGAGCGTGGCCGGCGTGGTGGACTCCGGCGTCGTCGCCCCGGCCGGTGCGGGCAGCGTGGACACCTCGGCGTCCGCGCCGGTCAGCGCCTCGATGAGATCGTCCAGGCGGTCATTCAGGTCGTCGGCCGCGGTCGTCTCCTGATCGTCCTTCTGATCGGCGGCCGCGCTGTCGTCCATGGACAGCAGTTCCAGGAGGCCGTCGAGGGCCTCGCGCACGGCGTCCAGCGCGTCGCCCGTCGGGTCGGCGGCGGTGTCGGCCGCCGGCAGGAGCACCCCGGGGGCCGTGATCGCCTGCGCGGTCGTCGCGGGCGGGACGAGGGCCGGGGTCGTCGTGAACGTGCTCGTACTGGACGTGGCCGTGGTGGTGGTCACCGTCGTGCTGATCACGGTCGCCGGGTCGTCGTCGTCCGCCTCGGCCACGGCGGCGCGCGCGGCGTCACCCAGTCGCGCGGCCCGGTCGGGGGGCAGTTGGCCGCCGTCCGCCTCGAGCACGGCCCTCACCAGGTCCACGACCGGGGCGAGGTCACCCCTGGGCGCGTCGGCCGTGCCGGCCCGAGTGAGCAGCTCGGCGGACGACGCCGCCCGGTCGCGTCCGGGGGCGGAGTCGGCCGCCATGGCGGCGGGGCCGGTGGCTCCGGCCAGAAGGGCGGCGCACAGTGCGCCGCATGCGATACGCCGTGCCGGCAGAGCGCGCATGAAGGTTCCTTTCGCGGGGTTCCGGATCTCGGACCCACCGTGAGAGGGCCTCCGGCCTCCCGCAACCGGGCGTACGCCTTTCGGTTCCCCGCCCTCTCACCCTTCTGCGCGTTCCCGCAGCCGAGACGGTGTGCGGGACCCTTCGCGGCGCAAACCTGGCTTCACGATTCCAACACACTTGCCACCCTTCACCGTATTTCGGTGAATTTGTCCGTTTGGTGACTAGAGTTGCGATCCTCCGAAGCACGCTCATGGGCGGACGCATCGCACTCGTCCCCGCTGCCTGCCGCCGCCACCCGCTCCGAAAGGCTCCGACGGTCATGCGCCAAACCCTGGGTCAGCTGCTTCGCCATGCGACGGCGGGCGTCCTCACCCTTGCCGCGCTGTGTGCACCCTGCGGCCCCGCCGCCGCCGCGCCGGTCGCGCCCGCGCCCGAGGCCGAGCACCTCGCCTTCGGCGAGCGGTACCGGGTCCTCCAGCACGGCAACATCGTCCGCGCGGCCAACTCCTCCGCCACCTGCCGTATCCCGGCGTCCTCCTGCCGGAGGGTGCAGGCGGGCGACGCCCACGGCGTGAACGGCGACTTCGACATGGGGTACATCGACGTCGACAGCGACCCGAACACCTACAACTCCTCCCGCGCGGAGGTGGAACTGCCCGCCGGCTCCCGGGTGACGTACGCGCGCCTGTACTGGGGGGGCAATCTGCTGGTGGGCGAGCAGAAGCCGGCCGCGGACAACGAGCGGGTGCTGATCGCCGAGCCCGGCGGCGACTACAAGGAGCTGCTCGCGGATTCGGTCGTGGGCCACCGCGTGGCGGACGGCGCGGACGCCTTCCAGGCCTCGGCGGACGTGACCCGGCTGGTGCGCGACAGCGCGCCGGGCCTGTACACGGTGGCGCAGCTCAACGTGGCCGGCGGCAGGTCGGCGGCCGGCGCCTGGGGCGGCTGGACCCTGGTGGTGGCGTACGAGAACCCGGCGGAACCGCTGCGGCACCTCTCCGTCTGGGACGGCTTCGCACCGCTCGGCTCCGGCTCGGGCGCGGAATTCCCGCTGCGCGACCTGCCGTTCGCCGCGGACGCCGGAGGCCGGGTGGGCATGGTGGCCTACAACGGCGACCGCGGCACCGCCGGCGACTCCCTCGTCCTCACCGCGGGCGACGCCCCGGCCACCGCGCTCGGCGACGGGGCCAATCCGCTCGACGACGTCCTGAACTCCACCATCTCCGACCCCTCGGGCACGGCCCCGGCGCGGGTACCGGCGTACGCCAACACCCTCGGCTACGACTCCGACGTGTTCGACCTCGGGCGGGTCCTGCCGCGCGCCGGTGACCGGGCGACCTTCCGGCTCACGTCCCAGCGGGACACCGCGTGGGCGGGCGTGCTCTTCGCCGCCGTCGACGCCCGTCGGTGAGCGCGTCGCCGCCCGTTCCGGACACCTGCGGGAGTGAGGACACCGTGCTCGCGGACCTGTCGGTGCCCGGCCGCCGGCCGCGGGTCGTGCACCTCACCCAGCCGGTGGACGGCGGGGTCGCCCGTGTCGTGACGGACCTGGTCCGGGCCCAGCTGGCGGACGGCCTGGACGTCACCGTGATCTGTCCGGACAGCGCACTCAGCGGCCGACTGCGGTCGCTGGGCGCGCGGGTGCGGCACTGGGGGGCGACCCGGTCGCCGGGGCCCTCGCTCGCCCGGGAGGTACGGCAGCTGACCCGGCTGCTCGGCGAGGTGCGCCCCGATCTGGTGCACGCGCACAGCGCGAAGGCCGGACTGGCCGGACGGCTCGCGGTGCGCGGGCGGATCCCCACCGTGTTCCAGCCGCACGCCTGGTCGTTCGAGGCAGTGGACGGCTCCACCGCGGCGCTCGCGCTGCGGTGGGAACGGTGGGCGGCCCGCTGGGCCGCCCGGGTGCTGTGTGTGAGCGAGGCGGAACGCGCCACCGGTGTGCACGCCGGGATCACCGGCCGGTGGGCGGTCGTACCCAACGGCATCGACCCCGAGCACTTCCGCCCGGCCCCCGCCGACACCGTACGGGCCGGGCTGGCACCGCTGGCGGGGCTCGGCGCGCGGGCACCGCTCGCCGTCTGTGTGGGCCGGCTCTGCCGTCAGAAGGGTCAGGACGTCCTGCTGCGTGCCTGGGACGCCGTGCTGCGCCAGGTGCCCGACGCCCGTCTCGTCCTGGTCGGCGACGGGCCGGACCGCGACCGGCTGCGCGCGGCCGCCCCCGCGTCCGTGCTGTTCGCGGGGGCCGTCGCGGACGTCTCGCCCTGGTACCAGGCCGCCGATCTGGTCGTCCTGCCGTCCCGCTGGGAGGGCATGGCACTGGCCCCGCTGGAGGCCATGGCCTGCGGGCGGCCCGTGGTGGTCACCGATGTCGACGGCGCCCGGGAAAGCCTGCCGCGTTCCTTCGCCGGCCCGTGTCTGGTGCCGCCGGAGGACCCCCGGGCCCTGGCGCGGGCGGTCGGAGCGCTGCTGCTCGACCCGCCGCTGCGTACGTCCCTCGGCGACCGGGGCCGCCGCCATGTGCTGTCCCTCCACGACGTGCGGCACACCGCGAGGGCAGTCGCCGACGTCTACCGCGATCTGCTCGACACCTCGCCCGCCGGGGCACAGTCGTGCCGGCACCGGACGGGCGGGAGCGCCGAGGCCGACCGGACGACACCGCGCGTCGAGCCCACCGAGCACAGGGAGTCCATCCACTCGTGACCGCCGAACGTACCGTGCCCTCCCCCGGCGCACCGCCACGGGAGCACGCATCCTCGCCCGTCTCCGTCCTGCCGCCGCGCGGCACCGACAGCGGCCGTCGGCTGCCCGCCTCGCGGCCACCGGACCGGCCCGCGGTCTCACCCCTCCCGCTGCTCGCAGCGGACGGCGCCGCCATCCTGCTGGCCGCGGGGGTGCTCGCCACCGCGCGGTCGCACCCGTCGCTCCTCGCCCTGCTGATCACGGCGTCCCTGCTGCTGCGACCGCGCACCGCGCGGCCTGCGGTGCCGGGGCTGCTGGACGAGGTGCCCGCCGTCCTCGGCCGTGCCGCGGTCGCCTGGCTGGCGACCGCGGCGCTGTGGGCGGCGTACCGGCCGGAGCAGGCACTGTCCGCCGGCACCGTGCTGACCGGCCTCGCCACCCAGGTGACGGCGGGCTGCGTCCTGCGCGCGGTGGTGCACGGACGGCGGCGCGCGGCGCTGCGCCGGCATCCGCACACCGCGCTCGTCGTCGGGCCGGTGGCGACCGCGCAGCGCGTGGCCGCCGCCGTGCTGCGCCATCCGCGGTGCGGGGTACGGCCGGTGGGGATCGTCGCCGCGCAGGCCGAAGGCGGCGAGGGCGTGCCGGTGCTGCGCACGGATGAGGAGGTCGAGCGGGCCGTCATCCAGAACGGGGTACGGGCGGTGCTCACCGTCCACCCCTCGGTACGTGCCGAACAGGGGTCGCTGCTGCGGATGTTGGCCGACGCGGGGTGCGTGGTGTGGGAGGTCGACGCGGACACGGCGCCGTACCCGGCGCGGGAGCGGCTGGCCGGGTTCTCCTGCCGGCGGCTGGACCTCGCCCCCGCGCGCGGGGGCGGCTTCGGCAAGCGGATGCTCGACATCGCGGTGTCGGCAACGCTGTTGCTGCTGGTCAGCCCGCTGCTGCTGGTGTGCGCCGTGGCGCTGCGGATCTGGGACGGGCCGGGCGTGGTGTTCCGGCAGGAGCGCATCGGCCGCGACGGCAAGCCGTTCACGCTGCTGAAGTTCCGCACCCACCGCCCGGTCGACGAGCACGAGTCGGCGACCCGGTGGAGCGTGGCCGACGAGAACGAGATGCGCCGGTTCTGCCGGATGCTGCGACGCACCTCGCTGGACGAGCTGCTCCAGCTGTGGAACGTGCTCCGCGGCGACATGAGCCTGGTCGGCCCGCGTCCCGAACGTCCCTACTTCGTCGCTCAGTTCAGCCAGACCTACCCCGGTTACGCGGCCCGGCACCGGATGCGTACCGGCATCACCGGGCTCGCTCAGATCCACGGGCTGCGCGGCGACACCTCCATCGAGGACCGCTGCCGGTTCGACAACGCCTACATCGACGACTGGTCGTTGTGGCAGGACGTCTGCATCCTGCTGCGCACCGCGGCCACGCTGGTCCGTCCGACGGGGAGCTGACGACACGTGAGCCACGTCCTCCTCCCGCTGCCGCGCCGCGCCGCCGCGCTCGGGCCGGTGCTGCCGCTGGTGGCGGTGGTCGCGCTGCCGGCCCTGCCGCCGACGGGGGACGGCGCGGGGCCGGCCGACGTGGTGTCCGCGCTGGTGGTGGGGTACTGCCTGATCCGTCTGCTGCGCGAACGGCGACGCCCGCTGTCGCCCCGTGCGGCGGTGGTGCTGGGGCTGCCGGTCGTGGGGCTGGCGCTCGCCGCCATGGGGGCGGGCTCGCCGGCGGCGGGGCTCGGCGGCATGGGCCGCTATCTGCAGGTCTTCGTGCTGGTCCCGGTGGCCGTGCTGGTGCTGCTCCGGGGGCGGGCCGACTTCCGGGTGCTGGCCTGGTCGTTCGTGGGGCTCGCGTTGTGGCAGGGGGCCGTGGGCGTGCATCAGTACGTCACCGGGACCGGCGCCTCCTACCAGGGCGAGACGGTCCGGGCGGTCGGCACCTTCGGGGCGCAGGACGTGATGGGCATGGCCACGGCGGTGTCGCTGGGCCTGGTGTGCGCGGTGGGTCTCGCGCTGGGGCGGGCGCCGCTGTGGCAGCGGGCGGCCGCGGCCGGGTGCGCGGTGCTGCTCGTGCTGCCGCTGGCGCTGTCCTTCAGCCGGGGCGCCTGGATCGCGACCGCGCTGACGTGCGGCGTGCAGCTGGCCCTGGCGGGGCTGCGGCGGGCGCTGAAGGTGGGGGCGGTGGTGGTCGCCTCCGCGGTGATCCTGATGGGCGGGTTCGGGGTCGGTACGGTGATGCTGCAGGAGCGGATCGACAGCATCACCCAGGTCGCCGACGCCCCGGACCAGTCGGTGGTCGACCGGTACACCCTGTGGGCGGCGGCCACCGGCATGTGGCGCGAACACCCGCTGACCGGCGTGGGGCTGAAGGGCTTCCCGGAGTACCGCGACGGACACGCGACGCTGGCGCTGTCCTCGGGCAGCGACATCGAGGGCGCGGGCGAGACGTACCACAAGCAGGCGCTGCTCTCGCCGCACAGCATGTATCTGCTGGTGCTGAGCGAGCAGGGCCTGATCGGGCTGACGGCACTCACCGGGAGCTGGCTGGCGCTGCTGGTGTGCGCGGTGCGCGGACTGCTGCGGGTCCGCCGTCGCGGCCCCGGCCTCGACTGTGCCCTGATCGCCTGCGGCCTGCTGCTCTGGCAGCTGACCGACTTCGTGTACGGCGACATCGGCGGCCCCTCGACGGTTCTGACCGGCATGGCCCTGGGCCTGACGGCGTGGTGGGCCCTCCCCCGTGACGAACGCCCGGACACCGCCCGCCGGGACGCGGTTCCCGGGCGGCTCGAGGAGGCCGTGGCGCGATGACGGCACTGCCCTCCCAGCCGGCCGGCCCGGGCCCCGGTGCCCCGGAGCCCGGCGGCCTCATGACGGACGGACGCCCACCGGGCGCGCCCGGTGCCGACCTGGTCCTCCGCCCCGCGACGGGCGGGCGTACGGCCGGTGGACCGGGGTCGCGCCCGGCCGGGGCGGGCGACGGCGAGGAGCCGGGAGGCACGGCGTCCCGGGGGTTCCTCGCCCGGGCCGCTCTGGTCACCGCGGCGTTGTCCATCGCCGGCTCGGTGCTCGGGCTGGTGCGGGACCAGTCGCTGGCGCGGCTGTTCGGGGCCGGCAGCGACACGGACGCCTTCCTCGTCGCGTGGACCGTGCCGGAGATCGCCGCCACGCTGCTGATCGAGGACGGTCTTGCGATCGCGCTGATCCCCGCGTTCAGTGTGGCGCTGGCCGGGCGCGCCCGGGGCGTGCCCGGCGACCCGGTGCGCGATCTGGTCCGGGCGACCCTGCCCCGGCTGTGCCTGGCCTTCGCCGCGGTGGCCGCGCTGGCCGCCGCCGGGGCTCCGTACCTGGTCCGGGTACTGGCGCCGGGCCTGCCCGATCCGCGTCTCGCCGTCGACTGCACCCGGCTCACCGCGATCAGCCTGCTGGCGTTCGGGCTGGCCGGGTACTGCAGCGCCGCGCTCCGGGCGCACCGCCGGTTCCTCGCGCCGGCGGCGATCTACGTCGCCTACAACACGGGCATCGTCGCGATGATGTTCCTGCTGGGTGGGGAGTGGGGGGTGCGTTCCGCCGCGGTCGGGGTCGCGGTGGGCGGCTGCCTGATGGTCGCAGTCCAACTGCCTTCGTTTTGGCGGCAGTTGGTCTCACGCACGGCACAGCCCACCGCCACCGCACCGGCCGACGAGGTGGCGCGGCCGGTGCGGTTCGCCCTGATCGCCGCCGTGCTGCTGTTCGCGCTGTGCCGTCAGTCGCAGGTCCTCGTCGAACGCTTCCTGGCGTCCTCTCTGCCCGCCGGGGCCATCTCGCACCTGAACTACGCGCAGAAGGTCGCCCAGATCCCGATGACGCTGTCGCTGATGGTGTGCACCGTCACCTTTCCGGTGGTGGCCCGTGCCCTCGCGGACGGCGACACCGGGCGGGCCCGCGCCCGCGTGGAGCGGGACCTGGTCCTGGCCTCCTGTGTGGTGCTGCTGGGCATGTGCGCGGTGATCGCCTGTGCCCCTCAGATGATCGGACTGCTCTTCCAGCGGGGCGCGTTCACCGCCGCCGACACCGCCGCGACGGCGGACGTCATGCGCGTGTACGCCCTCGGTCTGCTCGGCCAGACCCTCGTGGGGGCCTTCGTCCGCTGCTACTTCTCGGCGGGCCGCCCCAGCTGGTACCCCGTCGGCGTGATGGCGGCCGGCATCGCCGTGACGTCGCTGACCGGCGCCGTGACCGTGGGCCACTGGGGCGTAGCGGGGATCGCCGCCGCCAACGCCCTCGGTATCACCGTCACGGCCGTCCTGCTGCTGGCGGGCCTGCGCGCCGACCGCCGGGAACCCGCCACCGGCGTCTCTGACGGGAGCCCGGCCGGCGTCCCGGCCGGCGCCCCGGCCCGGGGCTCGGACGAGGGCCCAGTCAGCGCCCCGGGCAGCGGCCCGGCCCACGTCTCGGTCCGACGGGCCGGGCTCCCGACCACGGCCCCGACCGAGAACCCAGCCGACAACCCGGCCAGAA